>NZ_JANJXQ010000294.1 GCF_024708915.1 Thiobacillus sp.
GTGAGCGGCCAGCGGGCGGCGCTGCCGGTGCTGAAGGATGTCGTGGCGCTGCCGCGGTCGCGTCCGCAGGCGGCGCCGGCCGCGCGGCCGAAGAAGCTGGCGGCCGCCGGCGGCGGCAACGAGGAGTGGGAAGAGTTCTGAGTGTTTGCAATATCGCTGGAGCGCTGAACGGAAGTGGCCAGAACATCGACCCGGTCGATGTCCTGGCCATGCCGCGAAGGGTTTCGGGAGGATCGGTACGCTGACCCGGCAAGCCTTGGATTGATTGTGTGTTTAGGGATGAAAGGCTCGAAATGTTAGCGAATCTGAGCATCAAGTCGCGGCTGGTCTTCGTGATCGGCTTTCTTTCCGTGCTGCTGGTGGGCAGCGGGATCATGGGCCTGACCAGCCTGAACGCCACCAATGACTCCCTGAGAACGGTTTACGAGGACAGGATGGTTGCGCTGGGTCATCTGGAACGCATGTCCATGCTGATGAACCAGAACCAGATCACGATCGGCGAAGCGACCGCAGGCCAGTTGACGGCGTTCCCGGAAGATCTTTCGGTAGTCGACGGGAAGACCGAAGCGGTGAGCAACACCATCAAGGAAATCGACGGGATCTGGAAGGCCTACATGGCGACCCGGCTGACGGCCGAAGAAACGAAGCTGGCCGGGGAACTCGACGCCAACCGCAGAAAATATGGCCGCGAAGGCATGATCCCCGCCATCGCGGCATTGCGCGCCCACGATTTCCAGCAGGCCGGGGAAATATTGCAGGGGCCGCTGAGCCAGACTTATCCCGCAGTTCGCAAAAGCATGGAAGCGATCAATCAGCTCCAGCTCGACGTGGCGCAAGGCGAATTCCAGTCAGCGCAAACCCGCTATGCCCTGGTACGCAATATTTCGGTTGCGGTCGTCGTCTGCGGCGTGCTACTGGCGGCATTTATCGGTGTCTGGCTGATTCGCGCCATTTCGCGTCCGCTGAATGAGGCGGTCCGGCTGGCCGAAAGCGTCGCCGCGGGGGATTTGACGCAGCGGATCGAGGTGCATTCGCAGGACGAGACCGGTCAGCTGATGCTGGCGATGAAGAACATGAACGAGAGTCTGGCCGGCATCGTCGGCCAGGTTCGCAGCGGCACCGAGGCGATTGCCGTCGCCACCCGCGAGATTGCCACCGGCAACGCCGACCTCTCCTCGCGCACCGAAGAGCAGGCCTCGTCGCTGGAAGAGACCGCCAGTTCGATGGAAGAGCTGACCAGCACTGTCCGGCAGAACGCCGAGAACGCCCGCCAGGCCAACCAGCTTGTCGTCTCCACCGCCGACGT
>NZ_JANJXQ010000045.1 GCF_024708915.1 Thiobacillus sp.
CCACTTCCAGCCAACGCACGCCCAGATCGTATTCTCCGGCGCCGGTTTTTTCGACCAGGCCATGCGCCATCAGCGCACCGAGGATGCGGTGTGCGCTGGCGGTGTGCAACCCGGCCTCGCCAGCGAGCCGGGTCAGTCCGAGCGGCCCGGATGCGCGGGAGAGGATGCCGACCAGTGCCATGGCACGGTCGAGGACCTGGATCGAGGAGCCGGCGTTTTTCATAAAGTGAAAATTTATCACGCGATGTGAAATTGCGGACAGTTTACTGCTTCAATACGTCCATCGTTTCGCATCGCGCGAAACAATTTCACATTATGAAAGGTATAGCCATGAGCGCCCAGATGCTGTCCACCCCTGAAACCCTGCCCGCCTTCTGCGAGGGCATCCAGTATTTCGCCGACAGCCTTCCGGAAATCGAGCGCCTCGGCGCCACGCCGCTGCTCGGCCCCGACCGGCCGGCCCTGCCCGACGCAACCAGCGAAGCGGCCATCTACCAGACCCTGCTGGCTGCCGACGCACTGCGCTATCTCACACTGCAGGTCACCGGCAGCAAGTCCTCCGGCCACCCCGGCGGCTTCGCCTCCAGCGCCGACGCAGTTGCCGCGCTACATCTATTGGGCCACCGCAACATGGTGACCGAGGTCGGCCACCACGCGCCCGGCTTCTACTCGGCGATGTTCCTCGACACTTCGCTGGAAGCCATGGGCATCCACAGCGTGGCCGAGATGCGCACGCGTTTCCGCGAGCGCCACGGCCTGCTCGGCCATCTCTCCGGCGCAATCCCCGGCCTGCTGGCGCCCGCGGGTCCGCTCGGCCAGGGCCAGCATTTCGCCATGGCCGGCGCCTATCTGCATCGCGACAAGCTGTTCCCGGTCACCATCGGCGACGGCGGGCTGGGCGAGCCCTATATCATGAGCGCATTTCAGCACTTCGCCACTGCCTATCCCGAGGTCACCAACTATCTGCCGGTGCTGGTGTGGAACGGCTATTCGCAGGAGCACCACAGCATGGTGTCGCTGTGGGACAACGGCCGCATGGCCGCCTACTGGCGCGCCCATGGTTTCGACGAGGTGCACCTGGTCGACGCCCGCGATTTCGCTGACACGGCCGACACCCCGGTCTACGCGGACAGCACGACTTTCGGCTTCGCCGCGCGCATGGCCTTCACCGGCGCCATCCTGAAGGCCGCCGCCGCCGCCGCGCAGAGCGCGCTCTCGGGCCGCCGCGCCTGCCTCATCGTCAAGCAACTCAAAGGAGCCGGCGTGCACGCCACCGGCGCCAAGTCGCACAACCTCTACGCCCACCACACGCTCGATTCCGACGACGTGAAAAACGGGCTGCAGCGCCGCGCGCTGCCGATCCAGGCGTGGAAGGTGACCCGCGAGAACTTCCGCCACGCCGGCGGCGGCCCCGCGGCGCGCGTGGCGGTAACCGAGAGCGTGCGCGCACTGCCCAGTCTCGACGGCCTGCCGCTGAACGAATTCGCCGTCGGCGAAAACCACATCCCGACCACCGCCTTCGGCCACGTGGTCGGCGAAGTCGGCAAGCGCGACCCGCTGTTCGTCGTCACCAACGCCGACGGCAACGAGGCCTCGGGCATGGCCAACATCAACAAGGCGCTGACGATCCGCCACCCGACCGCCGACGACCTGTATTTCCAGGGTCCGTCGGGCCAGGTCTACGAACCGCTCAACGAGGACGCCTGCGCCGGCCTCGCCGTCGGCGTCGCGCTGTTCGGCGGGCGCAGCCTGTGGTGCAGCTACGAATCCTTCGCCATCAACGGCCTGCCGATCTGGCAGACGGTGACGCAGGCAATGGCCGAGCTGCGCCGCCCAACCCCGGCCACGGTGTGTCTGTTCACCGCCGGCGCGCTGGAGCAGGGCCGCAACGGCTGGACCCACCAGCGCCCCGAGATCGAAAGCTACTTCGCCGCGATGATGCGCAACGGCAACGTCTACCCGCTGTTCCCGGTCGACGCCAACATGATCCAGGCGAGCTACGACTGGGCCTTGCGCCAGCACAACAAGGGCATCGTCATCACCGCGTCGAAGTCGCCGCTGCCGATCCATGCCACGATGGCGCAGAGCTACCAGGCGATCGACGACGGCGCGATGCTGCTGCAGGCGCGTCCGGGTTCGCACACCGTGGTGTTCGCGGTGACCGGCGACATGGTGCTGCAGCCGGTGTTCGCCGCCGCCGACAAGCTGGCCGCATCCGGCATCGGCTCGCGCATCGTCGCCGTGGTCAACCCGCGCCGTCTGTACCGCCCGAGCGACGTGCTGTGGGACAGCGTGTCCGAACCAGACGGCCGTTTCATGGACGACGCCGCCTTCAAGGCGATGTTCCATGGCGACGTGCTGATCGGCGTCAGCGGCGGCCCCTCGGCGCCGCTCGAACCCGTTCTGCTGCGCAGCCAGGCGCGCGAGCGCGACGTGTTCTGCTGGAAGCGCGGCGAAACCACCGCCAGCCCGCAGCAGCTGTTCGACTTCAACGGCATGAACGCGCAGGCGATGCACGAGCGGGCGCTGGCGATGCTGGAGCGTGTTTCGGCTTAAAAACTTTATCCGCGAAGGACGCGAAGAAACGCGAAGGAAAATCAAAGCAAGGATCCTGGATTGACACTTCGACACTGCTTGGTTTTCTTCGCGTTTCTTCGCGCCCTTCGCGGACAAAAAAAGGTTTTCACCATGAACCCGAAAATCATCATCCTCGACGACGACCCCACCGGCTCGCAGACGGTGCATTCCTGCCTGCTGCTGACGCGCTGGGACGTCGCCACGCTGCAGACGGCGCTGGCCGATGCGGCGCCGCTGTTCTTCGTGCTGACCAACACGCGCGGCATGGACGCGGCGCGCGCCGCCGAAGTCACCCGCGAGGTGTGCGTCAACCTCAAGACCGCGCTGGCCGACTACACCGGCCCGGTGCTGTTCGTGTCGCGCTCCGACTCGACCCTGCGCGGCCACTATCCGGTGGAAACCGACATGATGAACGAGATGCTCGGACCGTTCGACGCAACGCTGCTAACACCGGCGTTCTTCGAAGGCGGACGCATCACGCGCGACAGTACGCATTATCTGGTCGTCAACGGCACGCCGGTGCCGACGCACCAGACCGAATTCGCGCGCGATTCGGTGTTCGGCTACTCGACCGCCTTCCTGCCCGATTACGTCGCCGAGAAGACCGGCGGCCGCGTTGCCGCCGATTCGGTGCAACGCCTGACGCTGGCCGAGCTGCGCGCGGGCCGCGCCGATGCCTGGCTTGCCGGCCTCACCGGCAACGCGGTCGGCGTGGTCGACGGTGAATTACCTGACGACTATCGTATCTTCGCCGACGCCGCGCTGAAAGCCGCCGCCAGTGGCAGGCGTTTGCTGTTCCGCAGCGCTGCCTCACTGCTGACCGCGCTGGCCCGGCTGCCGCCGCAGCCGGTCGCTGCCGAATCCTTCGCCACGCTGGTGCGCGACGGCCAGCCCGGCGCGGTCGTGGTCGGCTCGCACGTCGCCAGGACCACCGCGCAGCTGACCCAGCTGTTGAAGGAACGCGGCGTGGTCGGTCTGCCGCTCGACGTCGCCCGCCTGCCGGCCGGGCGTGCCGCGGTGGTCGACGAACTGGCGGCGAGCATCACCCACGCCCATGCGCGCGGCCTCACCCCGGTGGTGTTCACCAGCCGCGCGGAGCTTACGTTTGCCAGCGTGGCGGAACGCCTCAAATTCGGCGAGACGGTTTCCGCAACCCTGATGGACGTGGTGAAGCGGCTGCCGGAAACACTCGGCTTCCTCATCAGCAAGGGCGGCATCACCTCCAACGACGTGCTGTCGACCGGGCTCGCGCTCACCTCATCGCGCGTGCTGGGACAGCTCCTGCCCGGCGTCACCGTGGTGCAGACGCCAGCCGACCACCGCCTGCCGCAGCTGCCGGTGGTGATCTTCCCCGGCAACGTCGGCGGCGACAACGCACTGGCGGAGGCCTATCGGCGGCTGGCGCCCTCGCGCGCGCAGACGGGCCCGGCTAAACTCGCAGCCTGAACGTCGCTTTGGCCTTTTTCATGCTGAGTCCCGCCTTCCTCTCCAAGCTGCGCAGCCTGCTGCCGGCGCATTGCGTGCTCAACGAGCGCGAGGACCTGCTGCCTTTCGAGTCCGACGGCCTCGCGGCCTACCGCAACATCCCCGACGTGGTGGTGCTGCCGGAGAACGAGACGCAGGTGGCGGCGATCCTGCGACTGTGCCATGAAAACCAGGTCGCGGTGGTGGCGCGCGGCGCCGGCACCGGTCTTGCCGCGGGGGCGCTGCCGGTGGACGGCGCGGTGCTGCTGGTGCTGGCCAAGCTCAACCGCATCAAGGCGATCGACCCGCTGGCACGCACCGCGGTGGTGGAACCGGGCGTGCGCAACCTGGCGATCTCCGAAGCCGTCGCGCAGCACAATCTTTATTACGCGCCCGACCCGTCGTCGCAGATCGCCTGCTCGATCGGCGGCAACGTCGCCGAGAACTCGGGCGGCGTGCACTGCCTGAAATACGGTCTTACCGTGCACAACATCCTCAACCTGCGCGCGCTGACGATCGCAGGCGACGTGCTCGAAATCGGTAGCGACGCGCTTGATGCCCCCGGCTACGACCTGCTGGCGCTATTGACCGGATCGGAAGGCATGCTCGCGGTGATCACCGAGGTCACGGTGAAGCTGCTGCCGCGCCCCGAGCGCGCGCAGGTGGTGCTGGCGGCGTTCGACGACGTGGCGAAGGCCGGCGCGGCGGTCGGCAATATCATCGCCGCCGGGGTGATCCCGGCCGGGCTGGAAATGATGGACCGCCTCGCCATCCAGGCCGCCGAGGCCTTCGTCCACGCCGGCTATCCGCTCGACTGCGAGGCGCTGCTGCTGTGCGAGGTCGACGGCGTCAACGAGGAAGTGTCGGCCGACATCTACACCGTGCACGAGGTGCTCGAAACTTCGGGCGCGACCGAAATCCGCACCGCCGACAGTGAGGAACAACGCCTGAAATTCTGGGCCGGGCGCAAGGCCGCGTTCCCTGCGGTGGGGCGGCTGGCGCCCGACTACTACTGCATGGACGGCACCATTCCGCGCGCGCAGCTGCCGCACGTGCTGCAGCGCATCGGCGAGATGGGCGCGGAATACGGCCTCGCCGTGGCCAACGTGTTCCATGCCGGCGACGGCAACCTGCACCCGCTGATCCTGTTCGACGCCAACCAGCCCGGCGAACTCGCCAAGGCCGAAGACTTCGGCGGCAGGATCCTCGAACTGTGCGTCGAGGCCGGCGGCACCATCACCGGCGAGCACGGCGTCGGCCTGGAGAAGATCAAGCAGATGTGCGCGCAGTTCGCCCCCCCGGAACTCGCGCGTTTCCACGACGTGAAGGCGGCGTTCGACCCCGACAAACTGCTCAACCCCGGCAAGGCCGTGCCCGAACTGCATCGCTGCGCCGAATGGGGCGCGATGCACGTCCACGGCGGGCAACTGGCGCATCCGGAATTGCCGAGGTTCTGATGTTGACCGAATTCGTTGAGCGCATTCGCTCGGCCCATGCGGCGAATACGCCGCTCGTCATCCAGGGCGGCGGCAGCAAAACCTTCTACGGCAACGCCGATGAAGGCGAGGTGCTCAGCACCCGCAAGCTCGCCGGCGTCGTCGACTACCAGCCGAAGGAACTGGTGCTGAGCGCGCACGCCGGCACCCCGCTCGCCGCGATCGAGGCGCTGCTCGCCGAACAGAACCAGATGCTGGCGTTCGAGCCGCCGCACTTCGGCGATGCGGCCACGCTCGGCGGCTGCATCGCCGCCGGCCTGTCCGGCCCGCGCCGGCCCTATGCCGGCGCTGCGCGCGACTTCGTGCTCGGCGTGAAGATCATCGACGGCACCGGCCAGCCGCTGCACTTCGGCGGCCAGGTGATCAAGAACGTCGCCGGTTACGACGTGTCGCGCCTGATGGTCGGCGCGCTCGGCACGCTCGGCCTGATCACCGAAGTCTCGCTCAAGGTGCTGCCGAAACCGGCGGCGGAAACCACCCTGCAATTCGAACTCGACGAAGCCGCTGCGATCCTGCGGATGAACCAGTGGGCCGGCCAGCCGCTGCCGCTGTCGGCGACCTCGTGGCACGCCGGCCTGCTGACGCTGCGGCTGTCGGGCGCGGCATCCGCCGTGCACGCCGCGCAGGCCCGGCTCGGCGGCGAGCCGCTGCAGGACGCCGCCGCGTTCTGGCAGCGCCTGCGCGGCCAGGCCACGCCCTTCTTCGACAAGCGCCCGTCAACTCTAAATCAGAATCTGTGGCGGCTGGCAGTGAAGCCGACCACGCCGCCGCTGAAGCTGGGCGACGCGCAGTGGATCGAGTGGGGCGGCGCGCTGCGCTGGCTGGCGTCCGAGCTGCCCGCCGCCGCGCTGCGCGAGGCCGCTCGGCAAGCGGGCGGCCACGCCACCCTGTTCCGCGGCAAGGCGCCCGCCAACGGCGCCTTCGCCCCGCTCGCCCCGGCGCTGGCGACGCTGCACCGCAGCCTCAAGCAGCGCTTCGACCCCAGCGGCATCCTCAACCGCGGCCGGCTCTACCCCGACTTCTGACATGCAGACCCAGATCGCCGATTCCTACCGCAACACCCCCGACGGCGAGGTCGCCGAGCGCATCCTGCGCAGTTGCGTGCATTGCGGCTTCTGCCTCGCCACCTGCCCCACCTACCAGGTGCTCGGCAACGAACTCGACTCGCCGCGCGGCCGCATCTACCTGATGAAGCAGGTGCTCGAGGGCGCGACGCCGACGGCGAAAACCCAGCTGCACCTCGACCGCTGCCTGACCTGCCGCAACTGCGAGACCACCTGCCCGTCGGGCGTGGAATACGGCAAGCTGCTCGACATCGGCCGCCACCTCGTCGAGGAGCAAGTCGGCCGCGGCGTCACCGAGACCGCGGTGCGCAGCACACTGAAGAGAGGCCTCGGCACGCCGCTGATTTTCAACAGCGCGCTCAGGCTCGGCCAGCGCGTGCGCGGCCTGATGCCCGGCTTCCTGAAGACGCGCGTGCCCCCGGCCGAAAAAGCGGGCGAATGGCCGGCGCCGCACCACGCCCGCCGCATGCTGGTATTGCAGGGCTGCGTCCAGCCAGGACTCAAGCCCAACATCAACGCCGCCGCCGCGCGCGTGCTCGACCGCATCGGCATCTCGCTCGTCGCCGCGGATGCGGCCGGCTGCTGCGGCGCGCTGGCGCATCATCTCAACGACCACGACGCAAGCCTTGCCGCCGCGCGGCGCAACATCGACGCCTGGCTGCCGCACCTCGACGCCGGGGTGGAGGCCATCGTGATGACCGCTTCCGGCTGCGGCGCGATGGTCAAGGACTACGGCTGGCTGCTGCGCGACGACGCCGCGTATGCGGACAAGGCCACGCGAATTTCCGCCGCAACGAAGGACATTTCCGAAATCCTCGTTGCCGAAGCGGCCGCGCTGAAGTCCCTCGCGCCTCGCGCCTCGCCCCTCACCCAAAAACGCATCGCCTACCATCCGCCCTGCACCCTGCAGCACGGGCAGAAGCTCAGCGGCGGCGTCGAAGCGCTGTTGTCCGACGCCGGATTCGAACTCACGCCGGTGGCGGAAAAACACCTGTGCTGCGGCTCGGCCGGCACCTATTCGATCCTGCAGCCGGCGATCGCCAACCAGTTGAAGGCGCGCAAGCTCGGCCATCTGCAGGCCGGCGACCCCGAACTGATCGTCACCGCCAACATCGGCTGCCTCACCCATCTGCAATCGGGCAGCCCGGTCCCGGTGCGGCACTGGGTGGAACTTCTGGACGAGGCGCTGGCCGTACTTTGAATACCCTCAAGGAGATGCGTCATGCTTTTCAAGCAACTGTTCGAGCCCGTTTCCAGCACCTACACTTACCTCCTCGGCTGCGAGGAAACCGGCCAGGCGCTGCTGATCGACCCGGTGCTGCCGACCTGGGAACGCGACCTCGGCGAGGTCGGCAAGCTGGGCCTCAAGCTCGCGTTCACGGTCGAGACGCACATCCACGCCGACCACATCACCTCGGCGAAGAAGCTGAAGGCGATCGCCGGCAGCCGCATCGCCGGCCCCGCGCTCGATGCGCTGCCGTGCACCGACATCGGCATCGTCGACGGCACGCCGTTCAAGATGGGCTCGGTCGAGTTGACGCCGATCCACACCCCCGGCCACACCGACAACCACTTCGCCTATGCCCACGCCGGCCGGCTCTACACCGGCGACGCGCTGCTGATCGAAGCCTGCGGGCGCACCGACTTTCAGAGCGGCGATGCGGCCGCGCTGTACCGCTCGGTGCGCGGCAAGCTGTTTGCCTACGACGACGACACCCTGGTCTACCCGGCGCACGACTACGAACAGCGCCGCATCAGCACCATCGGCCAGGAAAAGGCTCGCAACCCGCGTCTGGGCGGCGAGCGCACGCTGGAAGATTTCGTTGTGCTGATGAACAACCTCAAGCTCGCCTATCCCAAGTTCATCGACTACGCCGTTCCCGGCAACCGCGACTGCGGCACCTGTCCGCCCGGCGTGCCGGAGCATTTGCAGCAGTATTGCGTGCAGATCGCAGAGAGCCGGCAAGGCTAGTGTCGAGACTCGGAAATATCGCAACATGAAACGGCGTCTTTTTCCGCATGGCGGCGTTGCTCGTCGTTGCCATAGGGCGGGCTATGTCGCCCACCCGCAAGGGGTAGGCCGTGGTTGTAAAGCCGATAAATCGGCAACAACCACGCTCTCCTCGCGCCTTGCCCTGCGAAAAAATCCATCCGTTTCATTACGTTCCCCTATTTCCGAGTCGCGACACTAGCCGGGCTGAAGATCGTCGGGCTGGTTGAAATTGGCGAACCCGGCAGGGTCGAAGCGCACCGTCGTCGAAGCCAATCCCGCCTGCCAGTGGCGCACCGCGCGCTCGCCGCGCGCGAGAAACGCGGCCAGATTCGCGCGCTGATCGGTACGCACGATGAAGCACGTGTGGTGCACGCGCGCACCGTCTTCGGCCACCGCCAGCGGCACGCTTTCCAGCTGTGCCGCGCCCAGCAGGCGGATCACCAGATCGGCGGGCAGATGCGGCGTATCGCACGGCACCACCACCAGCCAGTCCGCCTCCACCGTCTGCAGCGCCGCCAGCACGCCCGCCAGGGGGCCGGGAAAGCCGGGCAGGGGGTCGGGCAGCACGCGGCGGCCATAAGCCGCGTAGCGCTCGGCATTGCGGTTGGCGCTGATGGCGATTTCCCCGACCTGCGGCGCCAGCGCGGCGAGCGCCCATTCGACCAGCGGGCGGCCCCGGTAATCGATCAGCCCCTTGTCGGCCCCGCCCATGCGGCGGCCTTGCCCCCCCGCCAGAATGACGGCGGCCACGCGCGCCGTTTCCCGTCCGTTAGCGGCGGACATACAGATGGAAGCGGTCCGAACGGTCGCCGGGGCGTGCGCCTTCCCACTGCTTGACCCAGACGCCCGGGACATGCGGCGCGGCCTCGCGGCGCCGGGTTTCCACCAGCAGCCAGTCGCATCCGATATCGGCCGGAGCGAGCAGGCGCCCACTGTGATAGGCAAGCAGCAGACGCTGCTGGCTGCGCACCTGATAGGTCTGGATGCAGGCGGTTGGCGGCACCCGCGCAGCCAGTGCTTCGCCCACGCCGACATAACTCAGGCGACGGTCGAGCGGCGCCAGAAACAAGGCCATCAACAGCGTCCAGATGAAGGTCATGCCAGCGGTCCAGACCAGCATGGGCCGCAGCGGCGAACGCTGAAGGCGCGCCAGAAAGACGATCCAGGCCAGGGTGACGGCGATGCCCAGCGCCAACGCCCATGGACGCAACTCACCAACATGGGTCATCCCCAGCTTGCCGAGCCGCACGGCCAAGCGCGCCGGGTGGCCGAGATCGTGCGCGCTCCAGTAGATCCAGAACAGCAGTCCGACAAAGCCGAACAGCATGACCGCAAACCACAGCAAGGCGTTGGCCGCGCCACGCCGCAGCGTGAACAGTCCGGCGGCGCCCAGTAGCGCCAGCGGCAACAGCAGGATGAGACCTTGCTCCTCGTCGGGATCGGCCGCCAGGGCGTACAGGCCGAGCAAGCCTGCCAGCGCCGCGACCGGCAGCACCATGCCCGGCGTACGCCATTGCCGCCGTTCCCGGTATACCGCCCACGCCGCCAGCGGCCATGCCGGCCAGGCGTACCAGCCGAGGATGCCGGGGTAATAGCCCGGCCGCAGGCTGTTGCTGCCCAGCCAGCGCTGCAGATTGAATGCGCGCATCAAGGGAATATGCTGCGCTGCCAAAAAGGCCAGCCAGGCTGCGCCGAACAACAGTGCGCCGCCCACGCCCCAGGCCAGCGAACGGCGCGCCGCCGGACTGCGGTACTCCACCAGCAACAGCGGCATCGATGCCGCCAGCAGCAGAAACAGCAAGGCTTCCGCCGCGCCGCCGGCCAGCAGCATCAAGACCGCGCCGCCGCCCAGCGCCCAGCCGCTGCGGGCATTCTGCGGCAGGCTGGCGATGCCGTACAGCATCACGGCAGCGGCGGCAAACTGGGCGGTATAGGCGTTGAGTTCGTGGCCGCGCACCAGCAGGCCCACGCAGCCCAGCAAGGTGAGCACCGCAGCCCAGCCTGCCTCGGCGCCGTAGAGCACGCGCGCCGTGCGCGACACAAAAAACAGCGCCAGGGCGATGAACAGACCCGAAGCCAGGCGGGCGCCATCGGCCAAAGTCAGGATGGGTGAAGTGAGCCAGGCGGTTGCGGCGGCGACCCAGTAATACAGGGGCGGCGTAGCCGGGGCGGCCTGGGGCGCAGTCCCGCTTTGCAGCAGCAGCCACAGCCGGACGAAATGATCGCCGTCGCCGCCTTTCCACGGCGCATGTCCGATCAGGCCGGGCAGCAGCCAGGCGGCGCAAAGCAGCAGCAAGCCGAGCTGCGGGAGGGTCGCTGCGCAGCAGCGGGGCACCCACCGGCGTACTCCTTGCGGGTGCTGAGGCGTGATCAGGCGTTTATTGAACAATTTTGAGGAGCTGCCCCGGTCTGGGCTCGCCGTCGGGGTAGAGGTCGTTCAGCAGGCGCAGCTGGCTTTCGGCATCGCCGCCCAATGGCGACTGCCGCGCCAGAGCGGCCATCGTGGTGCCGGATTGCGCCGTCAGCAGGCGCAGCACATAGGGACGCGCTGCCTGCCGCTCCGCCGCGCCAAGCGCGTGGAAGCTGTTGATCGCCGCGCGCAGGGCGCTGCGCTCGCGCTCGTACGTGGGCTTGTCCTTGGCCATACCGGCGATCAGGTACTGCGTGCCATTGAACACCACGGCCGCCACCACCACCGGTTTGCCCTGCTGCGCGCCCGCCGCGAATGCGGCCGGATGGCCGCCAAGACTGCCGCTGTCGTAACGCGCGCCGGCATCCAGCTTGAGTCCTTTCTGCAGCGTCTCCAGCGGTTTGTCGCTTTTCGGCCCCTGCTGCAGCTCGACCAGCGCGTCGCCCTGGGGGCTCGTCGCCACCACCCGGTCGGGGCGATTCTGTACCTGCCAGCCGGGCGGAAACTGTAGCGCCAGCCCGAGTTTTTCGTGCAGCAGGGCATTGTTGCGGATCACGCCCTGGTCGGGGCTGTCGCCAAAATACACACCGGCCATTTTCTGCAGGTAATCGTTGCGGCCGTCGCGCGGATTGGCGACGCTGTACTTGCCGGCCTCGCCCACTACCTGCTTGAGGCGCGCATCGTTGCTCGGGTGCGTGTCGAACGTACCGTGATAGGTGCGCGGCTGGCGACCGCCGCGCTTGGCCTGTTCAGCGGCAAACAGCTCCTGGTTTTTCAGCGCGCCGATGACCTCGATCATTGCCTGCGGGTTGTAGCCGGTCCGGGCCAGGTATTCGGCGCCGAGACGGTCGGATTCCAGTTCGTGCTCGCGCCCGTAGCCGGCGGTCCAGGCCTGCGCCAGCGTTTGCAGCAGCGATGCGCCCGCCTGGTTGTTCATCCCCGGCACCAGAATCGAGCCCAGCACCGCGCCCAGCCCCACCGCGGTGGACGCGCTTTGCTGGCGCACCCCGTGGCGCGCGGTGACATGGCCGATTTCATGCCCCACCACCCCCGCCAGCTCGGCCTCGGAATTCAGATAGGCCATGATGCCGCGGGTGATGTAGACATAGCCGCCCGGCAGGGCGAAGGCATTGACGTCGGGGCTGTCGACCACGGTGAAATGCCATGGCAGGTTCGGCCGATGGCTCTGTTTCGCCAGCCGTTGGCCGACCTCGTCGACGTAGGCCTGCAACGCCGGATTGTCCAGTGCCGCGTATTCCTTCAGCACATCCTGGTGTGCCTGCGCACCCATCTGGATTTCCTGCTGCTCCGACATCAGCACGAAATCCTTGCCGCCCGTCACCGGATTTTGCGCGCAGTGCGTCAGCGCCAGCGCGCCGAGTACGGTCATTGCAATACGGCGGAAAGCTCGGGAAGTCACGTTTGCCTCATCCTGATCGGGGAGTGTTCAATGATACCGTCGTGTCGCCGCCAGAACGCAAAAAGCGGCCGAAGCCGCTTTCAGTCGCACCATGCACACCGCGCCGACCGGCTTACTTCATGCCATAGCGCTGGCGGAATTTCTCGACCCGGCCGGCCGTGTCGACGATCTTCTGCTTGCCGGTGTAGAACGGATGGCAGGCCGCGCAGACTTCCACGCGCAGGACTTCCTTGCCCAGCGTGGAGCGGGTTTTGAACGTGCTGCCGCAGGAGCAGGTCACGGCGACTTCCTTGTAATCGGGGTGAATGCCGGATTTCATGGCAATTCCTTAA
>NZ_JANJXQ010000260.1 GCF_024708915.1 Thiobacillus sp.
GCCGGGAATTTATGCGCCACCGCCCAGCGCGGCTCGCGCGTGACAAAACCCAGTTCGCGCTGCAGGTCCAGGCGGTTGACCTTGTACACCACGCCGTCGATGTCGAACGGCAATTGATCGCGGCGCTCGGCGACATCGTCATGGAAGGCGACCAGCGCCGCCGCGCCTAGCCCGGCGATGCGCTCGCTGCACACCGGCACGCCCAGTTCAGCCAGTGCGTCGAGCGTGGCGCTGTGGGTAGGCGGCAGCGACCAGCCCCGTACCTCGCCCACCCCATAGGCAAAAAACGACAGCGGCCGCTGCGCGGCCATTGCCGGATCGAGCTGGCGAATGCTGCCCGCGGCACCGTTGCGCGGATTGACCAGGGTGGGCTTGCCGACCTCCCGCTGCTTCGCGTTGTAGCGCTCGAAATCGTCGCGCCGCATGAACGCCTCGCCGCGCACTTCCAGCACGGCGGGCGGCGCAGCGGTATTCAGGCGCAGCGGGACGGCATGCACCGTGAGGATGTTCTGGGTGACGTCCTCGCCGGTTTCGCCGTCGCCGCGGGTGGCGGCCTGCACCAGCACGCCGGACTCGTAGCGCAGGTTGATGGCGAGGCCGTCGAACTTCAGTTCGGCCGCGTATTCGACCGGCGGATCGTTCTCGCCCAGCCCCAATTCGCGCCGCACCCGCGCGTCGAAAGCCTGCGCGCCGCTCGCTTCGGTATCGGTCTCGGTGCGGATCGACAGCATCGGCACCGCATGGCGCACCGGCGCGAAACCCTCCAGCGGCTTGCCGCCTACGCGCCGGGTCGGCGAATCGGGGGTGGCGAGTTCGGGGTGTCCGGCTTCGAGCGCCTGCAGTTCGCGGAACAGCCGGTCGTACTCCGCATCGGGAATGGTGGGGGCGTCGAGGACGTAATAGGCGTAATCATGACGCTCGATTTCCTGACGCAACGCCGCCGCGCGCGCCGGCACATCGGATGCCGGCATCAGGAAAACAGACGCAGCGCCCGCCGTGAGCCGGATGGCACGCCGCGCGCTTCCATGCGCTCGTAGATCTGCGTGAGCTGAGTGCGGATTTTCTCGATGCCGCTGTCGGTCAGCGGGCGCAGGTTGTCGTCCACCAGAATGCCGCCGACTTCGCTGGCAAGCTTGCGGCCGAACGCCACCATGCCGTCGAATACCCTGATGCCATCCGGTACGCGCGGCACGTCGAATTGCAACGTCACGCCCTGCGAGGTCTGCCCTTCCACCACCGCAGCATTGAAAGGCTCGGCATCGTGGTTGCACAGCGCATAGAGCGGCTCGCCGCGGCTGTCGAGCAGCTGGAATACGCCGTCCATGCCCAGCGCCATGCCGCAGGCTTCGGCCTCGCGCACGATGCGCGCCAGGTTCACCGCCCCTTCGCCGCGCGCCACCACATTCAGGCCGATGAGTACATCGACATCGACACAGAAGCGATCGATGGCCTGCGCGCGCTCCATCGCAGCGGCCACGTCGTCGCAGGCGACGCGCAGGCCATGCGCCTGGCCCACGTTCTGCAGCAGGGCGCACAGGGCCGAGAGCTGCTCTTCCTGCGCCGCACCGTTGCGGTCGGCCAGCTGCATGGTGACCGCCACCTGCTGATAGTGCACGTCGCGCCAAGGCTGGATCTCCTCCCATTCCGCGGCACCGGCCGGCAATCCGGCCCAGCGCACCGCCTTGCCCAGGGTGCGCGCATGATTGAAGGCATCGGCAAACACATTCGCCAGGACGCCATCGCCGCCGACGCGGATGCGGTATTCGATCAGTTCGTCGTAGGGTGCCTCAGGTGCCGTCGCCGGGACATAGGGTGCCTGAGCAGAAGGCGGCGGAGCAGGTGCCACGCGCGTGGGCATGCTGTCTTCAAGCGAGGTCTCCGCCTGCGGCAGGTCGGCATCGATCTGTAAATGGGGCTCGTTGATCCCGGCCACGTCGCGCACGTCGTCATTGGCATCGAAGACCGGTTCGCGTAACGCCGGTTCAAGCCGCTCAGGCCGGCTGGGCGTTTCGTGCGGCACCGTCCCCGGCTGCATCAGCGCATCGCCCGCCGGCGTCTGAAAAGCCGCGTCGGCCTGTTTTCGGAAGCGGCGCTCCTGAATCCAGTTGAACAGCAGCACCACCGCCACGATGGCCACGCCAATCACCAACAAGCCGATTTGCAAGTCACTCATTCGTTTTTCCCGACTGAACGGTGTGGGCAGACACCACCCGGACGAACCATTCGTCCGGCGCAATCATGCCCAGTTCATTGCGCGCGCGTTCTTCGATGGCGTCGCGTCCCTGCTTGAGGTCGCCAAGCTCGGCCAGCAGGCCGGCATTGCGGGTCTGCAGACGCTGGTTCAGTGCCTGCTGGGTGTCGATTCTGTGCGCACTTTCACGCACTTTCAACCACCCGCCTTCGCCCAGCCACAGCGGGTATTGCAACAGCACAATCGCAGCGGCCAGCACCCAGGTCAATCCCTGGCTGCGAATGTGCGCGACCAGCCTGGCCGCGTTGTGGTCAGCCGCGCTGGCGGAACGCATCGCGTCCGGGATAGCTCGCCGCGTCGCCGAGTTCTTCCTCGATGCGCAGCAGCTGGTTGTATTTCGCCATGCGGTCGGAGCGCGACAGCGAGCCGGTCTTGATCTGGCGCGCGTTGGTGGCGACCGCCAGATCGGCGATCGTGGTGTCCTCGGTCTCGCCCGAACGGTGCGAGATCACCGACGTGTAGCCGGCCTGCTTGGCCATCTCGATCGCCTGGAAGGTTTCCGACAGGGTGCCGATCTGGTTGACCTTGATGAGAATGGAATTCGCGATGTCCTTGTCGATGCCTTCCTTGAGGATTTTGGCGTTGGTGACGAAAAGGTCGTCGCCGACCAGCTGGACGCGCTTGCCGAGTTTGTCGGTGAGGGTTTTCCAGCCGTCCCAGTCGCCTTCTGCCATGCCGTCCTCGATGCTGATGACCGGGTACTTGTCGCACCAGGCCGCGAGGTAATCGGTGAGTTCGGCGGAGCTCAGCTTGAGGCCTTCGGATTCGAGATGGTAGAGGCCGTCCTTGTAGAACTCGGACGCGGCGCAATCGACCCCGATGGCGACGTCGATGCCGGGCTGCAGGCCGGCCTTTTCGATCGCCTGCACGATCAGCTTCAGCGCCGCCTCGTGCGATTCGAGGTTGGGGGCGAAACCGCCCTCGTCGCCGACGGTGGTCGCCATCCCGGCGGCGTCGAGCAGTTTCTTCAGCGCGTGGAACACTTCGGCGCCGTAGCGCAACGCCTCGCGGAAACTCGGCGCGCCGACCGGAATCACCATGAATTCCTGCATGTCGATGTTGTTGTTGGCGTGCGCGCCGCCGTTGATGATGTTCATCATCGGCACCGGCAGCGCCATCGGCGCGGCGCCGCCGAGGTAGCGGTAGAGCGGCAGCCCGGCCTGTTCGGCGGCGGCACGCGCGCACGCCATCGACACCGCGAGCAGGGCATTGGCGCCGAGGCGCGACTTGTTCTCGGTGCCGTCGAGCTCGATCATGGTGCGGTCGATGAAGGCCTGGTCCTCGACGTCGAGTCCGATGATGGCTTCGCAGATTTCGGTGTTGACGTGCTCGACGGCCTTCAGTACGCCCTTGCCCAGATAACGGCTCTTGTCGCCGTCGCGCAGCTCGATCGCCTCGCGGCTGCCGGTGGACGCGCCCGACGGCACAGCGGCGCGGCCCAGCACGCCGGACTCCAGCAGCACGTCGGCTTCAACAGTGGGATTGCCACGGGAGTCGAGAATTTCCCGGGCGATGACATCGATGATTGCACTCACTATGTTTCCTCAGAATTCAATTTTTATCCGCGAAGTACGCGAAGGGACGCGAAGAAAAGAAAAAGCAGGACTTACTTGGGTTTTCTTCGCGCTTCTTCGCGTACTTCGCGGATCAGGTTTTCATCAACTTGTGTTCGATAAACCCGCGCTGCTTCACCAGCGCGTCGATTTCCTTCAGCGTTTCCAGCAATTCCTTCAGCATGCCGAGCGGCCACGCGTTGGGGCCGTCCGACAGCGCGCACGCCGGATTCGGATGCGTCTCCGCGAACACGCCCGCCACGCCGGCAGCGACCGCCGCACGTGCCAGCACCGGCACGAACTCGCGCTGGCCGCCGCTGGTCGCGCCCTGCCCGCCCGGCTGCTGCACCGAATGGGTGGCGTCGAACACCACCGGGCACTGCGTCGCGCGCATGATCGCCAGGCCGCGCATGTCGGACACCAGCGTGTTGTAGCCGAAGCTGACGCCGCGCTCGCACACCATGATCTGCTTGTTGCCGACCGCGCGCGCCTTGTCGACCACGTTCTGCATGTCCCACGGCGCCAGGAACTGGCCCTTCTTGATGTTGACCGGGCGCCCCGATCACCCCCCAGCAAGCCCTGCAACGCACGATCGAGCACCGCGAGATCTTCTTCGACGAGATGCTGTCGCTGATGCGCCAGATCATGGCCGGCGAGCTGCGCAAACGGGCGAGCAGTTCGCGCCCATCGCCATCGGGCCGGTTCATGTCGATGAGCGCGAGCGCAAGCGGCTGGCTCGCCGCGATCTCCAGCGCGTGGTGGATATCGGGCGCGCTCAG
>NZ_JANJXQ010000014.1 GCF_024708915.1 Thiobacillus sp.
GCGGATGGCCTCCAGAATGCGCAGCGCGCCGAGGGCGTCGGAGTTGGCGGTGTATTCGGGTTCTTCGAAGCTGACGGCGACGTGGCTCTGCGCGGCGAGGTTGTAGATTTCGTCGGGCTGCACCTGCTGGATGATGCGGATGAGGCTGGACGAGTCGGTGAGGTCGCCATGATGCAGGATGAACTTGCGGCCGGTCTCGTGCGGGTCCTGGTATAGGTGGTCGATGCGGTCGGTGTTGAACAGCGAGGTGCGGCGCTTGATGCCGTGAACTTCGTAGCCCTTGCCCAGCAGGAATTCAGCAAGGTAGGCGCCGTCCTGGCCGGTGACGCCGGTGATGAGTGCTTTTTTGGTCATGGTGTTTCCGTTGCAATGAAGCCAGTAGTTGGATAAAGGTGCAGTTCGTTCAGCCGGCCGAACCGGGGTTGCCGATGATGCGTTCGCGGCCGCTCGGCGACATCGCCTTGAGCAGATCGCGGGCGAACGTGTCCTGCGTTTGGTAAGCCTTGGCATCGTCTGCCTGGATGCTCGAAATCCTGAACAGCAAGCCATCCGGGATTTTTCCGGTGAGGCCGTATTTTAATTGCTGGAGCTTCCATTTCAGGCCATTGACGGCAACGGTATCGCCAACGGTTGTCCAATACGTGATCGGTTCGATGCGCCGTCCCTGGGTGGCAATCAGACGTTTGACCGGGATATCGCTGGCCCCGGTCGAAAACGTTCCGGTCGCGTTTTTCAATATCTGGAATCCCTGCGCGGGATAACAGACCTCGGGTTTATGCACCGCCATGTTGTCGCTCTGGTCGCCGCCGTAGGCGATGGACAGCATGATGCGTTCGTTGCGCGCATTGACGTAGGTGCGCGTGAGGGTCTGGTTGTATATCTTGTTGATGAGCGCTTCCTGCTCGGGGTTGGCAATCAACGGAACAATGGTTTGGTCGATTTCCCAGTCGCCGAACTGCTTGGGTATCAGGGTTTCAAGGTCGATCTTGGGGCCGCTGTCCGCCACCTTAACTGTCGGTTTGAGCGCGAGCGCCATGCCTGCCGCGGCCAGCATGCACAGGCCGACAAACAGGTGTTTGATGCTGATGAGTTTCATCCCTGTCTCCACGAATCAGCCTTGCGCCCGGACACGCGGGCGGTCGGGGAAGATGAAGCCCAATATCCAGTCCAGCACGAACAAAAACAGCAGGCCGATGACGAACAGCATGATACCGGCGAAGCCATGCAGGAACCCTTGCCCCGCCTCGTCCCCCAGGTGATACGTCACCAGCACCAGCACCATGACGCGCACGATGTTGGCGGCAAACGCAATCGGCAGAACCGCCGCCATGATGATGAGATTGCGCGCGACGCTGGTGCGCTGCATCAGGTACAGATACAAGAGGCCCATGGCCGACAGGCTGAACATCGAGTGCAGTCCGGAGCAGGCGTCGGCCACCAGCAGCTGGTATTGCCCGACGGTGAGCATGACGCCGCTGCGCGCGATGGGATAGCCGGCGGCATACAGCACCTGTTCGGCGATCACCGAAATGTACTGCTTGAGCGGGCCGGTGGCGGCATCCACCACGAATCCCGGCAGCGGAATCATGAACAACAGGAAGAACAGCGCGAACCACAGGGCGCGCGCGGCGCGCGTGCCCAGCGTGATAAGCAACGCACCAAGAATGACCGGAATCTGCGAGCCGATTTCAAATAGCAGAATATCCTGCGAGCGCCCCAACGCATAAGCCAGCAAGCCGAGGATCAGCAGCGTCCAGCCGGTTGCGACCTCCCTGCGCGTGGGCGCGGCACTGGCATCGCGCGTGAACACGGCGCGTTGCTGCCAGACCAGATACAGGGCGACCACCAGCACGATGGGGCCGTGGGCATGGTCGTCCGAGTTCCACAGACCGTGCGCGAGCACCCAGTAAGTCGGCACATACAGCACCAGCAGGCCGAGTACGATCGGCCACCAGGCCTTGAGGGGTTCCAGGACGTCGAGCGCGGAGGCGCGCGGGGCAAGCGTGTTCATGCGTTCAATCCAGTACGACGGCGCCCACGACCTGCGCGCCGGTGAGGGTGATCTTTTCCTTCAGTTCGGCCAGCGGGTTGATGCGGCTGACGTTGCGGCGGGTGGAAATGAGTACGCCGCCGACGCGCGCTGCGACCAGTTGGAAATCCGAGCTGAGCTGCGACGGCGCGGTGTCGATCAGGATGATGTCGTAGCTGGTTTCCAGCCCGGACAGCAAGGCGCCGAATGCAGGCCGCGCCAGCAGTTCGGCCGGGTTGGGCGGCGGTGAACCGGCCGACAGCACGGACAGCGTCTGGAACGGTTTGATGGTGTGCACCTGCAGCGAGGGCATGCGCTCGGCCAGGATGTCGGACAGCCCCATGCCGTTGCCCAAGTTGAAGATGTCGTGCTGGCGCGGCTGCCGCATGTTGGCATCGACCAGCAGCACCTTGCGCCCCATCTGCGCGAACAGCACCGCCAGGTTGGCGGCCAGATAGCTCGCGCCTTCGTCCGCGCGCGCGCTGCCGACCGCCAGCGTCTTGCGGCCATCCTTGAACCAGCGCAGCAGCAGTTCGGAGCGCACCGAGCGCAGCGCCTCCGCCTCCCTGCTGTAGGGTGCGGTGGCGGCGGTCAGTTCGGGACTGAGGCTGGCCTCGGCGGCGGGAATGGTGGGGTATTCGAACTGGTGCGACAAGGCCTGCCGGATGTCGGCCTCGCTGACCAGGCCGAGCTTTTGCGCAGCCTCGCCGAAGCGCAGATTTTCCTTCTGCTGCAATTGAAGCACGCGCTCCATGTCCTGCGGCTTGAGCTTGCCGGCATCCTGCAGCAGCTTGCCAATATTGGTGTCGGCGCGGATGCTGGTGACCGCCTCGGCAATGCGATCCTGCTCGCTGGTGCTTGTGAGTGAATTCATATGAACCTCGACTGATGCGGTGTGGAGTGCGAAATTCGCGGCGAAGGCGCCGCTCCTGCAGTTGGGTGCGCCGTGCTGTCGGTACGCATCGCGCAGCCTGCGGTTTCCATGCGTTGTGCCCTATTCATTTCAAATTGAAATCAAGCGGCATCAAGCCATCGCCGGGCGGTTGCGGCGGAACAGCCGGCGCAAGGCTTCGAGTACACGGCTGTTTTTGGTGACTTCGGCCAGCACCGGAATCTCCAGCCCGGCGGCGATGTCCTGCCCGGAGCGCACGCGCCGATCCAGCAGTTCGACCAGGAAGCCGATGCCCACGCCCAGCAGGGTGCCGAGGAACAGCGACAGCAGCACGCTCAGGATCACACGCGGCTTGGACGGCTGGGTGGGCGGGACCGCCGGATTCAATACGGCAATGTCGGTCTGCGTGGATTGCGCTTCCATGCGGCTCTGGCCGTAGCGCTGCAGGGCGGAATCGTAGATGCGCTGGGCGTTTTCCAGATCGCGCGCCAGCAGGGTAGCCTCTTCGCGCTGCTGCTTCAGTTCCAGCACTTTGGCCTTTTGCCGCTCGAACGCGCCGGAGAGCTCGCCGAAGCGCTGGCGGGCGGCGCCCGCGGTGGCGCCGACACCGCGGGTGGCGGTATTGAGTTCGTTGGCGAGCTTGGCCTTGTAGCTGTTCACCTCGGCCTGCAGGCGGATGAAGTCGGGATGGTTGGCCCCCACCCGATTGGCCAGTTCGGCCAGCTTGCCTTCGCCTTGCGCCACTTGCGCCTTGAGGTTCTGCACCACCGGGTTGTTGATGACCTCCGGCAGGCTGGCGCTGTCGCGCGTGCGCGAGCTGGCATCGAACGACGCCGATTGCGCCGCCACCATCTGCCCGGCCAGGTCGGCCATGCGGCGGGTTTCGACATCGAGCCGCTCCTCGGATTCGACGATGCCTTTTTCACGCTGATAGGCGGTCAGCTTCTGCTGCGCCTGATCGAGATTCTGGCGCAGCTGGGTGATCTGCTGGTCGAACCAGGCAGCGGTTTGCCTGGCTGGCGCCAGGCGCAGATCAAGGCTGGTTTCGATATAGGACTTGGCAAAAGCGTTGGCCACGATCGCGGCAAAGCGCGGGTCCGATCCCGTAAAGCCGATGGAAATGATGCTGGATTCGCGCGAGGGCTCGACGTTCAGCTTCTGCAGCAGCAGATCGCCCAGCCACTGTTCGATGCTGCCTTCGCCCTGGGTGGCTTCGATAAACTGCTTGCGGGTACCCGGGTTGTCGGTCAGCTTCAGTCCGCTCACCACCTTGTTCGCCACCTGGCTGCTTTTAATGACGTCGATCTGCGTGGCCATGTAGCCGGGGAACATCTGCGACGGCAGCAGCTGGCCGGTGAACGGATCCTTGCTTTTGGAATCGATGATCAGCGTGGTGGTCGCCGTGTATTCCTTGGGCAGCAAAAGGCTCACTGCGGCAGTGACTGCAACGGTGAGCAGCAGCACGCCGAGGATGATCCACTTACGCGCGTTGAGGATCAGCAGGAATTGAGTAAAGTTCATGGTGGCGTCCCTTAGAACAGGCTTTCCTTGACGTAGATCACGTCGTCTTTCTTTACCGGATCGGCCAGCTGGGTATCCAGCTGCAGCATCGCCCCGCTGGCGTCGCGGCGCAGGATCCTGATGCCCTTCTGGGTGCCGCGCTGGGTCACCCCGCCGCCCATCGACAAGGCCTGCACCACGCTCATGTTCTGCTCCAGCCGGAAGGCGCCGGGGCGCTGCACTTCGCCGTAGATGTAGAACATCGGCTGGCGCGCCACGTTGACGATGTCGCCGTCCTGCACCAGTTCGTTGCTGGCTTCGCCGCCCGGCCTGAACAGTGCAATGACGTCGATGTCGTGGTATTCGGGCTTGCCGTCGCGGGTGCGCACCAGGGTGACGGTATCCGAGCCGTCGATAATGATGCCGCCGGCCAGCGCCAGCGCATCGGAGATGCGGCTGATTTTTTCCAGCGTGTACTTGCCGGGCCGGTTGACCCGCCCCAGCACCGAGATCTGCTGGCTGCGGTATTGCACCACGTTGAGGGTGACAAAGGGTTCGAGGATGAAGCCGCCCTTGCTGAGGCGCTGCGCGATCTCGGTTTCGCCCCGCGCGGGGGTGATGCCGGCCAGCCTGACGTCGCCGATCAACGGGAAGGTGATGCCGCCGTTTTCGCCCACGCGCGCCTCGGTGGTGAGGTCGGGCTGCCCGTACACCGTGATGCGCAGCACATCGCCGGTGCCCATGCGGTAATCGTTGTCCGCGCTCCATGCAGGCGCAGCCGGCAGCAACGCACACAACATCAAAACACTACGCCACCATCTCCTCATTGCTTCTCTCCAATCGGCGGCAGCTACACAGGCTGTCCGCTCTTCTGTTCGAATTATTTACGTGCAAGCAACCCGGTGGGCCGATTGCCTTTCGCTTCCGCCGCGGCCGGCCTGTCCACCGGTTGCTTCAAACATGTGGCGTGCAACCGGCCGGCATCGGGTGGCGGACATTCTATCCCTGTCCATGGTCAAAACCACCCACCTTCGCGTCAACCAAGTCAGCAAAACCTGTGCCCATCGGCCATTGCCGTGCGGCCACCACGACAAATTCCGCGACCCGCTACCCAGAGAGCGGGCCTCCTGCCTGCGGTTGCGCACCCTCGCCGGAACGGCAGACCAATCGGCCCCTTAAAAATCGGCCCGCACACTCACAAACACCGAACGAAACGTGTAATCGTTGACAGCCATGTTGGAATCCCGCCGCCCGGCCTGCACCCCGACATCAATGGTGGCCATGCGCACCGGCGCATAGCTGAGCGACAGCGAGCCGCTCAGGGTGTCTTCGTCGCGCTGCACGAGCCCGGGAATCACCACGCCAGTGTCGCCCTCGAAATTGCGGTTCTCGAAACTGCCGCTGGCGCGCAGCGTGACCCTGGAAGTAAGCAGCCAGGCCGCGCCCAGGCTAGTGCCGGTGTTCAACTGGTAGCTGGCGTTGAGGTCGTCCGAGTTCGCGATCTCGCGATAGGCTGCCCAGGTCAGCATGGTCTTGCCAGTGGGGAAATAATCCGCCGACAGGCGCCCCGTCACCCCCGAAAAATCGCGTTGGGACTGGGTGTCGTTCTCGCGCTGGGTATAACCGATTCTTCCGCGCGCCGTCAGCTTGCCGGTAAGGTTCCAGTCGCCCAGCAGGTTGTATTCGGTCTGCGTGTAGAAGCGGTCAAGAAAGACCATTGGCCGGTTGGGATATTCGCCATCCACCTGCCGCAGCTGACCGCGCAGCTTGCTGCCCTTGGGCGTAGTGTGGCCCAGCGTGGCCGACACGCTGGTGTCTTCGTAATCCAGCGGCGCCCGCAGCACCGTGCTGTTGGTCGAGGTGACTGCGGCCGCGCCCAGCCCCACATGCCAGCGTGGATGAAACTGCCAGTCGGCATTGGCAAACCTGTTTTCGCGGGTGACCGTATTGTTGACCGGCAAGCCCAGCTGATCGCTGAGGCTGCTCTGGGTAGTGCTTTCGGTTGCGCCCACCAGCCCCGACCAGCGGTTGCCCAGCCGCCAGTTCCATTTCAGCTGGTAGTCGGAGCCGTCGTAGTCCAGATGGGAATAGCGGGAAAACCGCACCAGATTCTTGCTGGCGCTGGCGATGACGCGCTGGCGTCCGATCTGCCAGTCGATGTTCAGCCCGGCGCTCAACACGCCGTACTGGTCCGACAGCTTCGGCACCAGATTTTTTTCGCTTGCGGCCAGGCGGTACAGGTTGCTGTCGTAATAGCGTGTGTAGGAAACGAAGGGCTGAAAGGTGTCGCCTTCCTTCGCTGCTGCGGGCAGGGCCAGTAACGCGCCCAGCGCCACGCACGACAGCCGGGCTTTCACCAGAAGCTCCACTGGCCGGTGGTCACCACATAGGCGCCGAGCAGGCCGTTGGTGACGGCGTGCGCGACGATGGGCGCCCACAGGTTGCGGGTGCGGATATACAGCCAGCCGTAGGCCAGGCCGGCTATTAGACCGGCCAGCCACTGCAGGTGTTCGACGGCGAACAGCGCGCTGGCGATGAGCAGCGCCTTGAGGCCGATCTGCGCCGGATCGAGCGCCAGAAAGTCGGACTGCTGCACCCAGCGCTGCAGGAACGAGCGCCAGAACAGCTCTTCCATCACCGGCACCACCAGCGCGGCGCCGGCGATGCGGAACGCCACCAGCAGCCAGTCGATACGGCCGGCCGCATCGGTGGGATCGTAGCCTTCGCCAGCTTCGCCCATCAGCATCCAGCCGGCGTCGAGATTGACCCACAGCACCAGCACCACGACGCCCACCGCCAGCGACAGCAGCAGGTGCTTCAGCGGCAGGCCATACGATTTGAGCTCGCTGTAATGCCGCCACAGCACCGCCAGCGCCAACGCCACCAGCCCCGCCTTCAGCGGATACAGCCAGCGCACGTCGAAGCCGGGCGCCCAGCCGGGCAGCAGACCTTCCAGCGCGAGCAACGCGATATACAGCCCGAACGGCAGGCTGCGGACGAAGATGGGGGACGTCAGCACGGACGCGAGACCGGTGAGTTACAAGTTGCAAGTTACAAGTTGCAAGAGCCTGCGAAAGCGCGCGACACGCCGCCCGCCAGCTGTCGTCTTGAACCTTGTAACTTGTCCCTTGTACCTGCTTTTTTACTTGAGTCCGGAAATGCCTTTGCTGATCGCATCGGCGTCAGCATCGGGCGCCGCCGGCGCCGCATCGGCAGCTGCTGCGGCCGGCTTCTCGGCTGGCGCCGCGGCTTCTTTGCCGGCATCGGCAAACTCGCCCACGTATTCGATCGTGGCGGCGGTCTTCAATGCATCCAGCTCGGCCTTGGCCGCCTTCTGGCGCGCCTCTGTCTGCAGCAGGCGGATGATCGCCGGCTTGGCCTGTTCCAGCGTCACCGGCTGCACCTGCGAATCCGCCAGCACGATGACCATCAGGCCGTCCGGCGCATTCACCACCATCGCCTGGCCGTCGGGCATCTGGGCCAGCTGCGGCAGGAGTTGCAGCGGCAGCTGCTCGGCCGGCTTGACGCCCTGCGCCGCTTTGACCGGCAGATTCTCCGCTTTCAGCCAGGCGGCGAAATCGTTCAGGTTTTGGGATGCGCCCAACTGGGCGCGGATCGCATCGTGCCTGTCTGCCGGCGCCTTGATCGAGAGTTCCTGCAGGCGATAGATCTTGCGCTTGGCGAACAGCTCGGGATGATTGTCGAAATATGTCGACACCTCGGCATCGCTCGGCTCGGCCGGCGTGCCCAGCTTGCGGCTCATATAGGCCTCGGCCAGAATCTGGCGGCGCGTCGCGTCCAGCGCCTGCACCACCGTGGGGTCACGGTCCAGCTTGTCGGTCAGCGCCTTCTGCACCAGCAGTTCCTGCTCCACCAGATTGCGCACCACCTGCAGCGAAGCCGCTTTGGATTTTTCCGCATCAAGATTGGGAATGCGCTGCAGCGCGTAGTTGACCTGATGCACCGTCAGCTCGGTGCCGTTGACCTTGGCCGCCACCTGGGTCGCGGCTTTCTCGCCCGCCGCCTCGTCTTTCTTGTCGCCGCAACCCGCAAGCAGTGCGGCGATCATCAACGGCAGAATCAGCTTCTTGTAACTTTGCATGTTGTCTTCCTCTCGATCCGGATTATTGGAAATTATGTGGTACGAATGTTACAGCAAGCACGCCGGTGGATATCACGTGCAGAAAGCATACCGAATCAAAATACGTGAAAAATTTTCGATGCGGGACGAAGGCAATTTTATGCGGGTCACCGATACCTGATGGGGCGATCCGGCAATCTCGCGGCTCGCCCTCGCTGGCGTATTTTCGAACACAAAAAAAGCCAGGGACACGTCCCCGGCTTGAAAAAAACGACAGCCAACCTGGCATCAGAATTTCAGTGCCAGACCCGCCGTCACGAGGTCGATGTCATATTCTTTCCGGTCGAAGCGTTCCCACTCAAGGCGAAGGTTCAGATTGTCGAGCAGCGCGTAGCTGACGCCCACCCCATAGTTGGGCTCATAGCTGTCGTCGCCGCTTCGCACCGTGAGCGCGGCACCGTTCTTCACCCTGGCGTCGGCAAGCACGTAGGCCGCACCCAGCTTGCCCATCACCGACAACTTCTCGGTAACCGGATAACTGAGCACTGCACCCAGTGTCCATGCATCGGCAGCCAGGTTCGTGACGACCGCCCCGGTTCTGGCCGTCATGTCGTTGAGGTTGGCATAACCGCCTTCAATGCCGAGGTACTTGTTGAACTGGTAGCCGCCGTAAACCTTCCAGCCTTCGCTGCGGGTGTTGGCAGAGGCTTCGTCGATGTCCCCGTATTTCGACTGTCCGATCCCCAGGCCCGCGTACCAGCCGTCGAAGTTGATGCCGGCCCAGTCGCTTTCACCGTATTCTTCAGCCGCATGAGGGCCCGGATCGAGCACCCAACCGAAGGTCAAGCCGAATACGTTCTGGTGCATATTGATATCAGCCATTCCCACGATATTTTGGTTGGGCGGAGAATCCTGCGAATTGGACGCAACGTATATATACGTGCCGGTCACTTCGAGCTCATCTGATGGCTTGTAGGTAAAGCCCACGGAATAGTGCTTTTCGACAGTTGCCGGCGCGAGAACGTTAAAAGTCAGTTGATCATCCGGGATCGGACTCTTACCGTAGTTGTATCCAGCGCGAACCAACAGCCTTTTGTTTACACCGTATTGCATGCCAAGCTTGTAGACGGTCTGGTTCTTCCAGCCAAACCCCATGCCCTGATCATTGCCCAATTCCTTGGTCGAATCGGAGGTGGACGGTATCCCGGCAACCTGATTATTGGGATCGCTATAGTCCCCCTCACTTGTGCCTGGGCCACGGTTACCAATGGAGGCAATATCTGCATAATTAATACGGAAGACATCCGCTGAAATGACCAGATTCTTCTTGGGTTTGAAGGTGATTCCAATACCATAATTTTCAGGAATGTCGAAATCTCCCTGCTCTGCAAACAAGCCGCGGTACTTATCGAACTTGGTCATATAAGCCCTAGAGGTATAGGCAAGTCCCAGCGTCAGCCTGTCATCCAGAAAGTCCCCCAGCCAGCCCAGCTTGATTCCAGCACCATAGCTGTAATCGAATCCCTGTCCCGTCAAATGAGCGGGATCAGCACTGATAGCCATATTGAGCACCTGGTCGAAATTTCTGAACGCCTCAAGCCCATATGCCCGGAAACGGGTCGCTGCCAGCATGAGAGCAGCACCCACCGAATGCGTTTCATTGACTCTGTAGCCAACGGTAAGCGGGATTTGCAGCTGCATCATGTCGATCCCAATTTTCTTGTCACGTCCCGGCCCCCGTGCTGCCGCCGGCACGCCGGTGTAGTTAAACAGGTTAACCGGGTAACTCGTGTTCATTCCGCCGTTCCCTAGAACGGCAAAGCCCGCATGCAAGTTCTCGGTAAGGGGCATCGTCATCCCCATTTCCGGCATGATGAAATACTTGGAGTCACTCTCGGCGCCATTATTGAAATTGAATGGAGAAACCTGACCAGCTCGCCGTCCGACGGATGCCGAGCGCTCAGGGTTAAACACCCCCGCGCCCAGATCGCCCCGCATTCCAGTGTTGACGATATTGGCTGGGTTCGCGGCAATGGAAAGCGAATCACGGCCGTACGCAATCCCGACGCCTCCCATACCCTGCGAACGAAAACCCGCGCCCGGCAAGAAATAGCCATTCGTGGCTAAGGCGCTTGATGTCTGCGCCAATGCCATGGCAACTGTGAGCGTCTTTAATGTGTGAAAAACATGCTTCGCCATTTCGTTTTCTCCTCCTTAGAATATTTATGCAAATCCCGGCTTTCGCAGGATTTGGTATTTATTGCAATGAACAAGCAAATTCACCCTCTCGTCCTACCGAATGGGCATTAGCGGCGATCAGTGCACGCAAGCAGACAGTCGTGGCATGTAGGTACATCCCGACGTCCACATCGTAAGCACTGCCCTGCAGCCTTAAACTGTTTCTTTCATCCTCATAGGCACCGAACGATCCGTTTTCATTCTGGCTCAGCGCGATAAAGCTCAACGCCTTCCGGATATTTTCATTGTTGACAAATCCTAGACATATCATCGCCTCGATTACTTCTGATAACAGGTCCACATCCTCCAGCATCGGATCGAGCAATCCCTCCATCAGATCCGACAAATAAGCCATATCTCCGATATTCAGCAGTTTGGGAGGATGCCGCCCTCCATCGGTCAAATGAGAAATTTCATGGACCATCAGGTAGACATGTATCTTCTGCAACTCTGCTACCGATTTTCTCTGCCTGATCTGCGTTTTATCAATCAATAAGTTCATTGCGTCCGTAGCCGGCAACCCAAGCGCTCCAAGCCGCCTGATCAGTGCCATGCGCTGGCTCGCACCCCGGGATGGGGCATGTTCATAAATACGCGGCAAGATTTGGGAAATTTCTGCCAGATAGAACTTCATATCAAAGCCGAAATCCTTCGCCAAGCTGCAAGCATAAAGATAGGAAAGCACGTCTTCCGAGAAGCGCTTACGATCCGTGCTAGCTAAATCGTGGTAAGCCGGCGTGTCGAGAATATTGAGATGATTCAGCACGTGCATCCGCACCCTCTCAGCTTCACTCGCACCGCCAGGTACTGCACTGTAGAAGTCGATAATGGCTTGATACCCGACCAGCCACTCGACAAAGTGTTTCTTGCCCTTCATTCCGCGCTCAAATCGAAGTTTGACGGGATCTACATAAAGCCCGTTTAACCACGACTCGGCGCTCTTGATCTGTTTCAACATGAGCAACCAAGCAACATAGTATTGACAAAAAATACGGCGGATTACTCCGCCGTATACGTACACCATCAGATTAATCAGCGGGCCAGCTCAAGACCCGGCTCATCAGTCAAACCACAGACTGCTTGCGGCGGCGCACCGCAAAGCCCACCAGACCCAAGCCCGCCAGCATCATGCCGTAGGTGGAAGCCTCGGGCACGGGGGCCATCGAGCCCTGCAGATGCAACGCGTACTGCACGCCAGCAAAACCGCCGGACGGCACAACTGCAGAGTAATCAAGCGTGTCGTTACCGTTGTTCCAGATGCCGTCAACGTTGGAGATCACGGCCGGGCCACCCGCGCCCATGTCGATGTCGCCGCCGTTCCAGTTCACGGTCCAGCCCGCCATGTTGACATGGAGCGTATTGGCATCAACAACCGTAACTTCCAGAACTTGATTGTTCCAGTGAGTACCGGCAGCATTAAAGAAGGACCAAGGGCGATCAATCGTGCCAGCGGCATTCGCCAGACCGAAGTTCAGGGTGCCGCCCGCTGTCACGAAGTTGGTACCGGTCGTGCCCGCACCACGCAATCCGGTATACACGTTGGTTTCCGGAATCATGTCCTCATCAACGTCGGCAGCCAGCATACTGAACCAGGAACCGGCCAGCGTTGTCGTGTTACCAGCACCCCAGTCGAAAGTACCCGTAGCGGCGCCGCCGGTGGCAATAGCCTGCGCACCGGTCGCACCTGCGAGACCAATACCACCAACTGCCAAGGTCATCATAGTTTTCATAAATTTCATTTTTTAAGTCTCCTCATGTAGATATGTATCGATCGATTTATCAACTACATCCTACCCTGCCACCATGGTGTAAATATTCTTTGCACCGAATAGTTCCCTTCGCGGCGACAAGCATTTAGCAATGGCCGTTCCAGCTTTCTGGTATTTTTATTTATGATGTTTGCAATCAATCATTTAACAATTTGATTTGGTTGTTTCGGATGTGGCAACTAGTAGGTTCGGACCATGACTGTAAAATAATCCGACAAAATCGACCCGCCAAAACCGGCCAAACAGGCCCGGCATGATGAAATCGGGCCGGAATCCGAGCCTTGATTTTCAATTAGTCGTTTCATATCAATATATTGGTATTTTTATACCGTACTTTGTTTATGTGTAAAATTTATCGACAAGTCGTTTTGCATATGTTTTATTGATGTGTAAGCAAGTCCTGTTGGGTGCGGACAAGGACATGAAGCCGTGGGCTGGCTGAGCCTCGCCGCATTCAAGGCGGCCGGCGAATTGAACGCCCCCCGGCAGCGGCGCTAAATCCCCACTTGGCCACGGCCTTGATCGTCGACGCTTGGATAGAGCCGCTGGCCGGCGCTTCTTCGACGATGCCCGCTGCCGCTGCCGATGCCATACCGGGTGCGGTTGCCTTTAACCCGAACTGTCCAGTCAAGGGACGGCACATCGCGGAAAGGGCGCTGGCGTGCGGGCTTGCTGCCGATCGACCAGCCGAGCAGCCCGGCCTGTCTGGCCAGCGCGTCGGGTTGGGCGGACATTCCGGCGGGGAATCCGGGTGAAATATTGAGGGCGGATGTCTCGAATGTGAGAGCGGGGTGAAGATTCAAGTTGCAAGGAAGGCAGCCTGTCTGCAACCCCTTGCCTTGTCAGCCTGAATCTTGAATCTTGTTTCTCAATAAGCGTTCTGATCGCGCCAGACGACGGCAAGCGTCTTGCCGATGGTCATGAGGTCGAAGCCGAGCGACCCGTTGCGCATGGCGTCGATGTCGTACTGGGCGTTGATGAACCGCGGCAGTTCGTCGAGCGAGGCGGCGGATGGAAGGCAATCAAGCTTGTATGTTGCACCTGAAACGATGCGTACCCATAATCGCTTCATAAACTGGAGCGATTGTGACATGCAAACGCATCAATCATGGATATGGGAACAAGCTGACTGGCCTCATTTTCGCTGGGACGCGGCCGCGCTGGGCGCGGCGCTCGCACGAGCAAGGCTGGCGCAGGGCAAGGTGCTCGGGGCCGCCCGGCTCCTCGATGCAAGCCTGACGCTGGAGGCCGTTTCCGCGATCCTGGTCGAGGACGGGATCACCACCAGCGCCATCGAGGCCGAGCGACTGGATCTGGATGCGGTGCGCTCGTCGGTTGCGCGCCACCTCGGGCTGCCTGCCGCCGGCCTGCCCGTTCCGCCGCGCGCCGTCGACGGCCTGATCGAGGCGCTGCTGGACGCCGCCCGGAATTTCGAAACGCCCCTGACGATCGAACGGCTGTGCGGCTGGCAGGCGGCCTTGTTCCCTACCGGCTATTCGGGGCTGTTCGTTGTCCGCACCGGCGCCCTGCGGGGCAGCGCGCCGATGCAGGTCGTCTCCAGGCACGTCGACCACGAGCACGTGCATTTTGCGGCGCCGCCACGCCAACGGCTCGATTTCGAAATGGAGCGTTTTCTGGCCTGGTTCAACGCGGCGCCGGGCGATCTGGACGGTCTGATCCGCGCCGGCCTGGCGCACCTGTGGTTCGTGACGCTGCACCCTTTCGAGGACGGCAACGGCCGCCTGGCCCGCGCCATCACAGACATGGCCCTGTCGCAGGACGAGCGCCAGCCGATGCGGTTTTTCAGCTTGTCCGCGCAGATCCTGCGCGAGCGGAAGCGCTACTACGAAATGCTGGAGGCCACGCAACGCGGCGAGATGGACGTCACCGGATGGCTGGAATGGTTTCTGGCCCAGGTGGAGGCGGCTGCCCTGGCGGCCGAGACGACGGTGGCCGTGACGCTCGCAAAGGCCAGGTTCTGGCTTCGTCACAAAACGACCCCGCTCAACGCCCGCCAGCGCAAGGCGATCAACAGGCTGCTCGACGCCGGGCCGGTTGGCGTCGAGGGCGGCATCAATACCCGCAAGTACGTGAGCCTGAACAAGACCAGCCGTGCCACGGCGTACCGTGAATTGGCCGATCTGGTCGAGAAGGGATGCCTCAGGCCGACCGCAGGGGGCGGGCGCAGCAGCGGATATGAAATCGCCTGGGAGGCACCGGCCCGGTAGGCGGCATACTCAAGACTCAAGGTTCAAGATTCAAGTTGAGGATTCAAGCAGGCGATATCCCCTTGCAACTTGCAGCTTGAATCTTGCATCTTGACGATGCCACGCTCGGCGGACCATGCCTTGCGGATCGCGGGATGTCCAGATATACTGAATACATTGAATACGTGTATTCCAGGAGATCACATCATGGCAACCTCGATCCGGCTCGATCCCGCAATCGAGCAGCGGCTGGACAATCTAGCGGCCAAGACGGGCCGCACCAAGGCTTTCTACCTGCGACA
>NZ_JANJXQ010000022.1 GCF_024708915.1 Thiobacillus sp.
GCCGGCCGCACCGCCCCCAAGGGCAAGCGCATGGGCCACGCCGGTGCGATCATTGCCGGCGGCAGCGGCACGGCGGATGCAAAAATCCGCGCGCTGGAAGCCGCGGGCGCCGTCGTGGCGCAGAGCCCGGCGGGCCTGGGCGAAGCCGTGCAGCTGGCGCTCGGCGCTCGATGAAACTCGCTATCGCGCAGATCAATCTCACCGTCGGCGACATCGCGGGCAACACCGGCAGGCTGCTTGCCGCCGCGCGCGAGGCGTATGCGGCAGGCGCCGCTTTGCTGCTTACACCGGAAATGTCGATCTGCGGCTACCCGGCGGAAGACCTGGTGCTGCGGCGCGATTTTTGCGAGGCCTGCGCGACCGCGCTGGGGAAAATTGCGGACGCGGCGCCGCGCGAACTTGCGCTGATCGTCGGCTACCCCGAGCGCACCGACGACGGCCTGTTCAATGCGGCGGCGCTGCTGCGCGGCGGCCGGGTCGAGGCGGTGTACCGCAAGCACCACCTGCCGAATCATTCCGTGTTCGACGAGCAGCGCGTGTTCGACAGCGGCGACGCGCCCTGCGTGTTTCGCTGCGGCGGGGTGAATTTCGGCCTCAATATCTGCGGCGATATCTGGGAGCCGGGGCCGGCGACGCGGGCGATGCAAGCCGGCGCCGACTGGCTGCTGGTGCCGAACGCCTCGCCATTCCATCTCAACAAGGAGCGCGAACGCCATGCGATCGCGCAGTCGCGCCTCGCCGAAGCCGGCTTGCCGATCATTTACGCCAATCTGGTGGGCGGGCAGGACGAACTGGTGTTCGACGGCGCGTCGTTTGCGTTGAACGCCGGAGGCGAGGTGGTGGTGCAGTGCCCGGCCTGGCGCGAGGGGCTGTTTTATCTGGACATCGCGGGCAACAGCTGCAGCGGCCCCCGGCACGACCTGCAGACCGAGGAAGCGGCAGCCTACGACGCGCTGGTGCTGGCGGTGCGCGATTACGTCGGCAAGAACGGCTTCAAGGGAGTACATCTGGGATTGTCGGGCGGCATCGATTCGGCGCTGACGCTGGCCATTGCGGCCGATGCCCTTGGTGCGGGCCAGGTGCATGCGGTGATGATGCCGTCGGATTACACCGCTTCCATCAGCGTCGAGGATTCGCGCGACATGGTGCAGCGGCTCGGCGTGCGCTATTCCGAAATTGCCATCGGGCCGATATTCGACGCTTTCGTGGCGCAGCTGGCCGGCGAGTTTGCCGGACGGGGAGCAGACACCACCGAAGAAAATCTGCAGGCACGGGCGCGCGGCACGCTGCTGATGGCGCTGTCCAACAAATTCGGCTCGCTGGTGCTGACCACCGGCAACAAGAGCGAAATGGCGACCGGTTACGCGACCCTGTATGGCGACATGGCGGGCGGCTTCGCCGTGTTGAAAGACGTGTCGAAAACCCTGGTGTACCGGCTGGCGAATTACCGCAACAGCCTGCCCGGGGCGGCTGGATTCCAGGTCATTCCGCAGCGCATCGTCGATCGCCCGCCGTCGGCCGAACTGCGCCCCGACCAGACCGACCAGGACAGCCTGCCGCCGTACGACACGCTGGATGCCATCCTGGTGGCCTACGTCGAGCGCGATCTGGCGGCGCGCGACATCGTCGCGCAGGGATTCGACGCCGCCACGGTGAAAAAAGTCATCCGCATGGTCGATCTCGCAGAATACAAACGCCGTCAGGCGCCGCCCGGCCCGCGCATCACCCCGCGCAATTTCGGCAAGGACCGGCGCTATCCGATTACCTCGAAATATCGACCCGAAGGGGAGCTGTCATGAAAAAAATCGAAGCCATCATCAAGCCATTCAAGCTCGACGAAGTCCGCGAAGCGCTGTCCGAACTCGGCGTGACCGGCCTGACCGTGACCGAGGTCAAGGGCTTTGGCCGCCAGAAAGGCCACACCGAACTGTATCGCGGTGCCGAATACGTGGTGGATTTTCTGCCCAAGGTGAAGGTCGAGATCGTCGTCGCCGACAACCTGCTGGATCGCGCGATGGAGGCGATCATCGCTGCCGCGCGTACCGGCAAGATCGGCGACGGCAAGATTTTCGTGACGGCAGTGGAGCAGGTGGTGCGGATACGCACCGGCGAGTCGGGCGAAGCGGCGGTCTGATATCGGGCTGCCTATCGCACCACCAGCAAGGTGCGGCGGTCAGGTTGACGGTTACTGAGCTACCTCTGGGGTAGGCTTGCGGAAGCCAGGAAGATTTTCTGCAACGAGGCGGTGCAGATCAGGAAAAGCGGAATGAACGTGAACGACAGGTTCCGCATTTCGTCGGTGTGGCAATAGAAAAGCCACAAGGGCGTACTGATCGCGAGTGAGGTCAGGAAAAGCCATCGAATGGGCTTGATCAGACTACGCCATGAGATGGACACCAGTAGCAGCAGAACCGCCACGAACAACAGGTTCAGTCCGCGCGGGAACGGAATCAGCGGTGCATAGAAATCGTGCCAGAGAAAGTAATTCTGCAGTGTCGTCCAGAATGCAATATTTTCCTGGAGCTGCCAGATGGTGGTTTGCCCCGGATTCCCCGCGAAACCCGACTTGATGTAGAGATACAGGGCCGCCGAAAGCGCGCCTGCGATGGCGAGGCTGAGCGCAAGTCCAGCCCTGCCGCGTCTGTCCGCGTTCCGAAAGCCGGCATAGAGGACGGGAAGGTACAGGAGCGGCACGAGAATGTTGGATTCCTTGTTCGATACCGCCAGTGGCAGCAGCAGAATCCACCAGTAGTAACGGCCCTTGAGGGCAGTCAGCAGCAATCCACTCAGAAAAAAAAGCTCTGGAAAATCGTAGAAGAAGTTCCCGTGCAGGAAGCTCAACGGCAATAGAAGCAGGAACATGATGGGCGCCGCTACGGCCAGGATAGGGGCTTCCGATCCGGCCACCACTGTGCCGACGAGCATTCTGAGCAGATAGGCGAGTCCAAGCAGGCTGAGGAAATCGATCAGGTAGACGACGTGGAATTTGATTGCATAGTCGGGCGTCCAGAATTCCGGGCCAGGGTTGGCGTGTTTGGCGCGGCCGAAGTATTGCTGCTTGAGATGGTATTTATCGAGGTGGTATTTGACGAAGGCATCCTGGTCCTTTTCCGGAACCAGGCCGGCCGCGAAATTGGCGACCGTGGGCAGGAGCTGCCGATATACGTAGGGCCTCTCGGCCGTTCCGTTCAGCATGGCCGAAAGTCCGAAAGCCGGGCTGCCTTCCTCCAGCGAGCGGGTTTGCATGAAGACGTTCAGCGTCATGGCGGATATCGCCATGAATAGAATCAGAACGATGGCTTCCCTGGCGACAAGCAGTCTGATGCGGGCGAACGCGAAGTCGCCCATTCAGCTTTGGCCCACCAGGTAGACCCCGGCGCAAATCAACGCGACGCCGATCGCGCGGCCTGCGCCGATCTGTTCGCCCATCAGGAAACCGATGGCCACGGTGAAAACGAAGCCCAGTCCGACAAGCGGATAGGCCTTGCTGACATCCCATTTCGACAGGACACCGAGCCAGACCAGGGCCCCCAAACCGTAGAGCAGGAACCCCCCCAGGATGAACTGGTTCGTCATGACCGCGAGCAGGGTTTTGTAGGAATAGGGTTGCGATAGCGTTTCGCGGATGCCGTCGCCAGACATGCCCGCCTTGAGTGAAAACTGGGCGGCCACCGACAGAGCGATGCTGATGACGGCAATGTAGATCGTTTTCATAGAGCAATATCCAGTTTCAGGAAATGGGCGATCAGCATGACGGCAATCATGCCGAAGACCGTTACGCGGCTACCCCGATCCTTGATTGCGTAGATGACGGGATCGTCGTGCATCTCTCCCCGGGAAGTCTTGATCCAGAGCCGGGCAAGCCAGTAGATCAGACCGAAGGCAACGAACCACAGAAGATGCGGTGTGGCGTAGCGCGCCTGGGTTTCCGGAACGTTGATGAACAGCCCGAAAACCACCACGGCTGCCAGCGCCGCTCCAACGCCCAGCGGCCACAACACGACCAGGTCGCCGACGCGGTAATCCCGGCCGCGTGTCGACTGCGTACCACTTTGTTCGAGCGAGACCAGTTCTGCGCAACGTTTCACCAGCGCCAGACTCAGGAATATGAACACCGAAAAGGCGAGTAGCCACGAACTCGTCGCGATGCCGATGGCGACGGAGCCTGCCAGTATGCGCAGGGTGTAGAGGAGCGACAGCATGAGTACGTCGATCAGCACGTATTCCTTCAAAACCAAACTGTACAAACTGGTGAGGACCAGATAGGCGAGGAGCATCAGGACGAAACCCTGGGATACGGCGAAGGCCAGGGCAAAGGCGAGAACCAGGATGGCACCCGCTACGGCAAGCCCGTGCAGTATCGGCAGGTTGGCACTGGCGAAAGGCCGGTGGCGTTTGCGCGGATGGGCACGGTCGTTATCCAGGTCCCATAAATCGTTGACCACGTAGGTGGCCGAAGCCGCAAACGAAAACGACAGGAACGCCAGAATCGTCGTCACCAGCTTGTCGATTTCCAGAAAAGAGAAGGCGGTCAGAAGCGGTACGAACAGCAACAGATTCTTCAGCCACTGGTGAACGCGCAAGGCCTTCAGCAGGACGGCAGGGCCGGCACGCTTGTCGTGAATCTCGTGTTCGACCGGAACGGTGCGTTTGACCTGCTCAGCCACGCCAGGGGAAACGCCAACCAGGACAGCCGCCTGTGCAGCCTGCCAGATCGGCAGATCGGCCCGACTGTCGCCGGCGTATACAAACGCATCCCCGCCGTTTTGCCGAATGGCCTGCAGTTTCGCCTGCCCTTTCAGGTTGTGACCGGCCTCCGTGGCAAGGATACGGTCGAACAGGTTCAGATGCGTGGCGACGTCCTCCGCGATCGAGCGGTGCGCCGCAGTGGCCAGCCAGATTGGCCGTCCCCTGGATTTTTCCTGGCGCAGATAATCCAGCAGAGGCTCGCGGTAGGGGAGGAGCCCTGCATCGATGGAGACGTGTGCCGCAATGGCGTCCTTGAATCCTGCGCGCCCCCTGAGTAGCCACATCGGTAAACGCAGCAGATTGAGCGGAGATTGCTTGACCAGCTTGATGATCGACTCGACAAGCGTGTCGGTCGGCGTGAGCGTGCCGTCCAGGTCGACGACCAAAGGCGTGTTCGTTGCGGTGATCACCAGCCCTCCCTTGGTTTAGGCTTTATTGGTATGGGTGCGGGCGATTATAGCGACTGAGTATTCCGGCGCGTTTGTTTTATCTACATCTTCATGGCCAAACATGCCCACCTGTTGGTCACGCCTGAACCCGAATCCGGCATAGCCAAACTGATGCAAGCCCTTGGCCGCGCTACGTCCAGCACATCAACCGCAGCTACAAACGCACCGGAGCACTAAAGCGGCAGCATCAGTTGAATCTAGAGAACTGGGTGCGGATTCCGCTGCAAGGCGATGATGGTTTCGACTTGAAGGGCCGGCCCCCTTCCCGCAAAGACGCTACCCGGTCGCCAGGCCAGGCTGACATTCTGGAGACGGTGCTTACTGCAGCGTGAGTAGTCCTTACCAGAACCGGTACCACGCCTTGCCCTCAGTACTGACACCCTTGCTGTACTTGCTGTTGGGGAAATTCAGCGTCAGCACGCGCTGCGCATCGTCGCGCAGGTCGGTCAGTTTCAGCTTGTCGTAGGCAATCACCATGATCGCCAGCGCTTCTTCCAGGGCGGGGGCTTCGGGATAGGTTTTCAGCACTTCCTTGGCACGATTGGCTGCGGCCACCCAGGCTTCGCGTTTCAGATAGTATTTGGCGACGTGGACTTCGTTGCCGGCCAGCGCGTTGACCAGGTACTTCATGCGGGCGGTCGAATCGGCGGCGTACTTGCTGTCGGGGAAGCGGGTGGTCAGTTCCTTGAACGACAGGAATGCGTCGCGTGCGGCCTTGGGGTCGCGTTCGCTCATATCCTGGTCGACCAGGTTGCCCAACAGGCCGAGGTCGTCGTTAAAATTCGCCAGGCCCTTCAGATAGTAGGCGTAATCGACGTTAGGGTGATTGGGGTGCAGCTTGATGAAGCGGTCGCACGCGGCAATGGCGGAAATCGGCTCGTTGTCCTTGTAATAGGCGTAGGCGACTTCGAGCTGCGCCTGCTGCGCATAGCGGCCGAACGGGTAGCGCGACTCCAGCGTTTCGAACAGCTTGACCGACCGTTCGTAGTTGCCCTCGTTGAGATTGTCCTTCGCCTCGGCATAGAGCTTTTGCGCCGACCAGCCCGCGGTTTCATCCTTGACCTCGGGCAGCAGGCCGCAGCCGCCCAGGGTGAGCGCAGCGGCCAGCAGTACGCTGCCCAGCGCCGGTTTGAGGCCAGGCGACCGATTGAATGTAGTGAAACCGGATGAACGTTGCTTAAGCATGGGAAAAGACACAGAAATTTCGTCGACCGATTATAAGGGAAATAGCCAAGGCGATATCCGCCAACTGGTGATCCCGGATGCGCAGGGCGGCCAGCGCCTGGACCAGGCTCTGGCCGCCCTGCTGCCGGAATTTTCGCGCAACCGCATCCAGAACTGGATCCGTGCGCGCAAGATCGCGGTGGACGACGCCTGGGGCACGACCAGGATGAAGGTCAGCGGCGGCGAGGCGGTACGGGTCGAAATCGAGCCCGATCCGGACGCCACCCCCGACGCGCCGGAGGCCATTCCGCTCAACGTGGTGTTCGAAGATCCGGTGCTGATGGTCATCGACAAACCGGTCGGGCTGGTGGTCCATCCCGGCAGCGGCAATCGCCAGGGAACGCTGCTCAACGCGCTGCTGCATCACGTGCCGCAGGTCGCCGAACTGCCGCGTGCCGGTATCGTGCACCGGCTCGACAAGGACACCTCCGGCCTGCTGGTCGTCGCCAAAACCCTGCGCGCGCACACCGACCTGGTGCGCCAGCTGCAGGCGCGCACCGTCAAACGCGAATACCTCGCCCTGGTGTACGGCGAGGTCGACCATGCCGGTACGGTCGATGCGCCGCTGGCGCGCGACCCGCACAACCGCACCAAGCGCACCGTGCACAGCATGGGCAAGGAAGCCGTCACCCATTACGACGTGGTCGAGCGCTTTCCCGGCGTGACGCTGCTGCGCTGCAAGCTGGAAACCGGTCGCACCCACCAGATCCGGGTGCACATGCAGCATATCGGCCATCCGCTGGTCGGCGAATCGGTCTACAGTGCCAGCCGCCGCAGTCACCTCAAGATCCCGTTCCCGCGCCAGGCGCTGCACGCCGAAAAGCTCGGCCTGATCCATCCGGTCACGCAGGAATACATCCAGTGGGAATGCCCTGTGCCACCCGATTTCGCCTCGCTGCTGCAAGCGCTGCGCGACAACACCGACTGGGGCAAGTGAAGCCGATCGTTCCCGACTGGCCCGCGCCGGCGCGGGTAAAGAGCCTGATGACTACCCGCGCGGGCGGCGTCAGCCTGGCTCCCTGGGGCGGCCTCAATCTCGGCGATCACGTCGGCGACGATCCGGCCCGCGTTGCCGCCAACCGGTCGCGCCTGCGGGAACGGCTGCCTGCCGAGCCGGGCTGGCTCAGGCAGGTGCACAGCGCGCACGCGGTCGAAGTGGGGCGTGAACCGAATCCCGAAGCCGATGCGTCGTTCACCCGCGAGACCGGGCAGGTCTGCGCCGTGCTCACCGCCGACTGCCTGCCGGTGCTGTTCTGCGACCGCGCCGGCAGCGTTGTCGCCGCCGCGCACGCGGGCTGGCGCGGGCTGGCAGGCGGCGTGCTGGAGGCCACCGTCGCCGCGATGCAGGCGCCGCCGGGCGAAATCCTCGCCTGGATGGGCGCTGCCATCGGCCCGCAGGCGTTCGAAGTCGGCGACGAGGTGCGGCAGGCCTTCGTGAACCGGCACCCCGAAGCCGGCGCCGCCTTCGTGCCGCACGCACCGGGCAAATGGCTGGCCGACATCTACCAGCTGGCGCGCATCCGCCTCGGCCACGCGGGAGTGCAGGCGATCCACGGCGGCGGGCGCTGCACCTTCAGCGAGGCGGACAGCTTCTATTCGTACCGGCGCGATGGCGTGACCGGGCGGATGGCGTCGCTGATCTGGCTGGAACAAACCGTTAGAAGTCTTCCCTGACGCGCAGATAGCGCGGAAAACGCGGCACTCCGTTTTTCGTCAACTGCTGATAGCGATAGGTGATGCGCGTGCCGATGGGCGGCGGCTGACGGCGCAGCGCGTCGGAGAGGCCGCTGCCGATCCTGAAGCGCTTACCGTCCGGCATTTCCATTTGCAGCGCGCCGGTCATGCCCCGGTATTTGCCCTTGCCGGGGACGTGGCCGACGACCACGGCTTCGGCATCCTGCCAGGGCTTCAGCTTCAGCAGCGCGTCGCTGCGGCCGGTCTGATAGGCCGCGTCGGCGCGGTGCAGCATCAGGCCTTCGCCGCCTGTGCGCAGAACGGCATCCAGGCGCTGCATCAGTTCGGCCTTGTCGGCTACCCGCACCTGCTCGACGGCCTCAAGCCAGGGCACGCCGGCCTGGGCAACAATTGCCCGCATTTGCCGGACGCGTTGGCTGAAATCGCCCGCCGCGCCGGGCAATTCGAATATCAGGTAGCGCACCTGCCGCCATTCGGCATCCACCGGCTCGATCTTGCGCACCGTGCCCGACAGCGCATCGAACCGATCGCGCGCGATCCACAGTTCGCCGTCCAGCGGAACGGTCGGGAAGCTGGCGGTGAACCACGCCGGCGCTGGAACGATGCCGCCGCCGCGAAAGCGCAACGTGCGGCCGTCCCACTGGGCGCGCACGCCGTCGAATTTCTCGCTCACCCAATATTGGCTGACATCGACGTCGGCGGCATAGACCTCGGCCAGGAGCATGGCCGGGGTGGCTGGCGGCGTATCAGCCCACGCCGGATGGGCGGCCAGCGCCAGCCACAGTGCGAAAAGGATGCGTTTCAATCCAGCCACTTCTGCATGAACTGCGCGCGGCCCATGGCGGGATCGAGCCGGTAGTCGTCGAACCCCAGCTTTTCATAGAGCGCGCGTGCCGCGCGGTTGCCTGAGAGCACCTCAAGGGTCAGCTTGCAGGCGCCGCGCTCGCGAGCGATGGCCTCGACCCCGGCGAACAATTGCGCGGCTATGCCGCGGCCGCGATGACTTTGCAGGACGACGACATCGTGGACGTTGACCAGCGGGGCGCAGGCGAAGGTGGAAAAACCCTCGATGGCGTTGACGAGGCCGACCGGCGTGGCGCCGTCGAATGCCAGCACGCTGAAGATGAAGGGGCGCGCGGCGAGTTCCCCGATCAGCTTGCGGCGGGCGAAATCGCTGAGCGGCGCGCCGCCGCCCGCCGGCTCGCGCGCGTAATGGTCGAGCAGGTCGATCAGCGCGGATGCGTGTACGGGGTCGTCGTAGCGGGCACGGACAAGCTCAATCATCGGCGTCGATGCGCATCGACAGGTCGACCGCACGGATGTGCTTGGTGAGGCCGCCGATGGAAATGCGGTCGACCCCGGTTTCGGCCACTGCGCGCACCGTCTCCAAGGTGATGTTGCCGGACGCTTCGAGCAGGGCGCGGCCCTGGGTGAGCTGCACCGCGCGGCACAGGTCGGCCAGGCTGAAGTTGTCGAGCAGGATCAGTGGCGCGCCGGCGGCGATGGCCTGCACGAGCTCGTCGAGGTTTTCCACCTCGATCTGCACGCTGACCTTGTCTTCCGCCAGGCGGAACGCGGCGTCGAGCACTTGCGCGATGCCGCCCGCCGCCGCGATGTGGTTTTCCTTGATCAGGATGCCGTCGAAGAGACCCACGCGCTGGTTCTGCCCGCCGCCGGCCCGCACCGCATATTTTTCGGCGATGCGCAGGCCGGGCAGGGTCTTGCGGGTATCGAGGATGGCCGCATGGGTGCCGCGCACCGCCTCGACGTAGGGCCGGGTGGCGGTGGCCACGGCCGACAGCGCCTGCAGGAAATTCAGCGCCGTGCGCTCGGCGGTCAGCAGCGCGCGGGCATTGCCGCCGATGTCCACCAGTACGCTGCCGGCGGCGGCGGCGTCGCCCTCGCCGACCCGCCAGTCGAGGATACAGGCGGGATCGAGCGCGCGAAAACAGGCGTCGAACCACGGCCGTCCGGCGATCACGGCGGGCTCGCGGGTGATGACGCGGGCGCGGGCGGTTTGCGCTGCGGGGATCAGCTGGGCGGTAAGATCGCCGCTGCCGACATCTTCGGCCAGCGCGCGCGCGACATCGGACAAAACCTGTTCTGCATTCAATTCAGACATAAAGGGTTGAAATCGCCCGGCAAGGCATCATTTAGCTGACATTCAATATACCTTAAGCACGAGGTCACTTATGCGTTTCGACAAGCTCACCACCCAGTTCCAACAGGCGTTTTCCGACGCGCAAAGCCTGGCCGTCGGCGGCGACCATGCCTACATCGAGGCGCAGCACCTGCTGCTGGCGCTACTGAACCAGGAAGGCGGCGGCGCAGCGGCCATTCTGTCGCGCGCCGGGGTGCAGGTGCCGGCCCTGAAGGCGTCGCTGACCCAGGCGTTGACGCGGCTGCCCAAGGTGGAGGGCCAGGGCGGCGAGGTGAGCATCTCGCGTGAACTCAACAACCTCTTGAACCTCACCGACAAGGAGGCGATGAAGCGCAACGACGCCTTCATCGCCTCCGAGCTGTTCCTGCTGGCGGCGCTCGACGACAAGGGCGAGACTGGACGCCTGCTGAAGCAGCACGGCGCCCAGAAGGCCGCGCTGGAACAGGCGATCCAGGCCGTGCGCGGCGGCGAGAACGTGCAGTCGCAGGAAGCCGAAGGCCAGCGCGAGGCGCTCACCAAATACACCCTCGATCTCACCCAGCGTGCGCGCGACGGCAAGCTCGACCCGGTGATCGGACGCGACGACGAAATCCGCCGTTCGATCCAGATCCTGCAGCGCCGCACCAAGAACAACCCGGTGCTGATCGGCGAGCCCGGCGTCGGCAAGACGGCAATTGTGGAGGGGTTGGCGCAGCGGATCATTAATGACGAAGTGCCCGAAACGCTCAAGGGCAAGAAGGTGCTGGTGCTCGACCTCGCTGCCTTGCTGGCTGGCGCGAAATACCGCGGCGAATTCGAGGAACGCCTGAAAGCGGTGCTGAAAGAACTGGCGATGGACCCCGGCCGCTACATCGTTTTCCTCGACGAGCTGCATACCCTGGTCGGCGCCGGCAAGGCCGAAGGCGCGATCGACGCCGGCAACATGCTCAAACCCGCGCTGGCGCGGGGTGAGCTGCATCTGATCGGCGCCACCACGCTCGACGAATACCGCAAGTACATCGAGAAGGACGCGGCATTGGAGCGCCGCTTCCAGAAGGTGCTGGTCGACGAGCCATCGGTCGAGTCGACCATCGCCATCCTGCGCGGCCTGCAGGAGCGCTACGAACTGCACCACGGCGTCGACATCACCGACCCGGCGATCGTCGCCGCCGCGGAACTCTCGCACCGCTACATCACCGACCGCTTCCTGCCTGATAAAGCCATCGACCTGATCGACGAAGCGGCGGCGCGCATCAAGATGGAAATCGATTCCAAGCCGGAGGTGATGGACAAGCTCGACCGCCGCATCATCCAGCTGAAGATTGAGCGCGAAGCGGTGAAACGGGAAACCGACGAGGCTTCGAAAAAGCGCCTGGGCCTGCTGGAAGACGAAATCGAGAAACTCGGCCGCGAATATGCAGACCTGGAAGAAATCTGGAAGTCCGAGAAAGCCCAGGTGCAGGGCAGTGCCCACATCAAGGAAGAAATCGACAAGCTGCGCGCCCAGATGGTCGACCTGCAGCGGCGGGGTTTGCTCGACAAGGTCGCCGAGATCCAGTACGGCAAGCTGCCGCAACTGGAAGCGCAACTGAAGCACGCCGAATCGGCCGACACCAAGCCCGCGTTCAAGCTCCTGCGCACCGAAGTCGGCGCCGAGGAAATCGCCGAGGTGGTTTCGCGCGCCACCGGCATTCCCGTTTCCAAGATGCTGCAGGGCGAGCGCGACAAGCTGCTGCACATGGAAGACAAGCTGCACAGCCGTGTGGTGGGGCAGGACGAAGCCGTGCGCGTCGTCTCCGACGCCATCCGCCGCTCGCGCGCTGGTTTGAGCGATCCCAACCGGCCGCTCGGCTCCTTCCTGTTCCTCGGCCCCACCGGCGTCGGCAAGACCGAGCTGTGCAAGACGCTCGCCGAGTACCTGTTCGATTCCGCAGACCACATGGTGCGCATCGACATGAGCGAATTCATGGAGAAGCACTCGGTCGCGCGCCTGATCGG
>NZ_JANJXQ010000065.1 GCF_024708915.1 Thiobacillus sp.
AATGACACTCGACCGCGCTAAACAACTGCTGAAAGTCCAGGCCGATTTCGGCGGCTTCTACAACGGCAATTCAGCCAAGCTGATCCTGTCCGAAGTGCAGCGCGAGCATGGGCAGGCAGCGGTCGATCAACTGATCGTCGAGTTGCAGCTCGACCAGATATTCGGATTTGAACCGGGCACGCGTTTCGAAGGTGGCCTGGCAATGGGTAAGTAGCGGTAAGGGGAACGGTGGCAGATGCTGCCGTTTTTTTTTGGAGTTCGGAGGAGATATAGATCATGAATGAAGGTTTGCTGTTTGCCCTCGTGGCGGCGGTACTCGCACTGCTCTATGGGGTCGTATCCATCAAATGGATTATGGGACTGCCAACCGGCAACGACCGAATGCGACAGATCGCAGCGGCCGTGCAGGAAGGGGCTTCCGCCTATCTGAACCGGCAATACACCACCATCGGCATTGTCGGCGTGATCCTGCTGATCGCGATTTTTGTCACGCTGGGCTGGCAAACCGCAGTCGGCTTTGCCCTCGGCGCCGTGCTCTCCGGCCTCACCGGCTACATCGGCATGAACGTCTCGGTGCGCGCCAACGTGCGCACCGCACAGGCCGCTTCTGAAGGCCTCAACGCCGCACTCAACGTCGCCTTCAAGGGCGGTGCCATCACCGGCATGCTGGTGGTGGGCCTGGGCCTCTTGGGCGTGGCCGGCTACTATGCCGTGCTCACCCTGGGGCTGGGCGAGACCACCGAGAAAGCCACCCACGCACTCGTGGGCCTGGCCTTCGGTGGTTCGCTGATCTCCATCTTCGCGCGTCTCGGCGGCGGCATCTTCACCAAGGGTGCCGACGTCGGCGCCGACCTGGTGGGCAAAGTCGAAGCCGGCATTCCCGAAGACGACCCGCGCAACCCGGCGGTGATCGCCGACAACGTCGGTGACAACGTCGGCGACTGCGCCGGCATGGCGGCCGACCTGTTCGAGACCTACGCCGTGACCATCATTGCGACCATGCTGCTGGGTGGCCTGATGATCACCGGCTCCCCCGAAGCGGTGATCTATCCGCTGGTGCTGGGCGGCTTCTCGATCATTGCTTCCATCGTCGGCACCTGGTTCGTCAAGGCGCGCGAAGGCGGCAAGATCATGAACGCGCTGTATCGCGGCCTGATCGTGTCGGGCGTGCTGGCGGCGGTTGCGTTCTACCCCATCACCACCTGGATGCTGGGCGAGGGCGTGATGATCGACGGTGAACTGGTGACCTCGATGAACCTGTACCTCGCCAGCCTGATCGGCCTTGCGCTGACCGCTGCCATGGTGTGGATCACCGAGTACTACACCGCGACGGAATTCAGCCCGGTGCGTCACATCGCGCAGGCCTCCACTACCGGCCACGGCACCAACGTGATCGCCGGCCTCGGCGTGTCGATGAAGTCCACCGCCGCTCCCGTGCTGGCCGTCTGTGCCGCCATCTGGGGCGCCTATGAACTGGGCGGTCTGTACGGCATCGCCATCGCCGCCACCTCGATGCTGTCGATGGCCGGCATCATCGTCGCGCTCGACGCCTACGGCCCGATCACCGACAACGCCGGCGGCATCGCCGAAATGGCCGGTCTGCCGGACAACATCCGCAACATCACCGACCCGCTCGACGCCGTGGGCAACACCACCAAGGCCGTCACCAAGGGCTACGCCATCGGTTCCGCCGGCCTGGCCGCGCTGGTGCTGTTCGCCGACTACACCCACGCCCTGACCGCCGGCGGTCAGGTTCTGACCTTCGACCTGTCCAACCACATGGTCATCATTGGTCTCTTCATCGGCGGCATGGTGCCTTACCTGTTCGGTGCCATGGGCATGGAGGCGGTCGGCCGGGCCGCAGGTTCGGTGGTGGTGGAAGTGCGCCGCCAGTTCAAGGAAATCCCCGGCATCATGGAAGGCACAGCCAAGCCCGACTATTCGCGCGCGGTCGACATGCTGACCAAGGCGGCGATCAAGGAAATGATCGTTCCGTCGCTGCTGCCGGTCGCGGTGCCCGTGATCGTCGGTCTGACGCTCGGCGCACAGGCGCTCGGTGGCGTGCTGGTCGGCACCATCGTCACCGGCATCTTCGTGGCGATTTCCATGACCACCGGCGGCGGCGCGTGGGACAACGCCAAAAAGTACATTGAAGAAGGCAACTTCGGCGGCAAGGGCAGCGAAGCGCACAAGGCCGCCGTCACCGGCGACACCGTGGGCGATCCCTACAAGGACACCGCCGGCCCGGCCGTCAACCCGCTGATCAAGATCATCAACATCGTGGCACTGCTGATCGTTCCGCTGATTGCCTGAACTTCCGGGCTTCACCTCTGGCCGCCCTGCACGATATAGTGCAGGGCGGTTTTGTTTTGGGCGGGAACCCGCGGGCGTTTCGACCGCCTGAAAACAAGACCCCTTTGGAGAACCCGGCTTGAAACCATTGCGCTTGAAACACTCGATCGCGGCCTGTGCCCTTGCACTGCCCATGATCGCTCACGCTGGCGGCATCGACCGCCTGAAGGCCTTTATCGCCGGCGCCAGGACCGCCGAGGCCGACTTCAGCCAGACCGTCGCCGACAAGTCCGGCCGCGTCACCCAGCAGGCCAGCGGCAAAATGGCGTTCGCCCGTCCCGGCAAGTTCCGCTGGGATTACAGCACGCCGTACGAGCAGGCGATCGTCGGCGACGGCAGCCGGTTGTGGCTGTACGATGCCGACCTTGATCAGGTCACGGTCAAGCCGCTCGGCGACGTCATCGCCGGAACCCCCGCTGCGCTGCTGGCCGGCGACGACGCCATCGAGAAATACTTTGTCCTGAAAAATGCCGGCGAGGCCGACGGCCTGGAATGGCTGGAAGCCACGCCAAAAACCAGGGACACCAGCTTCGAGCGCATCCGCATGGGCTTCAAGGGCGACGTGCTGGTACAGATGGAATTGTTCGACTTCTTCGGACAGCGCACCACGCTCAAGCTGTCGCGCATGGTGCGCAACCCGTCCATCGCGCCGTCGCGCTTCATTTTCATTCCGCCCAAGGGCGCCGACATCATTGGCGACTGACGACCTTTTCCCCGCCGCCGTGCCCGGGCCGGCGCGCGACGATCCGCGCGCCCCGCTGGCTGAGCGCCTGCGTCCGCACAGCCTTGCCGATGTCGTCGGCCAGACCCATCTGCTCGGCCCAGGCAAGCCGCTGCGGCTCGCCTTCGATTCCGGCAAGCTGCATTCGATGATCCTGTGGGGGCCGCCGGGTGTCGGCAAGACCACCCTGGCGCGGCTTACCGCGCAGGCCTTCGGCGCCGATTTCATCGCCATCTCGGCGGTGCTCTCCGGTGTCAAGGACATCCGCGAAGCGGTCGAGCGCGCGCGCATGAATCAGAGCACCGGCCGCGCGACCATCCTGTTCGTCGACGAAGTGCACCGCTTCAACAAGTCGCAGCAGGACGCGTTTTTGCCGCACGTCGAATCCGGGCTGTTCACCTTCATCGGCGCCACCACCGAAAACCCCTCGTTCGAAGTCGTCGGCGCGCTGTTGTCGCGTGCCCAGGTCTACGTGCTGAAGTCGCTGACGCCCGACGAGCTCGGCCAGCTGATGCAGCGAGCCTTGCAGGAACTGCCCGACCTGAAGCTGGGCGAAGGCGTCGACAGGCTCTTGGCTGCCTATGCCGACGGCGATGCCCGCAAACTGTTGAACCTGCTGGAACAGCTCGACACCGCCGCGCGCACTTCGCAGGTGGAGGAAGTCGACGCCGCCTTCGTCGAAAACGCGCTGGCGCAATCGCTGCGCCGTTTCGACAAGGGCGGTGAAGCTTTCTACGACCAGATTTCCGCGCTGCACAAAAGCGTGCGCGGCAGCGACCCCAACGCCGCGCTGTACTGGCTGGTGCGCATGCTCGACGGCGGCGCCGACCCGCGCTACCTCGGCCGGCGGCTGATCCGCATGGTCAGCGAGGATATCGGCCTGGCCGACCCGCGTGCGCTGAGGTTGGCATTGGACGCGGTCGAAACCTACGAGAGGCTAGGCTCACCCGAAGGCGAACTCGCGCTGGCCGAGGCCTGCCTCTACATGGCCTGCGCGCCGAAAAGCAACGCCGCCTACGTCGCCTACAACGCCGCGCGCGCCTTCGTGCAGTCCAATCCCTCCAACGATGTCCCCATCCACCTGCGCAACGCCCCCACCAAGCTGATGAAGGAACTCGGCTACGGCCGCGCCTACCGTTACGCCCACGACGAGCCCGAGGCCTACGCTGCCGGCGAATGCTACTTTCCCGACGACCTCCAGGAGCAGCAGTTCTACGCACCCACCCCGCGCGGACTGGAAGGCAAGATCGCCGAGAAGCTGGCGCATCTGCGAAAGCTGGATGAGGAGGCAGGGAAGGGCTGAGCGTGTCGAGGTCTTGCGTTTGGCTTGAACTATCGCCTTACCGGTGGTATACAGCACGGTATATACCATCGCTTGAGGGAGACGAATCATGCAAACCGCAAAGCTATTCAAGAACGGCCGCAGCCAGGCCGTGCGCCTGCCGGCTGAATATCGGTTCGAAGGGGACGAGGTCCTGATCCGCCGCGACCCGGATACAGGCGACATCATCCTCAGTCCACGCAACAAGACATTTGAGGATTGGGTCAAGCTGCGCGACAGGCTGCTGGCCCGTATTCCGCAGGAAGACCTCAACGCCCTCGACGATCTGCGCGACACCGGCTCCCACGCAGAGCGCGACTGGCCATGAGTGCCATGTTGATGCTGGACACCAATGCGGTTTCTGCCCTCGTCAAAGGACAGGCGGATAGCCTGAGCAAAACACTGGAACAGCGGCCCTTTTGCATCTCCGTCATCACCGAGGCGGAATTGCGCTTCGGCCTGGCGCGCAGGCCCGTCAATGCAGATTTGCGTAGCATCATTGAGTATCTACTGCTGGCAATCGACATCCGCCCCTGGAACTCCGTCTGCGCAGAGCGCTATGGGCATTTGCGTGCCGAACTGGAAGCGGTCGGCAGGCCGCTGGGCCCTATGGACCTGCTCATCGCCACGCATGCTCTGGCGGAAGACTGCACCCTGGTCAGCGCTGACCGGGTATTCGCTCACGTTCCCGGTCTCAGAATATTGGACTGGACAGCCGCGTCGGCCAACTGAATGGCCTGACACCGAATCCAGCCCGCGCGGACTGCAAGCAAAATCACCGAGAAGTTCGCGCATCTGCGCACGCTGGATGAGGAAGTGGAGAAGGAATAGCGGATGGTTCTTTCGCCACGCCTGCTTCGCAGTCATTGCAAGGCGCACAGCAACGAAGCAATCCACAGCGGACACAGCGCATACCTCAAAATAGTAGGAGCATGCCCCATATAGGCATGAATGAAGTGCCGGTGGAAATGGTATGTCGATGATCCGGCTCAACGCGCCATTGCCAAAAGTCCATAAATGTACTAATTTTTCATTATCAGTACATTTACATACTGGTGTGGAGAGTGAGATGCAAAACACAGCACACGCCGTAAAGGCCCACGACAAACCCGGCAGCCGCGACCTTTCCGCCGCCGGCCTGCGCGCCTTCTTCAACATCGCGCGCGACTGGGGGCTCAACACCGACGAGCAGATGGTGCTGCTGGGCACCCCTGGCCGCTCCACCTTCTTCAAGTGGAAATCCGCCCCCGAGCGCGCCGACCTCAAGCGCGACACCCTCGAGCGCCTGTCCTACATCCTGGGCATCTACAAGGCGCTGCAGGTGCTGTTGCCCGCCACGGCAGCGGCCGATGCCTGGGTGAAAAGGCCCAATACCGCGCCACTCTTCGGCGGCAGCAGCGCGCTCGAGCGCATGCTCGGCGGCAACGTCGCCGACCTGCTGGCCGTGCGCCAGTATCTCGACGCCCGCCGCGGTGGCTGGGCTTGAACTACCCCACCATGCGCCTGAACTGGAACCCGGCCTGGCGCGTCATCCCGAGCCGTTTTCCTTCCATCGGCCTGTTCGAGCGCGTTGCCAGCCCGGAGGATTTCGACGCCCTCTATGCGCTGGAGGCCATGACCAACGACCGCCTGCGCGACGAAGTCGGCGAGATCAATCTGGTTCCCCGCGACGAGCGGCTGTTCGGCCCCGGCAGCACCTGCATCATGGCCGCCTTCACCCACCTCAACCCGCAGGGCAGCCGCTTCAGCGACGGCAGCTATGGCGTGTTCTATTGCGCCCGCAAGCCAGACACCGCCATCGCCGAAACCCGCTATCACGCGGCCCTGTTCATGGCGGCCACCCGAGAGCCGCCGATGCGGTTGCAAATGCGGCTCTACACCGTGAAAGCCAAGGGCGAGGTGGCCGATTTGCGCAAAGCCAGCCAGGCCGATCCGCGCATCGTCGATCCCGACGACTACGGCCATGCCCAGGGCATCGGGCGAAAACTCAGGTCCGACGGGGTACGCGGCATTCTGTATCCCTCGGTGCGCCACCCCGCCGGCGAATGCCTGGCTGCCTTCAACACGGCAGTATTGAAAAACTGCCTGCATGCCGCGTATCTCGAATACAACTGGAACGGGCAGGGCATCGATGCGGTGTTCGAGGTGTCACAACTGCTTTAACTGCAGAGCGCACACTGACGAAAGTGCGCTACTATGTGACCAACAGCATGACCAACTGGAGGTCACATGAGCACCGTAACGCTGGCAGAAGCCAAGACCCATCTGAGCCACCTGCTCGACCAGGTCGAGGCGGGACAAGAAGTCGTTATCACCCGTCGCGGCCAGGCGATTGCCCGTATCACGCCGGTCGAAAAACCCAAGCAACCCGTCAAATCGCTTGCCGAATTCCGCAGCCGCATGCCCCGCTGGCGCAAGTCCAGCGCCGAGCTGCTGCGTGACATGCGGGACGAGGATCTTTGATGCTGTATTTCGATACCGGCTTCCTGGCGCCGCTCATCCTCGAAGAATTCACCAGCACGAAAATCGAGGCTTTCTTCACCAAGCTCCCGACGGGCGAGTTCTACGTCAGCCATTGGACCCGGGTCGAGTTTGCAAGCCTGATCGCCCGAGAAGTCAGGATGGGTGGCCTTGCGGAGCCCGATGCGCTGCTGGCCATCGGTCAATTCGACGAGCTGGTGACCGAGTCATTCCAGGTTCTGGCCCCCGCCGTTGCGGACTACGAGCTTGCCAAAGCGTACATCCAGCACTTTGCCACCAAGCTGCGGACCGGCGATGCGCTGCACCTGGCCATCGCCAGCAATCACGGCGCAAAAACCCTCTACACCCTGGACGCGGGGCTGCTGAATGCAGCCAAGCTGCTGAAGCTTCACGCCAGTCGGGGTATCAAAGTTTGAGCCAACCGCACTAAGCAGCCAAAACAACCATACGCCGGGCCAGTCGATAAATCTCCCGATATGCGAAGATTCGGCTGATAACAAAAAGGGGACGTCTTGGCGCCACAGCCGGAACAACAAGCGAGGGGGAATATCGATGTACTGCTGGAGGCGGCAGGCTGGCACGTCTGCGACGCGTCCGCTGCCACCACCCATGCCACGCGTGGCGTCGCCATTCGTGAATTCCCGTTGCCTGGCTACATGCTCAAGGGCCGCGACCTCATTCCCGACCTCCACGCCAATGGTGGTGGGCGGGTTTTGCCGCGCAGCACGCGTCCAATGCCGTCTTTACATTGCTAGTGTCGTGACTCAGAAATATCGAAACATGAAACGGCGTCTTTTTCCGCATGGCGGCGTTGCTCGTCGTTGCCATAGAGCCGGCTATGTCGCCTCCTCGCGCCTTGCCCTGCGAAAAAATCCATCCGTTTCATTCCGTTCCCCTATTTCCGAGCCACGACACTAGCGGCGGGCGTTTTCCCGGTACGCGTCGTAGCGCGCGCGCGGCGTGTCGGCCCGCAGGTATTCGGGGGCGATGGCTTCGAGCGCCGCCGGCGCGAACGCGAACACGGATGGCCAGCCGCCGCTGCAGACGTTGTCCGTCGTCATGGCGTAGTAGTTGTCGCGCGTCATCAGCTTTTTGCCGGGTTTGAATTCGAGCGCCCAGGCCTGGAAATACGACGGCCATTTGCCCAGTGGAATGACCCGGCGCCGCTTGCCGATCACTTCGCCGACATAATTCACCAGCTCCTGCAGGGTGTAGATCCTGGGGCCGCACAAGTCGTAGGTCTGGCCGTAGGTCGCCGGATTGTCGAGGCTGTCGGCATAGGCGCGCGCGACGTCCTCGACATGCACCGGGGCGAAGCGTGCCCCCGCGTTGGCGAGCGGCAGCAGCGGAAAGGCCTTCAACAGTCCGGCAAACATCGACAGGAAGGAGTCGCCGCGGCCGAAGATCACCGACGGCCGGAAAATCGTGACGTCGAGGCCGTGTCCGTGGATGAATTTGGGGCCGTTCAGATACCAGTTTTCGTGCTCGACATGGTGCCGCCCGGCCTCGCGCACCAGCGCTTCGGCAATGCCCTTGGAACGCTGGTAGGCCGAGCGCGAGTTCGGGTTGGCGCCGAGCGCGCTCATGTGCAGCAGGCGGCGCACGCCCGATTCGCCGCAGGCGTGGATGACCTTGCGCGGCAGTTCGATATGGACCCGCTGGAAATCGCCGCGGCGCGCGCCCGGCAGATCGACGCGGCCGACCTTGTTTTCGTACAGGATGCCGACCAGGTTGATGACGGCATCCATGCCGCGGAAGTGGCGGATGAGCTCCTGCTCATCATGCACGTCGGCTTCGACCACCTCCACTGTCGGCAACAGGATCAGTTCCTTGGCCATTTCGCGGCGGCGGCTCAGCACGCGCACGGCCAGACCGCGCGCGGCGAGCTGGCTGACGAGATGGGTGCCGACAAAGCCGGACCCGCCGAGGATGCAGATGCGTTCAATCTTCATGATGAGATTCGTTTCAGTAGATAAGGCGATGCGGATTCTAATCGCCCGTCCGTTCCACTTCCAGCGGAACGTCCGGATCGGCGGCGAGGATTGCCGGGGTTTTGCGCGGCGGCACCGTGCCCAGCCGTTCTTTCAGCAGCACCGAAGGCTGGCCGAAACGCTCCGCATAATAGATGGCGTTGCTCATCACTTTCTTGACGTAATCGCGGGTTTCGGCAAACGGGATGGATTCGATGTAGACCGCGGCTTCCATCGGCCGGGTGTCGCGCCAGCGCTGCGCGCGGCTCGGGCCGGCATTGTAGGCCGCGGTGGCGAGCACCGGCGAACCGTCCAGGCTGGTTTGCACATGCTTCAGATAGTACGCGCCGAACTGAATGTTTTTCGCCGGGTTCTGCATCTCGTCCGGATGAAATCGCTTGATCCCGAGACGCTGCGCAATCCAGCGCGCCGTGGCCGGCATGATCTGCATCAAGCCGGCGGCACCGACGCTGGATCGTGCGACGTTGACGAAGCGGCTTTCCTGCCGCATCAGGCCGAACACCCAGGCTTCGTCGATCTGGTTTTCACGCGCGGCCTGCTGCGCCAGTTCGCGGTAAGGCGCGAGAAAACGCAATTCGAAATCATGCAGTTCGCGGGTACGCTCGGCTGTGTTGATCGCCTGGTCGTACCATTCCATTCGGCGCGCCAACTCGGCCGCCGCCAGCAACTGTGCGTCGGAAAACTCGCGGATCGACCAGTTCCATTCCTGGCTGGCATCGCTACGCAGACCCAGTTCCTTCAGGGCCAACGCACGCGCGATGCCGGGCTGACGGCCAACCGCAGCAAGCTCATCGCCGCTCGTCTTGGCATTGTTGACGGCCGGCGCCTGCATCACCGGCCCGAGCTCTTCCTGCGCCAGCTGGCCGTAGTAGTGAAATTCGCGCGACAACTCCAGGAAAACCGGCGTTGCCGCAGCACGCTGACCGCCGGCCTGCAAGGCACGCGCGCGCCAGTAGCGCCAGACAGGCTGCGCACGGGTGGCCTCACCCATGCTGTCGATCGCGCGCAGTACGGCCTGCCAGTCTGCCGCACGCAATGCGGCGCGCGCCCACCATTCGCGCTGGAAATCGTTGGCCGCCATGGCGCCCGCCTGCTGAAACCAGGGCAACGCGCTTGCCTCGTGGCGACGCGCAGCCCAGGTGGCGAGACGCGCCCAGGCGGTGCGCTGCTCCTCGCCAAGGCGCGGCGCCAGCCTGCGCAACGCCTGTTCCGCCTGCGCGGTACTGCGTTTGGCCAGCTGGTCGAGCGCGTACAGCGCGATTTCGCGGTCGCCCCGCCGGCTGAAGTCGAGCTTGCCGGCATCGAGCAAACGCGCGGGATCGCGGCTGGCCTGGTCGAACAGCGCGGCAGCCGGGCGGCGGGCTTCGGGCAAGGCGTTGGCCACGACCCGGGCGACGCTCGGGTTGCCGGCTTCCAGCGCCAGCCGCAGGCGACGCCAGACGTCTTCCTCACGGATCAGTCCGGCCTTGATCAGTTGCTCGAACAAAGGCGTGCACACCGACGGCATGTCGCGCCCGGTGAACCACAGGGTCACCGCCTCGCGCGGGTGACTGCGATTGCCCTGCGCCGATTCGGCACGGTAGGCATAACATTGAAGCGCGATATCGGGCCTGGCGAGACGCGGGTATTCGGCCAGGTACAGCGGCCACGCTTCGCGCGCGCCGAGCGATTTCAGCCAGTCGGCACGCAGCGCTTCGGCCATGCGGCTGCCCGGATAGCGCGCCAGGAAATCGGCGATGCGCGCATCGTCGGTACGGCTCGCCAGCATCAGGCGCCAGTATTCGACATAAGGCGCCAGCACATGATCGGCCGGCACGGCGCGCGCGGCATGCTCCAGATTCGCCAGCTTGCGCGCGGCGAACGCCTGCTGCGCCTTCAGCACGGCGGCGTCGCCCGGCGCGGCCCAGGCGGGCGACGCGGACAAGGCCAGCAGCAGAAAAACCCCGATCCGAATCATGCCGCGAGGGTAACATGCGGCCGCCGCGCATCGCCTGGGATGAATTCACCATGGAGCGGCCCGGCGCGCTGCATTACCCCGGGCGCGGGATGCACGTTATAGTGAGGACTTCGTATTCACTTTCCAGGGAAACCGCCATGACAGCCAACGTCGGCAATATCGACCGCACCATCCGCATTCTCGCCGGCATCGCCCTCATCGCCTGGGCGCTCATGGACGGCCCGGTGTGGGCCTGGGTCGGCGTGCTGCCGCTGGCGACCGGACTCTTCAGGTTCTGTCCGGCCTACAGTCTGTTCGGCATCAACAGCTGCAGCCTGAAGAAATAAGCTTCAGGCAAGAAACAGTTTGTAGGCCGGATTGCGGGACTCGTCCCAATAGCGGTAGCCCAGTTCGTCCAGAAACTTCTGGAAGCCGGGCTTTTCCTTTTCCGGCACCTGGATGCCGACCAGCACGCGGCCGTAGTCGGCACCATGGTTGCGGTAATGGAACAGGCTGATGTTCCAGCCGCGGCTCATGCTCTGCAGGAACTGCATCAACGCGCCGGGACGCTCGGGGAATTCGAAGCGGTACAGCACTTCGTTGACGGCCTCGGGGGCGCGCCCGCCGACCAGGTGGCGGACGTGCAGCTTGGCCATTTCATTGTCGGTCAGGTCGATCGCCTCCAGGCCATGCCGCTGCAACAGTTCGACCACGCGCGCGCCC
>NZ_JANJXQ010000069.1 GCF_024708915.1 Thiobacillus sp.
GTGGTCAGGCGTTCGGGGCGGGCCGATCCCGGCGGGCGCGGCCTCGCCGTGCTGGACGCGGTGGTGGGGCGGCAGACCGATTTCATCGTCGCCGCCGACGGCCGCATCATGCATGCGCTGGCGGTGATTTACGTGCTGCGCGCAATCCCCGGCGTGGGCCAGTTCAAGCTGATCCAGCACGCGGTCGACCGGCTGGAGGTGCAGGTGGTGCCGGATGCGCGCTGGAACGACGCGGCGCGCGAGGCGATCCTGCATGGATTGCGTGCGCGCCTGGGCGCCACGCTGGCCGTCGATCTGAAGCTGCTGGAGACGATCGCGCCGGAAGCCTCGGGCAAACACCGCTACGTCGTCAGCCACGTCCCCCTGCACGGCGCGCTGGCGCAAGCCGTGGCCTGAACCGCGCGCATGAAACCGGCCGCCTGGTTCGAACTGCCGATACGCCGCGAGCCCCGGCGCCCGCAGGCCCGGATCAGGCACAATCGGCGCCCGGCGAAGAGCGGGCAGGCCCTGCGCGATGCGCCGCAATTGTGTACTCTGAATGCCGAATACCTTGCCGATGCCCTGATGATGAATATGACGGACATCACGATTTCACCGATGGCGCAGAAAACCCGATCCGCATGAGAGACCTATTCATTACCGGCCTGATTTTCGGCCTGCTTCCTTTCGTCTTCAAGCGCCCCTGGCTGGGCATCCTGCTGTGGTCGTGGCTGGGCTACATGAATCCGCACCGGCTGGCGTGGGGATTCGCCTACAATCTGCCGTTCTCCATGATCGTCGGTTTGGTCACCATCGTGGCTTTCATGGCGTCCAAGGAGAAAAAAGAGATGCCATGGACGCGGGAAACCGTCGTCCTGCTGATCTTTATCGGCTGGATGCTGTTCACTACCTTCTTCGCGTTTTATCCCGATTCCGCCTGGCTGCAGTGGGACAAGGTATGGAAGATCCAGCTGATGATCTTCCTGACGGCGCTCATCATCACCGATCGCCACAAGCTGCACTGGATGATCTGGGTGATCGCGCTGTCGTTCGGTTTTTATGGCGTCAAGGGCGGAATTTTCACCATCCTCAACGGCGGCGCCTACCGGGTCCAGGGCCCCGGGGAAACCTTTATCGCGGGCAACAACGAACTGGCGCTGGCGCTGGTGATGGCAATTCCGCTCATCCGCTATCTGCATCTGCAGGAAACCCGCAAGTGGGTCCGCATCGGGCTGGCCAGCGCCATGGTGCTGACCAGCGTCGCTACGGTCGGCAGCCAGTCGCGCGGCGGCCTGGTGGCGATGCTGGCGATGGGGCTGTTCCTGTGGCTGAAAAGCCGCAACAAGATCGTCACCGGTATTTACATGGCGATAGCCGTGGGCATCATGGCATCGGTCATGCCGCAGGAATGGTACGACCGCATGAATACGATCAATACCTATCAGGAGGACCAGTCTGCACAGGGACGGATCAACGCCTGGCACACCGCGTTCAATGTGGCGAAAGACCGCATCACCGGCGGCGGCTTCGAGATGTGGCGGCCGCCGGTTTTCCGCCAGTACGCGCCCGACCCGTTCAACGTGCGCGACGTGCACAGCATTTATTTCGAAATCATGGGCGAGCAGGGGTTCATCGGGTTCGGCCTGTTCATGCTGCTGGGCGTGATGGCCTGGATTCGGGCGCAGCAGATCATTACGCGATGCAGACACGACCCCGACAGGAAATGGGCTTCCGATCTGGCTGCCATGATCCAGGTGAGCCTGGTCGGCTATGCCGCAGGCGGTGCATTCCTGGGAATGGGCTATTTCGACTTGCCGTACCACTTGATGATCGTCCTGGTGCTGACGGCAAAATTCTCGGGGGTGCTGGACAGCGCCGTGCCCGCCGCGAATCAGGCCGCCAGCGGGCGCTTCCTCCATCCTTCCAGCCAATTTCACCAGGCCCGTATCGGGTCGGGATCCTGATCTCCGTGCATTGACCGCGCCAGCGTCTGCCGCCTGGCCTGGGGGGCGTTCTGGCTGGCGCTGCTGCTGGCCTTGCCGGGCCGCAAATCGAACGGGGCTTGAAGCACGGCCTGCAACGCTGGGAGACGCTGCATTTCACGCTGCGCGGCACGGCCTACGCGGGATTGGTGCTCGCCGTCATTGTCTTCGGCGGCAGCAGCCAGAAATTCATTTATTCCGATTTCTGAGCCGGCACGGCGGCGCGCGTTTCAGTGTTCGTTGGCCTGCAGCCACTGCTCCAGCATCATGGTCAGCCAGATCATCACGCCGTAATAGCTGGCATGCGGGCCGCGCTGCATGGCGAGCATGTGGTCGAGATACGCCGGCCGGATCCAGCCGCGCTGCTTGAAGTCCGACAGACTGTCGCCGACGAGCTCGCCGAGCGGGGCGTATTGCGTGCTCCATACCCCGAACGGCAGGCCGAAGCCATGTTTGCTCTTGTTGATGATCTGTTCCGGCAGCAGGTCGCGCAAGGCTTCCTTGAAGAACCAGCGCAGCTTTTGCCCGCGCACCTTGTAATCCACCGGCAAGCGATTGGCGAAGGCTACCAGGCGGTCGTCGAGCAGCGGATAACGCACCTCGATGCCCGCCGCTTCGGTCATGGTGCCCACCTTGCGCAGATCGTTGTCCGCCAGGGTGAATTTCAGGTCCAGATGCATCATGCGGTTGATGTAATGGTCCGACGCCGTGCGCTCGTAGGCTTCGGTCAGCGCGGCGCCCGGCGCCGAAGGGTCGACGGCATCGATGAAGTCGGCGGCGAAAATCTGCTCGAGCGGCGTGCGATGCAGGAAGTTGTAGGACTCCAGCCGCAGCGGCAGGCCGACCTTGGCCTGGTCGACGTAGCTTTTCAGTTTGGCAAGCGGGAAGCGGCTGGACAGGCCCGGCAGCAGCGTCAGCGGCTCGATCGTCGCGTGCCGCAGCAAAGCCGGCAGGCGGGCGTAGGTCTCGAACAGGCGCTGCTTGGCGTAACGCACGTTGCCACCGAAGATTTCGTCGCCGCCGTCGCCCGCCAGCATGCGCTCGAACCCCGCCTCGCGCGCCGCCAAGGCGCAGAAGTAGGTCGGCACGGCGGAGGCGTTGCCGAATGGTTCGTCGTATTCGCGCGCGATGACGGGGATCGCGGTCACGATATCGGCGGGTTTCAGGTAGTACTCGTGGCGCCGGCTGGCGTAACGCTCGGCGGCGCAGCGGGCGTATTCCATCTCGTCGAATCCCGCGGCGTCGAAGCCGATGGAAAACGTGTCGACCGCGGCGCCCCGCGCGGCGGTGAGGGCGCCGACCACGGTGGAGCTGTCGGTGCCGCCGGAGAGAAACGCGGCCGTGGCGGGCGCGTCGGCATCGCGCACCGCTTGGTCCAGGATGCTGCGAAAGCTGCGGCGGTGGCTGTCGAAATCGGCGTCGACCGCGGCGTAGTCCGCCTGCCAGTAGAAGCCGCTGCTGAGCGCGCCGTTTTTCAGAGTGACGATCTGCCCCGGCAGCAGCTTGTGCACGCCCTGATACAGGCTGCGCGGTGCGGGGAGGGTGTGGAAATACAGATAATCGTAAATCGCCTGCGGATCGATGGTTCGCCCAACGGCAGGGTGGGCGGCCACGTTCTGCACGCTGCTGCCGAACACCAGGTGGCCGCCGCGTTGCGCGTAACACAGGCGTTCGGCGCCGACGCGGTCGAGCACCAGACAGGCTTTCTTCTTCAACGGCTCGATGACCGCGAAAGCGAAATTGCCGTGCATCAGCGTCGGCAGCTTTTCGCCGAAGCGGATCCAGCCGTACGCGACCGCCATGGCCGGATTCTGGTCGCGCGCGATCAGCGCCAGTTCGTCGTCCAGAAAATGCGGGCGCCCGTAGAGCGCAGCGGCGAGGCCGTTTTCAACGTGAATGTCGGCCTTGCCGAAACGCGAACACGCTGCCACCCCCAGCATCTGGCTGCTGTGCTGGTGCAGCAGCCCCTCCGGCGACAGGCAGGCCGCGCGCCCCATGTGCCGGATCAGATCCTGATGGGCGCCGTGATCGCCCAGCCAGCCAAAAATGCCATCCATGGTGTGTTGTGTCTGCGTGATACGGGATAATGTCCGCCAATATAAACGAGCTTGCTGCCTGGCACGAATCCTGTGTGCCCCGGGCATCCGATTGATAACGACAGATAGCGCATGAGTTTGAATGAATTTTCCGACAAGGTGACGAAAACGCTGGTGTTTCATGCGCGCCGGATGCGGCGCGGCCTGCGCGGGGTGCGCTGGGGGGTGTCGCGGCGCCCGGCGGAGCGGCCCATCATCGTGGTCGGCTGCTCGCGCGCGGGCACCACGCTGGTCTACAAGACCCTGTCCGAGTCGCGCGAAATCGGCAGCCTGCAACGCGAAACCCACGATTACTGGACCGGCCTGCATCCGCTGGCCGACAAGAACTGGGATACCCACGGGCTGGACGCCGGCGATGCCGGTCCGGCAGACCGCGCTGCCGTCAGCCGCTACTTTTACCGCTGGACCGGCCGCCACCGCTGGGTCGACAAGAACAACCAGAACGGCCTGTGCGTGCGCTATCTGCAGGCGCTGTTTCCCGATGCCGTGTTCGTCTTCGTCAAGCGCAGCCCGGGCGACAACCTCAATTCGCTGATCGAGGGCTGGAAGAAGCCGGACGAATTCGCCACCTGGTCGAACGACCTGCCGGCGAAAGTGGCGGTGGAAAACGGGCAGCTGCGCGAGTGGTGTTTTTTTCTTGCCGAGGGCTGGCGCGACTACGTCAACGCGCCGGTCGAGGAGGTCGCCGCATTTCAGTATGCCGCTATCAATCAGGCCATCCTCGACGCCCGGACGCACGTGCCCGCCGGGCAATGGGTCGAGGTGTTCTACGAGGATTTCCTGCGCGACCCGGTCGCCACTTTCCGGCGCCTGTTCGAAGGCTGCGGGCTGGCCTTCGATGCGCGCCTGCAGGCGCATTGCGCCGAGGTGCTCGACATCCCCTACAACGCCTTTTCCGAGATCCGGCTGGACAAATGGAAGGACGGCCGCAATCGGGAAAAAATCGAGCGGGTGCTGCCGCAGGTGGCGGAGGTGGCCGCCCGGATGGGCTATCGATGATGGCAGCGGCGCTCATTTTCGCGATGCTGCTGCTGGTGTGGGCGGGCGTGCTGCTGGCATTTGCCGTGCCGCTCGCCGCACGCTGGCGCGAGCCGGTGCTGCGCCAGCCGGTGCTCATCGTCGAAAGCGACGACTGGGGGGCCGGGCCGCTGGCGCAGGCCGACGCATTGCGCCGCCTGGCCGCGTCGTTGCAGCGCGTGCGCGATCGCAGCGGGCGGCCGGCCGTGATGACGCTGGGGGTGGTGCTGGACGTGCCCGACGGCGCGCGCATCGCCGCGGCCGGCTGCACGGAATACCACGCGCTGACGCTTGCCGATGCTCGCTTCGATGCCGTCCGGGCAGCGATGATGGACGGCATCGAAGCGGGCGTGTTTGCGCCGCAATTGCATGGCCAGTGCCACTATTGGCCGCCGGCACTGCTGGCCGCCGCACAGGCCGATGCGGACGTGCGCGCCTGGCTCACCGCAGTCGAGCCCGCCGCAACTGAGGACTTGCCCGCGCATTTGCAAAGCCGCTGGGTCGACGCCTCCGCCCTGCCGTCGCGCGCGCTGGCGGCGGCGGCGATCGGGCAAGCCGCCGCCGCCGAGGCCGCCGGCTACCGGGCCGTTTTCGGCAACGCGCCGCAGGTCGCGGTCGCCACCACCTTTGTCTGGAACGACACGGTCGAGGCCGCCTGGGCGCAGGCTGGAATCGAAGCCGTCATCACGCCGGGCCGCCGCGCCACCTGCCGCAACGCCAGGGGGCAGCCGGACTGCGTGGATGCCACGATGCTGACGGGCGAGCAGGCGCCCGCGGGGCCAACCTATCTGGTGCGCGACGTGTATTTCGAGCCGGCGCTCGGTCAGCCGCCGCAGCGGCTGCTGGAAGGCCTGCTGGCGCGCACCCGGCAGGGCCGCGCCTGCCTGGTCGAAACCCATCGCTTCAATTTCCTGCAGGCGCCGGACGCCAGCCTCGCCGCCCTGGAAACGGGATTGACCGCCGCGCTCGCCGCTTGTCCCGGCCTGCGCTTCCTGTCGCCGCTCGAACTGGCGCGCGCCGTGCGGGAGCGCGACCCGGCCTGGATCGAGTCCCGGCTACGGCCGCGCGTCGCCGCCTGGCGTGCGCGCCTGGACGAGATTCCGCGCTTTCGCCGGGCGGCACAGCTGAGCGGCCTGGCGCTGCCGCTGGCCTGGCTGGAGCGGACGGCGTGACGCCGCGTTTCTCGGTCGTCATTCCCGCGTTCAACGCCGCGGCCACGCTGGCGCGCGCGATCGAATCGGTGCGCGCGCAAAGCTGGCCGGCGCACGAAATCATCGTGGTCGACGACGGCTCGACCGACACCACCGCCGCGGTCGCGCGCCAGTTCGGCGGCGCCGTGCGCCTGATCCGGCAAAACAACGGCGGCGTCGCGGCAGCGCGCAACGCCGGTGCGGCAGCTGCAGGCGGCGACTGGCTGGCGTTTCTCGACGCCGACGACTGGTACGCACCGGATCGCCTCCGGCTGCACGCCGAATGGATCGCCGAAGACGCCGGTCTCGATTTTCTCACCGGCGACTACGAATACCGCGACCCCGAAGGCGCACTGCTCGGCACCTCGATGGCGCAGCACGCCTCCGGCCGCGCGCTGCTGGACAAGGCCGCCGGCCGGACGCGGGTCACGATGGAGACCGCCGACGAATTCGCCGCCTTCGTCGCCGACCACTTCGGCGACACCCACACGCTGTCCGTGCCGCGCGTGCGCTTCGTCGCGCTCGGTGGCTATCCGACCGGATTCAAGGTGTGCGAAGACGTGCATTTCCTCACCCGCCTGGTCGCGTCCAGCCGGCGCATCGGCGTCGTCTGCGCCAGCCTGGGCGTGTATCTGATCCACCCCGGCAGCGCCACGCGCCGCGATCCGGTGGCCGCGCAACGCGAGAACGTGCGCACGCTGACCGATCTGGTGCGGCTGGCGCGGAATTTCCCCGCGCCGGTGCGCACGGGCGTGGCGGCCCGCATGCGGGCCGCGCGCTACAACCTCGGCTGCGCGCTGGCGAAACAGGGCCGGCGCGCGGCGGCGGCGCGCGCGGTGTTGCCCAGCCTGATCGAGGCGCCGGGCTGGCGCGGCGTGCGCGACGTGCTGTCGATGCTGAAAGGTGCTGCATGAAACTGCTGGTGCTGTCGGAGCTCTTCCTGCCGACCAAGGGCGGCACGGCCGTGTGGGCGGCCGAGGTCTACAAGCGGCTGGGCGGCAAGGACATCCACATCGTCACGGCCGACGTGCCGGGTGCGGCGGCCGTCGACGCGGCGCATCCCAACACGATTCACCGGCTCGATCTGCGGCGGGTGCCCTGGCTGCGGCCGGAGTCGCTGGCGATGTACGCGCGCTTTTTTTTCAAGTCGCTGCGGCTGGCGGCGACACGCCGCTTCGACGCGATCCACGCCTTCCGCGCCCTGCCCGAGGGCCTGGTCGCCTGGGCCGTCGCGCGGCTGACGTTCCACCCCGTGACGCTCTACGCGCACGGCGAGGAACTGACGACCTGGGGGCGCGGCGGCAAGTACAAGGCGATGCGCTTCGCCCTGCGGCATGCCGACCGCGTCGTCGCCAACAGCGAGCACACGCGCGCGACCCTGCTGGAGATGGGCGTGGACGCGGCGCGCATCGCGGTCGTCTATCCCGGCGTCGACGTGACGGTCTTCCGCCCCGGGCTCGACACGGCCGGCCTGCGCGCAGGGCTCGGCATCGCGCCGGACGAAATGCTGCTGTTCTCGGTCGGCCGGCTGTCGCGCCGCAAGGGCTTCGATCAGGCGATCCGCGCGGTGGGCCGTCTGCGCGCCGAGGGCCTGCCGGTGCGCTACGTGATCGGCGGCATCGGCGAGGACGCGGCCCATCTCGACGGCCTCGTCGCCGAATGCGGCCTGCAGTCGGCCGTGCACCGCATCGGCGCGGTCGCCGAAGCCGATCTGCCGCGCTGGTTCAACGCCTGCGATGTATTCGTCATGCCCAACCGCGACATCGACGGCGACAACGAAGGCTTCGGCATGGTGTTCATCGAGGCCGCGGCCTGCGGGCGCACCAGCTTGGCCGGCGAGGCGGGCGGCACCGGTTCGGCGGTCCTGCACGACGTCACCGGACTGCGCGTCGACGGCAGCTCGGTCGACGCGATCGCCGCCGGTCTGCGCGTGCTGATCGCGCAGCCGGCGCGGCGCGCGGCGCTGGCGGACGCCGCACTGCAGCGCGTGCAACGCGAATTCGCCTGGGAACGTGTGGCCGCCAAGACCAGACAACTGCACGCCGATCAGGCATAGTTTCCGACTATGAACGCATCCGCTCCGTGGCCCGTCGCCGTCTTCGCGCACAACGAAGCGCGCAACATCGTCGCCTGCCTCGACAGCCTGCAGGCGGCGTCCGCCGTGCCGCCTGCCTGCTACGTCCTCGCCAACGCCTGCACCGACGCGACCGAGTCGCGGGTGCGCGACTACGCGCGGACGCACCCCAACGTGCATCTCGTTCCCATCGTCGTCGGCGACAAGGCCAACGCCTGGAACGTCTTCGTCCACGAGGCCGCGCCGGCGGGCCGGCCGGTCTATTTCTTCATGGACGGCGACGTGCGCGCCACGCCCGGCGCGCTCGACCGCATGGCGCGCACGCTCGAAGGCGAAGCGCATGCGAACGGCGTCTCGGCGCTGCCGATGAGCGGGCGCGGCGTCGCGGCCTTCCGGCGCGACATGCTGCGCGACCGGGGCGTGGCCGGCAATCTTTACGGTTTGCGCGGATCGTTCGTGGAACGCATCCGCGCGCAGGGCATCCATATGCCTGTGGGCACCATCGGCGAAGACGCGCTCGTGGGCGCGATGCTGAAATGGGATCTACGTGGCGACACGCGCTGGGACGACGCGCGCGTGGTCGTCGCGCGCGAGGCCGGCTTCGAATTCGATTCGGTGTCGCCCTGGCTGCCGCGCGAGTGGAAGAAGTATTTCCGCCGCCGCGTGCGCTACAGCGTGCGCGGCTACCAGAACAGGATGCTGGGCCGGGCGATCCAGCCGGCCGGCTTCGAGGTTCTACCGCGCCACGTGCGCGCGCTTTATCCGCGTTATCGCGATGTGTTGAAACTGGAATGGCGGGGCGTCGATACCCTGTTCGACTGGCTGGCGCTGCGCGAGATCCAGTCGAGCCTGGACGCATCGCGCGCTGTTGCCTGAATCGGAAGGAAGAGGGACATGACCCTGTCGAAAACAATCGGATTGGCCGGCCTTGCGGCCCTGTTCGCCATGCCAGCCGCGCAGGCCGCATGGGCGCCCACCGCGGCCGAGATGGCGGCGCTGCCGGCCTACTGCGGCGCGCGCTTCAACGAAGGCTCGGACGCCTTCAAGGCCTGGCGGGCAAACATGGGGGGCGATTTCAACCACATCCACCACTACTGTGCCGGTCTGAATTTTCTCAACCGTACCTACGGCATATCTTCCGCCAAGGACAGGCAGAGCACGCTGGGTGCCGTGGTGCGCGAGTTCGATTACGTGCTGACGCATGCCAGCCCCGGTTTCTACCTGCGCGCGGAAATTCTAATGAATCGCGGCGTTGCCCTGTCGCTGCAGAAAAAGCCGGGTGAAGCCATCGCCAACCTGAACCAGGCGATCGAAAAGAACCCTGAACTGCCGCGCGCCTGGATGACGCTGGCCGATCTGTACGAGACGCAGAAACAGCGCGCCAAGGCGCTGGAAACGGTGACCGAGGGCCTGCGCCACAATCCCGGCACGCGCAGCCTGCAGCGCCGCTACACCGAACTGGGCGGAAAATTGCCTTATCCCGAGCCGATCAAACCCGAACCGACCCAGGCCGCGACGCCGCCCGAGGCCGCGACCCCGCCAGCGGTCGAGCCAGCCGCGACCGCCGCACAGCCCGCCGAGGCCGCACCGGCGCAGACGACGCAAACACCGGAGAGGACGCAAACACCGGAGACGACGGCGCCGAAGATCGGCTCGCCGACCAATCCCTACTGCCGGTTCTGCCCTGACTGATCCCCGACGGGCACCCCGTTGCCGTCCGGCGTGCAGATGAAGGCGCGCAGGCGCGGCCACAGCGCTGCGACGACGTCCGGATGCGCATCCGACACGTCGTACCGGCAGGTGGGGTCCGCCGCCAGATCGTGCAGGCGCAGCGCGTGGCCGTCGCGCAGCGGCTGATACACCAGCTTCCAGCGGCCCTGCCGGATCATGCGGTCCTTGGCGGCGAGAATGATGCCGTCGTACTCGGGCTTGATCGCCAGCGTGCCGCGTTCGCGGTCCGGTATTTCCATCAGTTCCAGCAGGTCGGGATAGCGCAGATGCGATTCCTGCAGGCCCGGAATGTCGGCGATCCAGATGCCGGTTTCGTTGAAGGCGTCGAGGTCGGGGCAGTCCGCGTCGCCCTTCAGGCAGGGCGCCAGCGACACCCCGTCCAGCCCGGCGGGCGACGTCAGCCCGGCGAGTTCGAGCAGGGTGGGCGCGAGATCGATGGAGCGCACCACGTTGTCGATCCGGCCGCGCGCGGGGCGGCGCGGATCGCGGATCACCAGCGGGATGCGCGGGCTGGCCTCGCCCACCGCGGAATTGCCCTGGCCCCAGGTGTCGTGCTCAAAGAATTCCATGCCGTGATCGGAATAGACGACAACCAGCGTGTTGTCGGCCAGCCCGCAGTCGGCGAGGTGGGCGAGCATCTTGCCGACCTCGTCGTCGAATGCCGCCACGCAGCCGTCGTACAGATCGACGATCTGGTCGAGGTCGAACTCCTCGCGCGGCGCGCCCTGGCGGCGGATGATCTCGAACGGATCGGTCAGTCGCGCCATCGCGAATTTCGATTCGCCGGCGTAGGCGGGATCGGTATAGCGGGTGTACCAGGGCCACTCCGAGGCGAACGGCGGATGCGTCGTGGAATAGAACACGTTGAGCAGGAAGGGCGCGTCGCCGGCCGCCAGCCGCGACAGCAGGCGGCGCGCGCGGCCGCCGAGCGGCTGCGTCAGCGGCACGCCGCCCAGGTAGTAGATCTCGGGCAGCAAAAGCCGGCCCAGCCGGTTGTGCATGAACAGCGACACGTACAGCCGCAGATCCTTGGGGCCCTGCCGGATCAGGTACTTCAGGTTCCACTGGTCGTCGGGCAGATCGACGTGGTCGAAGCCGAACGAATACTTGCCCATGTCCGCGCCGCACCAGTCCGAAATGACCGCGGTGCGGTAACCCGCTTTCTTCAGGTGCGTCGGTAGGGCGTCGATGCGCAGCCGGGTGTCGTCGTCGCCGGCGAAATTGTCGCGGATGCCGTGGGTGTGCGGCCAGGTGCCGGTCAGCATCGAGATCAGGCTGGGCGCGGTGCGTGCGCACGGCACGTAGCAGTTGGCGAACAGCGTGCCCGCTTCGCCCAATCGGTCGATGTTCGGCGTCAGCGCGCGCCGGTAGCCGAGCGCGCCCAGCCGGTCGGCGCGCAGCGTGTCCGAGCCGATCAGCAGGATGTTGGGGGGCATGTCCGCCGCCCGGGGCGGGCGGCTGCGCAACGGCCGGGCCGCCGGCTGCCAGGCGGCCCAGGCCAGCGCGCCGACGATGCCCAGCGTGGCCGCCCACAGCGCGATCAGGGCGCCGGGGCGGCCAGCCTCGGCCAGCGCTGCGCTCGCCAGCACGAACAGGGTCGCCGCGCTGCCCACGGCCAGCCACTGCAGCGCGCCGATCCGGGCGGGCGTCATGAACTGCCACAGCCGGTAGAGGCGGCTGGCGCGGTAATGCATGGACGCGACCAACAGGCCGGGGTTGTAGCGCAGCGTGCGGACGAACTGCAGGCCGAAACCGCCGAGCACACCCAGCAGCGCCGCGATGAGCGCCAGCCCGCCCGACCAGCCGAGATTCAGGATCGTGGCGAGCATGTAATACAGCAGCACGCCGATCCCGCCCATGAACAGCATCAGCACGAAGGCCCAGGCGGTGAGTCGGGCGAGCGCATACAGCGTGTAGCGCCGGTAGTGGGTGAGCACCTCCTCGCGGATGCGCGGCCCGGTCTGGGTGAAATCGAGCAGCGACTTGGCGAGCAGGGCCAGCGCGCCGATGCCGGCCACCGCCGCCGCCGGCAGCAGGCCGGCCCAGCGCGCGTCGCCGGCCACGAACCAGGCGATCAGCGCGCAGGCCACGGTTGCCACGCCCAGCATCTCGACCTGCAGCATGCCGCGGTCGGGCGGCAGCGAAAGCGTGGCACGGCGGCCGGGGCCGCGCAGGCTTTCGATCGCGCCGGTCAGTTCGCCGAGACTGGCCGCCAGCCGCACCAGATAGAAGAAGCGCCGGTCGCCGTTGAGGGTGAAGACCGCGCTGCCGAAGTGCCCCAGGATCTTGCGCAGCATGTAGAGGCGGGGACGACGTTCGTCGCGGCGGATGAGGAAATTGGCGCGCGAACGCAGAAAACTCTTGCGCAGGGTGTAGGGCGTGCTCATGCGCTCGGCGTCGATCGCATGGAGCTGGCGCATCCCGGGCAGATAGCGGATCGTGCAGCCCTTGGCGGTGGCGCGTTTGAGGAAATCGTGATCCTCGCCGCCGGCCAGATTGTGTCCGGTCGGCCCGAGTTCGACAGAAAAACCGCCGATGGTCTCGAACACCGACCGACGCACTACGATGTTGCCGCCGCTGGGATAACGCTCGTGCGGCGCCAGCACGAACGAATCCGGCCCCAGGTCGAATTCGGGGAAGGGCCGGATGGGAATCGCATACTCGCCCTGTGCATGCACCCACGACGGTTCGCTGCCGTCCCAGGCCGGCCAGATGCGGCCGCAGTAGATCGCATCGTCCGGATGGGCCCGCATACCGGCGATCAGATGTTCGAGAAAGCCGGCTTCGACCGTCTGGTCGTCGTCGATGAAGCACAGCGCCTCGTGCGTGGTGTGTGCGATGGCTGCGTTCAGGGCATGGGATTTGCCGGCCTGCGGTTCCTCGATCCAGTCGAGCGCGAGGTGGGTGCGCGGATGCGTTGTGCGGAAATCGGCCAGCCGGGCGAGCGTGTCGTCGCTGCAGTTGTTGGCCACCACCAGCACATCGATGATTTCGTCGCCGGCGTAGCCGCAGGCGTAGATCGAGCGCAGCGTCTCGACGAGCGAGGCGCTGCGGTTGTAGGTGCAGACGACGACGGCGAGGCGGGCGGGCGACATGGCGTACGGTTCAGCCCCAGCCGCGTCCGTGTTTGCGCAACACGGCCAGCCATTCCTCGATGTGCTCGCCCTCGGTGCGCATGTCCCACTGGAAACCGGTGCGCCTGAAAGGGTAGAGGCCGTTCTCCACCGCCCAGATCAGGTCGTCGAGATGGCGCACGTAGTTTGCGTCGTGGCGCCACGGGTGGATCGCCCAGTGCGCGTAGCCGTTCATCGACCAGCGCGCATAGTCCTTGCGCGCGAACGTATGGGAAAAGCTGTTTTCCAGCGGCTCGCCGGGCTTGGCCTGCTCCAGCGGCAGGCAGGCGTGGAAGCGCGCGACGTCCATCAGGAAATAGCGCGTGGAGACGAAATCCGCGCGGTGCCAGTCGCTTTTCGGCTTCGGCTCGAACGAACGGCCGGTCAGGCGTTCCAGCCAGTTGCGCGCCTGCGGCGGCCCGCCCTGCGGGGTGGCGACGACGACGCGGCTTTCGCGCGCGAGCAGGTCGAGGCCGTCGTATATCCATGAGCGCTCGCCGGCGCGGTAGAACAGCATGTCGGAGTCGACATGGAACAGATAATCGCCGCGGCAGGCGTCCATTGCGTAGAGATACTGGTAGATGGGCGCACCCGAGAAATCCTTGAGGTCGACCTGCCGGCCGCCGAAGTATTTCTGCAGGATGCGCTGCTGTTCGTCCTCGGTCCAGGGCACCACGTCGACGCGGTCGATCACGCCGTCGGCGAGCAGGCGGTCGAGGATGCGCTCGACCTCGCTCTGCGTGCCCTGGATGCGCTCGGCGTATTTACCTTCCTGGCGGCCGGGATCGTAGGTGGCGATGCGCTCGGCGAAGGGGAAATTCAACTGGCGCATCATGTGCCGGAGCGTGGGCTCCAGATAGGGCGCGTCCGAGTTGCAGACGTTGACGGTGAAACTGACGGCAGCGTTCATGGCTTGGGCGAGGCGGAAGTGGAGGCGGGCGGGACGACGAAATTGAGCTTGCTGCGGTTGCGTCCGCGCCAGCGGTGCAGCCGGATCGACAGCGCGTTGTGCAAGCGGTAGAAGGCGCGCAGCGGCAGCGGCAGGCGGCGCGGCGCGGTTTCCAGCGGGTAGCCGCAGTCGGCCAGCGTCGGCCCGGCTTCGCTCTCGAAGACCCGGACCTGCCAGTGGCTCAGCGCGCGCCGCCACTTGCCCTGATTGTCCTGTTTGACGGTCTTGAGTTGTCGCAGTGCATCGGACTGCATAGCCTGTGCCCTTGCATCGACTGCGGGGGCTTGTTCGCCCAGGAAGGCGCAAACGGTTCGTATCGCCGCGTCCTTGTCGTCCAGCACGTCCTCGTAGCGCAGTTCGAGATACTGGCCCGGCGGCAGGGCGCGGCCTTTCGCACGGCAGACGTCCACGTATTTCTGCCAGTACTGCGCGGCGTAGTAGATGTTGTAGGCGCTGAAGTCGTGCGCACGGCCGAACAGCGAAAGCGCCACGTCGCGGCCGTCGCGCACGAGATGGATGAAGCGGGCGTCGGGCCACCATTCGAGCAGGGTATCGAGATGCAGCGCGTAATACGGCGTCTTGTCGCCCCAGCGGGATTTGCCCTGGCCGCGCGCGTTGTGCTCGAAGATGCCCGCGACCACGTCGCGCACGCTGGCGCGGCCTTCGGCGAGAAAGGCTGCGGCCAGTGCCTCGACGTCGAATTTCACGCCATGCAGGTCGGTATCGAGGAATTCGGCGTTGAAATCATGCAGCGTCTGCAGCAGGCGGCGCATGCCCGCGGGCGTGGCGACGTCCGGATAGGCGGCCTGGTTGCGGTGCAGCGGGACGATGAAATGCGATTCGCCGGTCGGCATCGACAGGCCGGGCAGATCGTCGAGGATGAACTGCAGCATGGTCGTGCCCGAACGCGGGGCGCCGACGATGAAGACGGGGCCGGTCTGGGGGGCGGTTGGCGGAGTCATCGGCATAAAGGGTTGAGGGGGTCAGGACGGGGCGCCGCGGCGGCGGTAGCCGATGACGGTACCCAGCGCGTTGGCGGCGTTCATGGCCTGACGGACCAGCGCGGCCTGGCCGGCCGGCAGCAGGCCGAGCGTTTTCAGGCCATGGCGGAAAAACTGGGCGAGCAGGAAAGGCGGAATGCCGAGCACCGTGCGCGGAAAATCCGGCAGCCGGAACTGGCCTTGCCGCAGCCCGGCGCGGTAGTGCAGTTTCAGAAAATAACCGCGCGTCAGTTTCCAGGCGTCGACCGCGTGCAGCACGGCCATGTCGGGCCGGTAGCGGATGCGCGCGCCCAACGCGAGCAGCGCGCGCAGCATTGCGGCGTCCTCGCCGCCGCCGACGTCGGCGCCCTCCCGGTTGTAGCGCGCGTCGAAGCGCAGCTCGGGGTAGGTGCGGAACAGGCTCATGGCGTAGGCAGTGTTGCCGCTCCACACCGGCATCGTGTCGTTCTCGATCCAGCGTGGCGCATCGCCGTGGTCGAGCCGGCCGAGAAAACCCGCGATCTCGTCGTCGAGCCAGGCGGGACGTGGGTGCGGCGAAAAGTCGATCTCGATGCGCCCGCCCACGCATTGCGCGCCTTCGCGCACGATCGCGTCGCAAGCGGCGCGCAGGAAGCCCGGTTCCGGCAGCTCGTCGTCATCGATGAAAACCAGAATGTCGCGGTCGAGCGCCTCGCTCAGCGCCCGGTTGCGGGCCGGCACGATGCCGGGCGCATGTTCGGTGACGACGCGCAGCGGCGCGCCGGGCAGAGTTTGAAGCCGGGCGAGCACGTCGAGCGTGTCGTCGGGGCTGGCGTTGTCGACCGCCAGAATCTCGAACGGGATCGGGCAGTCCTGCGCGCGCAGGGCGGCGACCAGTCGGTCGAGCCGGTCGGCGCGTCGGAAGGTGCAGAAGGTGACGGTAAGGGTGGGCATGAAGTCACAGCGAGTCGCGTGCGTTGCGGCGGGCGTCGACCATCCGGATCAGCGAATCGAACAGGGACGCAGGCAAGAAGCTGGCCAGGATGTACTTGGCGTCGCGCGCCTTCCAGTCGGCCTTGCGCGCGGCGCGGCGGAACAGCCGGCGCGAGGAGTCGAGGTCGCGCCGCCAGTGGCAGCGGTAGGCCTCGGGCAGCAGCGAGCCGTAGAGGCTGGCGTCGCGTTCGGCGCGGTCGAGGTGGGCGACCTGTTCGGGATAATGGCGGACGAAATCCTCGCGCACAGCGATGGCGTCGAATACCTGGCGCCAGCGTGGAATATGCGCCGCGCCGCGCGGGTAGTGGCGGTAATACGCCAGCACTTCGGGTACGCGCACGACCGTCGGCTGGGCGGCGAGCATGCGCAGCCACAGGTCGTAGTCCATCGCGGTGGGGCGCCGTTCGGAAAAGCCGCGCAGCGCGTCGAGCAACTGGCGGCGGATCAGTACGCCGTTGATCGGCCAGGGGCAGGCCTTGAGGAACAGCGCGGCGGCGTCCTCGGCGGCGTAGTTCGGCGGAATGTAGAGCTGGGTGTTCAGCGCCAGTTCGCCGACGTTCTGCCAGCCGCAGTAGGCGACGTCGGCGTGGCTGGCCTGCATCGCGTCGTGGAGTCGGCGCAGCGCATCGGGATGCCAGGTGTCGTCGGCATCGAGAAAGGCGATGAAGTTGCCGTGCGCATGCGTAAGGCCGTGATTGCGCGCCGCGTAGGGGCCGCTGTTGGTCTGATGCAGCACGAGCACGCGGTCGGGGTGCGCTGTCGCGAAGCGTTCGAGGATGGCTTCGGAGCCGTCGGTCGAACCGTCGTTCACCACGACCAGTTCGATGCGCGGATAGCGCTGGTCGAGCACGCTGGCGATCGCCGCTTCGACATGAGGCGCGGCGTTGTAGCACGGCATCACGACCGAGATGAGCGTGGGGTCGAAACTATCCATGAGATACCGGTTTGTTCTTGTCTCGTCTTTGCAGCAGCGCGCGGTGCCAGGCTTCGGGCAGCAGCGCGGGCAGCATGTAGGTCCAGTCCCGGAGTGTGCCATAACCCCGCCGCATCACGGCACGGAACAGCCGGCGCGCCGTCGCCAGATCGCGCTTCCAGTAGCTGGCGTAGGCCTGCGCCAGCAGGGTGCCCAGGGTCAGTTCGCGCACCTGGCGCCGGCCCAGCCGGGCGCGGAATGCCGGATGCGCGTCCAGATAGTGCCGCTGCGCGAGCAGATGCTGCAAGGCGGCGCGGGCCTTGTCCGCCGAGGCCTGCGCGCCGCCGTGAAAGTGGTAATAGACGAGCACCTCGGGCACGCGCACGATGGGCTCCGGAACGGCGACGCGCAGCCAGAGCGCGTAGTCCTCCGCGTTGCGCAGGTGGGGATCGAAGCCGCCCGCCGCCTCGACCGCACTGCGCCGCACCAGCGCGGCATGGATCGGCCAGCGGCAGCGTGCGAACAATGTCGCCGCCTTGTCCGCGTTCTCGTAATCCGGCGGTACGAAGGGCTCGCCTTGCCCGCCCGGCAGGCCGAGGTTCTGCCAACCGCAATAGGCCAGCGCGGCTGCGGGCGCGGCCGTGAGCGCCGCATGCATGCGCGCCAGAAAATCCGGCGACCAGGTGTCGTCGGCGTCGAGGAAGGCGAGGTATTCGCCGCGCGCCGCGGCAATCCCGGCGTTGCGCGCCGCGCTGACGCCCTGGTTGGTCTGGCTGTGCACGCGGATGCGCGGATCGGCCTGGCTGCGCAGCCAGGCGAGCGTGCCGTCCTGCGAGCCGTCGTCGACCGCGATCAGTTCCCAGTCATCGAAATGCTGCGCCAGCACGCTGCCGACGCTGGCTGGCAGGTGGGCCAGCGCGTCGTGGCAGGGCATGACGATGGAAACGGCGGGCTGCATGGGCGGTCAGACGCGCCGCAGGCGGCGCAGGGTATAGCGTGCGATGTCGCGCCAGCGCACGTCGTGGCTGCCGAAATAGAGCTTGCGGGCGAGGCTGCCGGCGGTGTCGGTGTTGAACACGGTCAGGCGCCGCAGCCGGTAGGGGTCGTTGTCGCGCAGCGCCCAGCCGGTACGGGTGGTGCAGGCGGCGGCGTAGCCGGCCGCGGCGACGGCCGCGGTGCAGCGTGCGTCCCAGGCGCCGTAGGGGTAGGCGAAGCTGGGGACGGGGGCGCCGAGCAGGTCTTCGAGCGCGGCCTTGGAGTCGACCAGCTCGCGTTGCAGTTGCGCGTCGTCCGTCCCGGTCAGACGGGCGTGGTTGACGGTGTGGGAGCCGATTTCCATGCCGGCGGCGTGCATGTCGCGCAGTTCGGCGGCGTTGAGCATGCGGCCGGCCGGGCGGCCGTCGTCGGGCCAGCCGGGGGGGCGGCCGACCGAACTCGATACGATGAACCAGCTTGCGCGCATGCCGCGCTGTTCGAGTTCTGCGCAGGCGGCCAGGTTGTCGACGTAGCCATCGTCGAAGGTGATGACGGCGGTGCGGCCGGGCCAGACGCGGCCAGGTTCGGCCAGCTCGGCCATGGTCGGCGTGGCGTAACCCGAGGCTGCGAGGAAATCGAGCTGTGCGCGGAACTGCCGCATCGAAACCGCCCAGGGCCAGGCCGGGCGATCGGTGCCGGGCGTGACGGCGTGATACATCAGCATCACCGGGCCGTGCTGGCCGGCCTGGCGATGGAGGAAACGGGAGAGAGGGTCGATCCGGCTCATGTTGCGGTGGAGAGAGGAAGTCTGAGTTTGCTTTTCCAGCGGGCGGATTCCGAGGCGAGCGCCGGGATCGGCAGGTACAGAAATGCGAGTGCATAAACCAGCCCGCCTGACGCCGCCATGAGGATCACATACAGCGGCCCGTTCGAGCGGAGCGCGGCCGGCAGGCTGGCGTCGACCAGCCACAGCGCGGCGACGAGGATGCCGTTGAGCAGCAGGGCCGGCGCGAAGGCGCGGCCCAGATCGCGCCAGCGCGCCTGCAGGCACTGTTTGGCCAACCAGAACATGTGGATGCTCATGTAGAGCAGGGCGAGCGCCATGCCGGCGGCCACACCTTCCATGCCGTAGGGCAGGCCGAGGACGATGCCGGTGCCGGCGACCGCGATCATGATGATCTGCGCGACCAGTTCCTTGTCCAGCCAGTTGCGGGCCGCCAGCACGGCGCCGGAGAGGTTTTCCACGATCATGAACGGCGCGGCGAGGCTGAGGATCACCAGCGGCGCGGCCGAATCGGCCCAGCGATGACCGAACAGCATCACCACCAGCGGTTCGGCCAGCCACAGGAAGCCGATGTAGAAAGGCAGCGCGTAGACCGCGACCAGCGTCAGGCTGCGAAAGAATAGGTAACGCGAGGTATCGAGATTGTCGTGTTCCTTGGCCAGCGCCCGGAACAGCACCTCGTACACCGAGCCGGTGATGAAGCCGTGCGGGCGGCCGGCGAGGCTCTCGGCCTTGTTGTACAGGCCCACGCCGGCCGGCCCGATGCTGCGCGACAGGATGAAGGTCGGGAGCTGACTGCGGACATAGCCCACGATGTTGTTGCTCGATGCCAAGAGGCCGTAGCGCATCAGTTCGCCCGCGCGCGCGAAATCGAAGCACAGGCCCGGCCGCCAGCGGGCATACCAGGCGAACTGCAGAGCGCCCGCAATGGCGCTGAACAGTCCAGCCAGAATCAGGCTCCAGGGGCCGTAACCTTTCCAGGCCAGCGACAGTGCGATGCCGTTGTAGACGAACAGATTGGTGAGCTGCACCGCGGTCTTGGCCTTGAAACGCATGTCGCGGTGCAGCATGTTGCTGGGCACGTTGAAGTACGGCCGGATCAGGAAGGACAGCGCGGCCACGCGCAGCATGTCCGCATAGAGCGGATCGCCGTACCAGCGGCCGAACGCCGGCGCGACGGCAAAGAAGAAGCCGACGATGATCAGGCCGATCAGGCTTTGCAGGGTGAACAGCAGGTCGAAGTCGCGTTTCGTCGCTTCCTTGGCGCGCACGATCGCCTGCCCCATGCCGCCGCCGGCGACGAAGCCGGCGAGGTTGGTGAAGATCAGGATGGTCGCCACCATGCCGAACTCGGCCGGCATCAGCAGGCGCGCGAGGATCAGCCCCAGTGCGAAATTGACGATCTGGCTGCCGGTGTTGCCGATGAAGACCCACTTGGCGCCGTGGCGGATGCTTGCTCCCAGATTCATGATGCGGTTTGCATGTCGCGGTGATCCATCGATATGTGTGTCAGTGGCTTCGCCTCGAGTGCCGCACCGCGGGCATTCTCAAGCGCGGTTTCCAGGCTGGCGCAGGCGATGCCGTGTTCGCTGTCCGGGGCGCAGACGAACGGGGTGATGAGGTGGGTGAACGAAACGGGCATGCCAGCGGATCGGTGTGTCGAGTGGAGTAAATGGCAGAACATTACAGCAAACATCATGCCCGGTTTGTTTCGTGGCACGGGCAAAGCCGGGAGCCGGGACACCTGGTCAGCTTCTCCCCAGCAGTTTTTTGGCATACGGGCGCAGGCGGTTGAGCCCGAGCGCGTGCTCGGTCTGGAACAGCCACAGCTTGCGCCTGACCGTGGCCGCCAGATCGTGCCGCCCGATCGCCTCCAGCGGCGCGACCAGCTCGGCGAAATACTCCACCTCGACATGTGAACGGATGTGTGTGGATTTCAGCATGTCGGGCGTTACCTCGTTGCGTGGAAATGCCTGCGTCTGCGCGAGCTGGCCGCAGGCCATGAATTCGAGCATGGTGCGCACGCACTTGGCGCAGCGTCCGCAATTCAGGTGGCCCTCGGGGATGGCCGGGGTGTCCCAGCATACCCTGAGCGAATTCAGGGCAGCGGGCCATGACAACAGCTGGCGGATTTTTTCCAGGCGGCTGAACTGTTCCATGTCGCCGGTCGTGACTTCGAGAAAATCGGCACCGTAATAGCTGTTCAGCCAGGGGTGAGAACCATGCGGGTGCTGGATGTATTCCAGCACGTTGTCGGGGGTGATGATGCAGCGATGGATGCGCGAACTGGCCGCGTGGGCGATGGCGGCGAGCAGCGAGGCGAATTGCCATTTCGCGTAGAAACGCCAGCTCTTGGCCAGGTTCCTGAGATTGACCTTGATGGTCACCAGTTCCACCCCGTGCTCCTCGCACAGGGCGGTCAGCTTCCCGATGCCGAGTTCCCACACGTCAGGCCGGTCCTGCTTGTTGGGGTCGCCCACATCGAGGCCGTGGGCGAAGAAGGCAACGCCCACCCGCCGCGGATCCCCCGCCGGGTATTGGCTGACATTCCAGTAGAGGGAAGACAGGGAATCCACGCCGCCGGACAGAAACAGCGCGGTGGTTGAGCGGGGCACGTCCGGCAGCGGATGGGTACGCGCAGGCGCCCGGATCTCCGGCGGGCGCAGCGGGCTGTGATGCCAGTGCGCCATCAGCCGCATGGCCATGGTCAGCCTGGAGCCGAGCTGCGGGTCGACCCCGCCTTCGATTTCCAGCCGGGCCTCGCCGTTCCACATGGCCGCCATGGCGGTGCCCACCATGAAGGCATTGGGCTCGGGGCGTATCCAATGGGCCTGGCTGGAGGGCACCGAGAAATACACGGTTTCCCGTACATTGCGGGTTTCGAGTTCGACGTCGGCTTGTACCCGGTACTCGCCGTTCTCGTGCTTCTCGCGGATATTGCGAACAAACATCGTTTCCCCCCCCGGGTTTTGTTTGCTATGACGGTGCTGCGTTTGTGCGCTCAACAGGTAGCCAGGTCAAGGTTGCGGCTGGCCAGCGCCATCACCTGCGGCAGGCGGGCGCGGATGCGCGCGCGGTTGTCGTGCCTTTGCGCGCAGGCGTGATGGATCCGGGTCAGCAGTTCGTCGCCCAGGCATTGCAGGGGCGACAGGATGTGTTCGGGCGACAGGCCGACGTGCTGGTACAGCCCCTCGAACTTGTCCTGATAGGCGATCGACAGGGTGGGCGTGGCGCTGCCGAGTGCGGCGATGGCCAGATGCATGCGGCCGGTGATGACGAGATCGAGCAGACCGGCTAGCCGCTTGATCTCGTCGGGGCGCTCGACCGGGGTATAGCGCAGATGCGGGAAGCCGCGCTGCTGCAGTTGGCTGGCGAGTGCCTGCAGCATGACGGCGTCGGCCGATTGCCGCTTGAGATCGTGCGGGATCAGCATGTAGGCCAGTCCGAACTGCTCGCCGGCGCGTCCGAGCAGCTTGGCGATATGGGCGATGAGCGCGTCCATGCCGGCCTGGGCGATGGCAGGCGCCAGCGCGTGGGCATTCAGGTTGACGCCGACGGGGATGCGTCCCGTGGCGCGCATGGCGGCGATCCAGGCTTCGGCCTCGGGATCGGCGTCGTCGGCAGGCGGCATCAGGAAGGCGCTGTCGGCGCAAAGGCTGGCGGGGATGCCGACGATGCGGGCGAAGCGGTCGAGCGAAGGCTGGTCGCGCACGTTGACCGTGACCTTGGGGTGCAGTCTGGCCAGGGCATGCACGGCGGGACGCCGCGGCTGGCGGTTGAAGCTGAATCCCAGTGTGGTGGCCGGGATGCCGAGCTGCACGCTGTGGTTACAGTAGCCGACGATGCGCTGTACCAGAGCCGCACCGTATTTGCCGTCCAGAATATCGGCGCCCATGACGAACAGCGCGTGGTGCTGGCGAATGAGCCGGTCGAATGCGACCGCGCCCGCGGTGCCGTTCCATGCGGCGACCACCGGGACCTCGCCGATTCCCGGCACGGCGATGCGGTGGTCGTGCGCGCCGACGATAGTGAAGGTGGCAGCGGGGGTGCGGGCGCGGAGCGCCTGCATCAGGGCGCTGAACATGGCCATATCGCCCAGCGAGCCGGACGGATCGCTGGCGTCGCCGGCAATGACCGCGTAGCGGGTGAGCGCTTGCGGCACGCCAGGCCGGGGCGCCGCGGCGCGCAGCCGGCGCAGGGGCCAGGACACCCGCAGGGCGTGGTGGACGATGATGGCCGGATCGATCAGCGACTGTCCGAGGCTCATGGCGTCGCCGGCGCGTGCAGACAGGCCGCGGACAGCTGCGCCACCCGTTCCGCGAACAGGTCGCGCGTGTAGTGTTGTTGCAGTCGGGCATGGCCGTATTCGGCAGCGCTGGCGCGTGCCGGCAGGTCGTCCAGCCAGTCGAGGCACAGCCGGGTGAAGTGGGCGTCGTCGCGGGCAATGCCCAGCCCCGCGTCGGCAAGGCCGTCCATGAAACCGGAGGCGCTGTATGGGGTGGTCACGCAGGCACGTCCGAACGCCAGCGATTCCAGTATCTTGATGTTGGTGCCGCCGCCGGAATGGATCGGGGCAATGGTGAAGGCGGCGTCGCGATAGGCCGCGGCGAGATCGTCGACGAAGCCGGGGGCGGACACGTCCGGATGGGCCTCCCAACCGTGCCGCAACGCGGGCGATGCCGCGCCCGCCAGCAGCAGCCGGGCCTGCGGCTGCGCCTGCTTGATTGCGGGCCAGCTGCGCTGCAGGAAACGGTCGATGCCCTGGCGATTGGGGCCGTACCACAGCGAGCCGACGAACAGCAGGATCTTGCTGTCGGCTTGCGGATAAGGTTGCGCCGGGGGATCGAAGGGGATGTTCGGCAGGATGGTCGAGTGCAAGTCCGGATGCTTGGCCTGGTCGCGTGCGCTGACGAAGAAGAAGGCATCGAAGCGCGGCAGCTGCCGGGTGGCCAGCCTCAGGGCGTAAGCCGACTTCAGCCGTGCGGCGAGATCGAGGCGCGCGGGCGCATAGTGGTAGCCCCAGTCGTCGAGGTCGACCAGGGTGCGCACTCCCGGCGGGATGCGCAGCTTGGAGATGGGGTTGAGGTAGCGGCTGGCGATGAGCCGGTATTCGCCGAGGTCGAGCCCTGCTGCCTGCAGGATACGGTTCAGCGCGGCGTCAGGCTCGAACTTGCCGATGCCGAGCGGGCGCTGGCGCCAGAATCCGTGGGCGCGCACCCCGTCCTTGGGCGCGGCCAGGCGGCTGGCGCCGGCCGTCGGTTCCAGCAGCAGCACATCCACCGGCCCCAGCGTCTGCAAGGCCTGGTACAGCAGCGCAGTGCGCTGTTGCGCGCCGGATTGCGGCGCAAACGGCGAAGCGGGCGAGACGAGGAGAATGCGGTCAGGCATGGGGCGGAGCGGAGCAGTTTTTTCTTCTGAGGTATTGCTGGTCGCTCGTGCGCCGGGAACCGAGGCGCACGAGCGCATACAGGGCGAGCGGCACGATCAGCAACTTGTTGCTGGCCAGCCTGAGCCGCCAGCGGGGCAGCGGTTTCTTGCTGAACAGGTGGATGCGTCCCAGCGGAAAATAGTGCATGCCCAGCCTTTCGGCCAGTCGTGTCAGGCCGCGGGGCGAGAAGAAGGCGATATGCTGTCCGCTTTCCAGCGCGTAGTAGCCCCACTGGCCGGGCCGCGGCGGGCAGCCGTCGGGGAAGGTCTCGGTGGTGAAGATGAAGGTGTCGGACTGGTGTTGGGCCAGGGCCTGCTGGATGAACTCGAGCGGGTTGACGGTATGTTCGAGCACCTCGATGGCGCTGACGGCTTGGCAGGCGCCCAGGCCGGGCTGATATTCGAAGCCCCTTGCGAACAGGTTCTGCGCGTAGCGATCCGACCAGAAGTAATTGAAACCGAGATCGCGCATGAGCCGGGTCAGCAATCCATAGCCGCCTGCCACGTCGACGTACACACCTTTCCCCCGTTCGCCCAGCCCGACATGGCACAGGGCGGCGAGCCGCAGTGCGGTCAGCACGTTGCGGCTAGCAGTATCGGTGTCCGCGGCGTCGGTGGCTTCGGTGTAGGCCTCGTCCAGCCAGTCTGGGCTGTCGGCAAAAATGTGGTCGCAGTCGGCGCAATAAGCGTAGCGTGCCGCGTGCCCGCCGAGCACCTGGGTATCGAAGTATTGCGCAGTTTCTGTCCCGCAAAGGTGACAGTTCATGGTTTCGGTCGCTGCAAGGATGGGGGGGGCGGTCGGGCGCATATAGACACTTACAGGATATCCCAAATTGAATGCCGCAATCCCGCGGCCTCGGCTGGAGGGGGGCGGCCTGTGGGGTGCGTTCTGGATTGAGTCGGGGTGGCCTTTGGTTACAATGTGGCGCCCCTTTCCATTCACGACCGGTTTCCCATGCAAACCCTTACCGTCGACCTCGGCGACCGCTCCTACCCGATCCACATCGGCGACGGCCTGGTAAGCCGGCCCGAACTGATCCTGCCGCACCTTGCGCAAAAGCGGGCGATGATCGTGACCAACACCACGGTGGCGCCGCTGTATCTGGCACCGCTGAAGGCGATGCTGGAAGCCGCAGGCGTGACGGTGGCGCAGGTGATATTGCCGGACGGCGAGGCCTACAAGAACTGGGAGACGCTGAATCTGGTTTTCGATGCGCTGCTGCGCCAGCGGGCCGAACGCAAGACGACCCTTATTGCACTTGGCGGCGGGGTGATCGGCGACATGACCGGGTTCGCGGCGGCGAGCTACCAGCGCGGCGTGCCTTTCATCCAGATTCCCACCACGCTCTTGTCGCAGGTCGATTCGTCGGTGGGCGGCAAGACCGGGATCAACCATCCGCTCGGCAAGAACATGATCGGCGCGTTCTACCAGCCGAAAGTGGTGCTGGCCGACACCGCCACGCTGAAGACGCTGCCGCCGCGCGAACTGTCGGCGGGACTGGCCGAGGTGATCAAGTACGGCCTGATTTGGGATGCGGAATTCCTCGCCTGGCTGGAAGCGAACATGGGCAGGCTGCGCGCGCTCGACCCGGCAGCGATCGCCCATGCGATCTACCGTTCGTGCGAAATCAAGGCGCAGGTGGTGGGACAGGACGAGCGCGAAGGCGGCATCCGCGCGATTCTCAATCTGGGCCACACCTTCGGTCATGCGATCGAGACCGGCATGGGCTACGGCAACTGGCTGCACGGCGAGGCGGTGGCGGCAGGCATGGTGATGGCGGCACAGACCTCGCAACAGATGGGCTGGATTTCCGGGGCCGACGTCGAACGCACCCGCGCGCTGATCCGGGCTGCCGGGCTGCCCGACCTGGCGCCCGACCTCGGTGTCGATCGTTATCTCGAATACATGGGCCACGACAAGAAGGTCGAGGGCGGACAAATGCGTTTCGTGCTGCTGAAAAAGCTGGGCGAGGCGGCGATCACCGGCGACGTGCCGGCCGATGTGCTGAGCAGCGTGCTGAGCGCGCCGCGCTGAAAGGGATTTGATGGAACCGTCGTTCGCACCCTACGCAGCACATTCCAGTCAATCCCGCGGGCGGCTGCATTCCGAGCCCTCGGCTGCGCCGCGCTCCGAATTTCAGCGTGACCGCGACCGCATCATCCATTCCACCGCGTTCCGCCGGCTGGAATACAAGACCCAGGTGTTCGTCAACCACGAGGGCGACCTGTTCCGCACCCGCCTCACCCACAGCATCGAGGTGGCGCAGATCGGCCGTACCCTCGCCCGCCTGCTGAACCTCAACGAGGATCTGGTGGAGGCGGTGGCGCTGGCGCACGACCTCGGCCATACGCCGTTCGGCCACGCCGGGCAGGATGCGTTGAATGCCTGCATGCGCGAACACGGCGGCTTCGAGCACAACCTGCAGTCGCTGCGCGTGGTCGACCTGCTGGAAGAACGCTATGCCGGGTTCGACGGATTGAACCTCACCTTCGAGACACGCGAGGGCATCCTCAAGCACTGCTCGCTGGGCAACGCCGAAAAACTCGGCGATGTCGGGCGCCGTTTCCTCGACAAGCGGCAACCTTCGCTGGAAGCGCAGATCGCCAACCTGGCCGACGAAATCGCCTACAACAACCACGACGTCGACGACGGTCTGCGTTCCGGCCTGATCACCGAGGACCAATTGGCGGAAGTGCAGCTGTTCGCGCGCCACCAGAGCGAAGTGCGCAGCCTGTACCCGACGCTGAACGGGCGCCGCGTGGTGACCGAAACCGTGCGCCGCATGATCAATACGCTGATCCTCGACCTGGTCAGCACGACGCGGATCAACATCGAAAACAGCGGCGTGCAGACGCTGGACGAAGTGCGCGCGGCGCCGCCGCTGGCGGCATTCAGCCCGGCGCTGCTCGACGAGCACCGTGAACTCAAGCGCTTCCTGCTGCGCCATCTGTATCGCCATTACAAGGTGGCGCGGATGAGCGCCAAGGCCAGCCGCATCATCACCGACCTCTATACCGCGTTTACCGGCGACGCCCGCCTGCTGCCGCCCGAACACCAGGCGCGCGAGTCGCTGGAAGGCGCGCGTGCCGTGGCGGATTACATCGCCGGCATGACCGATCGCTATGCCATGCGCGAGCACCGGCGTATTTTCGCGGTGGAAGAAATCTACGGCTGAAAGCGGTCGCCCGGCGGCAGCGCGCGCGCCGCCACCCAGCAGCTCACTTCGCGCGCGCCGGCCCGCTTCAGCGTCGCGGCCAGTTCGTCGAAACTGGTCCCGGTCGTCATCACGTCGTCGATCAGCGCGATATGCAGTCCCCGAATGCTGTCCGAACACGCGAATGCGCCGCGCACATTACGCTGCCGCGCAGCGTGCTTCAGCCCCATTTGCGGCGGCGTGTCGCGGATGCGCCGACAACTGGCGGCATCGAGTGGAAGCCGGAGCCGCTTTGCCGTCTCGCGTGCGATTTCGCTGGCGTGGTTGAAGCCGCGCTCGCGGATACGTTTCGTGTGCAGCGGCATGGCGATCAGCCGGTCGGGACGAGGGGCGGATGCCACGGCGCGGGCCAGGCACTCGCCCAGTACCGGCGCAACGGCAAGCCGGCCGTGGTATTTCAGGTGCGGGATCAGGCGGTCGAGCGGAAAGGCGTAAGCCAGCGCCGCAACGGAGCGATCGAATGCGGGGGGATGGTTGAGGCAGGCGCCGCACAGCTGGCCGTCGGGGGTCGGGGTGGCGCATCGCGGGCACTGCGGCTGGCGGTGCCAGGGCAGATCGGCGTGGCATTCGGGGCATAGCGCGTGCGTTGAGTGGCCGCCGCACAGCAGGCAGGCGGGCGGGATGAATCGATTAAAAAATAAGCGGATGTTCAATTCTGCCGCGCTCCGAATTTGACAGCGGGGTCGGCGCCCCCGAAAATCCCCGCCATGAAAGCCAAACGCGTCATTTCTGCCTCGTCTTCCCGCTTTGCCGCCCAGCTGTTCAACATCCTGACCGTGGTGGCGTTGACGTTATCGATCACCGCACTGCTGCTGGGCCGCTTGCTGGCCAGCCACAAGATCGGGTTTCTGCCTTTCGTGCTGTCGCTGCCGCCGGTGATGATCTGGCTGGGCGCGTCGATTTTCGTCTATGCCAGCATCGCCCACCACCCCAATTCGCGCGCCGCGCATTACAACAAGTGGGCAGGCTACCGCTTTTACGGTGTGATGGGCAGTCTGATGGTGATCGGCCCGGCGATCTACGGCCTGCTCGACGGCTGGCAGGGATTGATGCTGGTGTTGGGGCTGGCGGTATTGATCATCGTGCCGTGGGCGCTGCTGGATATTTACAAGGCCGCGCGCGAGCCATGGCAGGACATGACCATCGAGGTAGCGATTAATGAATGATTTGACCCACCCGCCTGTGCGACGCTCGGTAGCCGAGATCGACGCGCTGTTCGCGTTGCCTTTTGCCGATCTGATGTTCCAGGCACAGACCACGCATCGTGCCTGTTTCGATCCCAACAAAGTCCAGCTTTCGACCCTGCTGTCGGTCAAGACCGGTGGCTGTTCCGAGGACTGCGGCTACTGCCCGCAGTCGGTCCATTACGACGCCGGGGTGGAAAAGCAGGGCCTGCTCGACCTCGACGACGTGCTCAAGGCGGCCAGGGCCGCCAAGAAGGCCGGCGCCTCGCGCTTCTGCATGGGTGCGGCGTGGCGCGGGCCGAAGCAGCGCGATCTCGAACCGGTGCTCGACATGGTGCGCGAGGTGAAAGCGCTGGGCCTGGAAACCTGCGCTACCCTGGGGATGCTGAAGGACGGCCAGGCCGAGCAGCTGAAAGAAGCCGGGCTCGACTACTACAACCACAACCTCGACACCGCGCCCGAGTTCTACGGCGAGATCATCACCACCCGTGAATACCAGGACCGGCTCGACACGCTGGAGCGCGTGCGCCAGGCCGACCTCCACGTCTGCTGCGGCGGCATCGTCGGCATGGGCGAATCGCGCACCCAGCGCGCCGGGCTGATCGCGCAGCTGGCGGCGCTCGACCCGCAGCCGGAATCGGTGCCGATCAACCTGCTGGTGCAGGTCGAGGGCACGCCGCTCGCCGGCACCGAGGCGCTCGAGCCGCTGGAATTCGTGCGCACCATCGCGGTCGCGCGCATCTGCATGCCGCAGAGCTTCGTGCGCCTGTCGGCTGGCCGCCAGCAGATGAGCGACGCGGTGCAGGCCTTGTGCTTCCTCGCCGGCGCCAACTCGATCTTCTACGGAGAAAAGCTGCTCACCACCGGCAATCCGGAGTGGGAACGCGACCAGCGCCTGTTCGACAGCCTGGGCCTGATGCCGTTGTGACGCACGCCGCGCTGACCCGTCTGCAGGACGGGCTGGCGGCGCTGCAGGCCGATCATCTGGAGCGCCGCCGCCCGCTGCTCGACGGCGCGCAGGGCGCCCGCGTCACGATCGACGGCCAGCGCGTCGTCTCGTTCTGCAGCAACGACTATCTCGGTCTCGCCGCCGATCCGGCGCTGGTGCAGGCAGCGCATGCGGCACTGGATGAATGCGGCGTCGGCGCCGGGGCTGCGCATCTCATCACCGGCCACCACCGCTTGCATGAGGACTTCGAAGCCGCATTCGCGCGCTTCGTCGGCAAGCCGGCAGCGCTGCTGTTTTCCACTGGCTACATGGCTAACCTCGGCGTGCTGACTGCGCTGCTCGGGCGCCGCAGCGAAGCGTTCGGCGACAAGCTCAACCACGCCTCGCTGGTCGACGCCGCGCAGCTGTCCGGCGCGGCCTTCACCCGTTATCGGCACAACGACCTGGTCCAGCTCGAAGGGCAACTGGCGGCAAGCAAGGCGCAGGACAAGATGATTGTCTCGGACCTGGTGTTCAGCATGGACGGCGACACCGCGCCGGTCGATGCGCTGCTCGATCTGGCCGAACGCCATGACGCCTGGCTCTATCTCGACGACGCGCATGGCTTCGGCGTACTCAACGACGGCCGCGGCGGACTCAGCGACCGCGCACGGGCGAGCGACCGCGTAATCTATCTGGCCACCCTGGGCAAGGCAGCCGGCGTGGCGGGTGCGGCGGTCGCGGCGCATGCCGGCGTGATCGCCTGGCTGATCCAGAAAGCGCGCCCCTACATCTACACCACCGCCTCGCCGCCGCTGCTGGCCGCGTGTCTGTTGGAAAGCCTGCGCCAGATCGAGGCAGGCGGAGTGCGGCGCGAGCGCCTGCGCGGCCATGTCGCGCAGTTGCGTGAAGGCTTGGCCGGGTTGAAACATGGCGCGTTGATGCCGTCCGACACGCCGATCCAGCCGCTGCTGATCGGCAGCAATGCCGATGCGGCGCGGCTGTCGCAAAGCCTGTTGCAGCGCGGTCTGCTGGTGGCCGCGATCCGCACCCCGACGGTGCCTGTCAATACAGCGCGGCTGCGCATCACCCTGTCGGCGGCGCACAGCGCGGACGATGTCGCGCAGCTGGTCGAGGCGCTGCATGCAATCGTCTAAACCCGTCCTCGCGCTGGTGCACGGCTGGGGCATGAATGCCCGCGTGTTCGACGAGCTGGCCGTGCTGCTGGCGGCCGCTTTCGAGGTGCGCGCGTTCGATCTGCCCGGCCACGGCGGACGCGATGCCGCGGCTGACAACACCCTGCAGGGCTGGGCCGACGATCTGGCACAGCAGTTGCCGGAGGGGGCGACGCTGCTCGGCTGGTCGCTCGGCGGGCAGGTGGCGATGCGCGCGGCGCTCGATCATCCGCACAAAATCGCGCGCCTGGTGCTGCTGGCGTCGACGCCGAAATTCGTCGCGACGGAAGACTGGCCGCACGGCATGGCGCCGGCCGACCTGCAGGATTTCGGCGCGGCG
>NZ_JANJXQ010000090.1 GCF_024708915.1 Thiobacillus sp.
GACGTAATGAAACGGATGGATTTTTTCGCAGGGCAAGGCGCGAGGAGGCGACATAGCCGGCTCTATGGCAACGACGAGCAACGCCGCCATGCGGAAAAAGACGCCGTTTCATGTTGCGATATTTCTGAGTCACGACACTAGGCTCAGGAAAGAACCACTTTCATACTCCGGGCGCCTTGCGCAGCCACGTATCGAGGCTTTGCACCAGGCAATTGCAGCCCGCCACGGCTCCGCCGGCTGTGAGGGACGACGGCGCCCCCGGTCTTGATTTGCCTTCCCGATGATCTAGGGTTGGATAGGCAGTTGGCAAGGTAACTGCCGTTTTTTCCATCCATCCACTATTCAGATGCGGAGAAACCCATGAGCAAGCTTGCCCGTTACGACCCATTCAGCCTGACCCGTATCGATCCGTTTGAGGACATCGATGACCTGTTCAAGGGCTTTTTCGTTCGCCCGGTTGCCTTCGAAGGGCAAACCCAGATGCAAATCAAGATAGACGTGAAGGAGAACGACGATGCCTATACCGTTCACGCCGACATTCCTGGTGTGAAAAAGGAGGACATCCACGTCAGCATCGACGGCAACCAGGTTTCGATCAGCGCCGAGACGAAGGTGGAAAAGGAAGAGAAAAAGGATGAGAAGGTATTGCGTTCGGAACGCTACAGCGGCAAGGTGGTGCGTAGCTTCACTCTGGCACACGACGTGGACGAAGCCAAAGCCCAGGCCAAATACAGCGACGGCGTGCTGGAACTGAGCCTGCCGAAGAAAGCGGTGAGTTCGGCCAGGAAACTGGCGATCCAGTGATTTCCCGAATTTCAGGCGAAGGCGGCATCCTGGGGGTGCCGCTTTTTTTCGTCCGCATGCGCTCAGCCGTCGAAAAAATCATATAGAACAAAAAGCTGCCAACGAATCCATAGACAGATTCGCTCTCCAGTTTACAATCGCAAAGATGAGTGTCCATTATCTTCACATGGTCATTGTTGTCCTCATACTGACGACTGTCCCCGGCGCGCAATCCGCACTGCAAGAGCTGCCGCAACCGTTCGGAGCCCGGCCATAGGCGCGTTTCCCATCTCCGTTCGCCTGTTGGCGAGTTATCTGCTGGTGGCCGTGCTGCCGCTGGCGGGGCTGGCCGCTTTTTATCTGGCCTCGTTCGAAGCGTCGCTGCGCGAAACCGTGCTGGCGAACATGGCCACGATCGCGGACAAAAAAGCCGAGCAAATCGACAGCTATATGGCTGAACGGCTGGCGGACGCCAAACAGCTCAGCCAGAGGAACGTCATCCGCAACGGCCTTGCCGCCCTGGAGCGCGCCTTCCACGCGGGCGGTCTGAACGCCCCCGCCTACCGGGCCGCCGCACAGCGCTTGCGCGACAGCCTGGGTACCTCCTACGGAGCCGACGGCTTTTACGACCTGCTGCTGATCGACAAGGCCGGCAACGTGGTGTTTTCGATCGCGCAAGAGCCGGATACCGGCGCCAGCCTGAAACACGGCGCTTATCGCGACACCCAGCTGGCGAAAGGATTCGATCAGGCGGTGCAAACCCAGCAGCCCCATCTCAGTTCTTTTGCGCTTTATCCGCCGTCCGGAAACCAGCCTGCGGCCTTTCTGGTGGTGCCGCTGCTGGAAAACGGCATGGTGGCCGGCGCGCTCGCATTGCAGCTGGATGTAAGCAGGCTGGAATCGGTGACGGCCGACCGCACCGGCCTGGGGCGCACCGGCGAAACGGTGCTGGTGCAGAAAGACGGAAACGACGCTGTTTACACCGCCCCGCTCAGACATGTCCGGGAGGCTGCCTACCGCTACCGCAAGCCGCTCCAGGAGACGCCATGGCCAATGCAAAAAGTGCTGTCCGGAGATCGCGGCCGCGGCATCGTTCGCGACTACGCTGGCATCGAAAACGTGGCGGCCTGGCGCTATCTGCCCGCCCTGGACTGGGGCATGGTGGTGAAGATCGACACCGCCGAGGCGTTGGCGCCGGCCATGCAGCTGCGCCGGACAACCTGTCTCGCGCTGGGATTTTTCCTGCTGCTGTCCGGCATTGCGGCCTATTTTCTGGGACGCGGGCTGTCGCGCCCGATCCGCAGCCTCACCGGGGTGGTCGACCGCATTGCTGCCGGCGACTTGTCGCAGCGGGCACCGCACGAAAAGATCGATGAACTGAACCGGCTGGCCCGCGCCATCAATCGCATGACCGACGCCCTGGCGGATACCCGCCATAACCTGGAAGCCCAGGTGGAAGCGCGCTCGCAGGAGCTGCGCGAACTATCCTCGCTGCAGGGCGCGATTCTCGATCAGGCCGGAGCCCTGGTGCTGGTGCTCGACCGCGAAGGACGCATCCGCCGCTTCAATCGCGCCTGCGAGAAGCTGACGCACTATTCCTTTGCGGAAGCCGAGGGACGTTTTGTCTGGGATTTCCTGCTGACGCCGGAAGAACGGGAAAGTGTGCACAAGGAGGCATTCAATGCCCTCGCCCGCAATCCGCATGTCTTGTGCGCATCGCATACCAATTACTGGGTTGCCCGGGACGGGACCAGGCGGCTGATCGAGTGGTCGAATACCCTGCTGCTCGACGAGCGCGGCGAGACGGCCTTCATGGTCAGCATCGGCATCGACGTGACGGAAAAAAGAATGGCCGAGGCAGCACTCCAGGAAAGCGAGCGACGCCTCAGCGCAGCGCAGCGCATCGCCCAGGTCGGCAGTTGGGAACTCGATCCGGCCAGCGGCAAGCTGACCTGGTCGGACGAGATATTCCGTCTCTTCGAGGTCGACAAGGCGACCTTCGACGTCTCCTACGAGGCATTCCTGAGCGCGATCCATCCGGAAGACCGCGACCGCGTCGACCGGGCCTACACCGACTCGCTGACGACCCGCATCCCCTACGAAGTCGTCCACCGGCTGCGCATGCCGGATGGCCGTATCAAATGGGTGAACGAGCGTTGCGAGACGTTCTACGACGCGCAAGGCGCAGCGCTCCGCTCCAGCGGCACCGTGCAGGACATCACCGAGCGCAAACAGGCGGAAGAAGCGCTGCGGCTCTATGCCAACGTGTTCGAGCACAGCGGCGAGGCCATCCTCATCACCGACAGCGGCAACCGCATCCTGGCGGTGAATTCCGCCTTCACCCGCCTGACGGGCTACGGCATCGACGAAATTCGCGGCGACAACCCCCGCATTCTCGCTTCCGGGCAGACGCCCGCCGAAACCTACCAGGCCATGTGGACCGCATTGAACGAGACGGGCTACTGGCAGGGCGAGATCATCGACCGCCGCAAGGACGCCACCCTCTATCCGAAATGGATGTCGATATCCGCCGTACGCGATGCCGGCGGCCATATCGCCCATTACGTCGCCAGTTTCACCGACATCTCGGAACGCAAGGCGGCCGAAGCGCAGATCCGCCATTTGGCGTATCACGATGCCCTGACCGGCCTGCTCAATCGCTTCAGCCTGCAAAGCCAGCTGGAACAGGCGCTGGCCACGGCGCGTCGCGAGCAGCGCGCCCTGGCGGTGATATTCCTCGACCTGGATCGGTTCAAAACCATCAACGACACCCTGGGCCACGCCGTCGGCGACGCCTTGCTCAGGGAAGTGGCGCGCCGCCTGCGCGACAACGTGCGCGAGAGCGACATCGTGGCACGCCTGGGCGGCGACGAATTCGTGGTGGTGCTGACCGACGTGGACGATGTCACGGCCGCCGCCCGCGTTGCGCACAAGATTCTGCAGATGCTGGCCCAGCGCTACCGTATCGGCGAAAAGGAACTGCATTCGACGGCGAGCATCGGCCTCGCGTTATATCCTGACGACGGCGAAGACGGCGACGCGCTGATGAAGAACGCCGACGCCGCCATGTACCACGCCAAATCGCTGGGCCGCAACAATGTCCAGTTTTTCACCGCAGAAATGAACCTGGTCGCGGTAAAACGCCTGATGCTGGAACACGACTTGCGGGTGGCGATCGAGACAAATCAGTTCGAGCTGCATTACCAGCCGCAACTGGACAGCCGGAATGGCCGCGCCGTCGGGGTCGAGGCCCTGGTGCGCTGGCGCCATCCGCGCGACGGCCTGGTGTCGCCGGCCCTGTTCATTCCGGTTGCCGAGGAAACGGGAATGATCCTGCCGCTGGGCGGGTGGGTGCTGGGCGAGGCCTGCCGCCAGCTCCGCGCATGGCGCGACGCCGGGGTCGCGGAGGTGACCATGGCCGTGAATCTGTCGGCGCATCAACTGCACTCCCCTGTTCTGCTGGCGCAGGTTGCGCAAGCGCTGAAAAAACACGGTTTGACGGGCGCCGACCTCGAATTTGAAATCACCGAATCGGCGGCCATGCACGACCCCGATGCCAGCATCCGCCAGCTCAAGGCCCTGCGCGATCTCGGCGTGCGTCTGTCGATCGACGATTTCGGCACAGGCTATTCTTCGCTCAGCTATCTCAAGCTGCTGCCCATCCACACCCTGAAGCTCGACCAGTCCTTCGTCCGCGACATCGAGAGCGACGCCAACGATGTCGCCATCTGCACCGCCACCATCGCGCTTGCCCACAACCTGGGGCTGGCCGTGACCGCGGAAGGCGTGGAAACCGAGGCGCAGCGTCTCCTGTTGACCTCGCATCACTGCGATTTCATGCAGGGATATCTGTTCAGCAAGCCGCTGCCGGCCGCTGCCGCGCTGGCATTCATCCAGGCACGGCCACCCGTAGTCTGCGCCAATCCTGGGTGAAACCCCTCCGCCATCCTGTCCGGGCGCGCCAACCGCAATCGGCTTGGCCGGTCGCTATTGAAATGGGTGCTTGCTATCCTGATGTTTCCGACAGGCAGTTCCAACCCGACCGCGCAGGAGGTTCGATGGCCGCACTTCATCAATCCCAACTCGATCAACTCGTCGCAAAACTCAAAACGGATTACCAGACGCTGTTGCGCGAAGTGCGCGAAGAACTGGCAAACTCGGGCAATCGGCATCGCATCGACCTGCTCAACGGCGAACCCGGCGACAGCGGCGATGAATCGATGGCAAATGCGCTGGCGGATTTCAACGTGGCGATCCTGGACCGTCAGATTCTGGAGCTGCGGGATATCGAGGCTGCATTCCGGCGCATCGAGAACGAGGAATATGCTGTGTGCATCGACTGCAGCGGAGAGATCGGTTTTAATCGCCTGATGGCCTACCCGACCGCCAAGCGCTGCATCGCGTGCCAGGAACAGCGCGAAAAGCAATACGCCCAGGAAGGCCGCCCGAAAATGTAATCTGAACAGAATCGTCCCGCTTCATCCCAACCAACGGAGTCCCGCATGAAAACCCCGCTTCAAATCACCTTCCGCGACATTCCCCATTCCGACGCCCTAGACACGCATATCCGCGACAAGGTGCACAAGCTCGAACAGGTCTTTGCCGACATCGTCAGCTGCCGGGTGGTAGTCGAACAGCCCGCCAGGCATCAGCAGCAAGGCAAGCTGTTCAACGTCCGCATCGACCTTGGCGTACCCGGTTCCGAGATCGTGGTGGACAGGCAGCAGAACGAAGACGTCTACGCCGCGCTGCGCGACGCCTTCGATGCCGCGAAACGGCAGCTGGACGACTACGCGCGCCAGCTGTAAGGATGCGCGCCACGGTCAGGCAGGCACGGACGCGATGCCGGAAGCGATGAACGGCACGTCCGAACTGGTCCGCAGCCTGCACGACCCGGCCTGCTACGACCACGCGGCGGGGCCGGTCCGGACGATCGAAACCCACATCTCCCACGTCCTGCTCACCGGCGAATTCGCCTACAAGATCAAGAAACCGCTCAATCTCGGCTTCCTCGATTTCAGCAGCCTCGACAAGCGCCTGCACGCCTGCTGCGACGAAGTGCGGCTCAACCGTCGCCTTGCGCCGGCGATCTATCTCGACGTCGTGCCCATCACCGGCACCCCCGCCACCCCGCGCATCAACGGCGCCGGCACTGCCTTCGAATACGCGGTGAAAATGCGCCAGTTCCCGCCGGACGCCACCCTCGACCGGCTCGATGCGCAGGGCCGAATGACCGCACGGCAGGTCGAAACCATCGCCGCCACCATCGCCCGCTTCCATCTGCAGGGATGCGCGCGTGCTGCGGAAGATCAGCCGTGGAGCAGCCCGGACGCCATCCGGCAGCCGGCGGCGCAGAATTTCCTGCAGATCGCACCGCACCTCGACGCCGCCGCCGACCGCCGGCAACTCGACGCCCTGCAGCGCTGGAGCGATGCCGAGCATGCACGGCTCGCCCCGCTGATGGCTGCGCGCAAGCGCGGCGGCTTCGTGCGCGAATGCCACGGCGACCTGCACCTCGGCAACCTGGCCTGGGTCGACGACCAGCTGCTGGTGTTCGACTGTCTCGAATTCAATCCGGAACTGCGCTGGATCGACATCCAGTCCGAGGCCGCGTTCGCCTACATGGACCTGCTGCAGCGCAACCACGCGGACTGGGCCTGGCTGTTTCTCAACGTCTGGCTGGAGCAGACCGGCGATTATGCGGGCCTTGCGCTGCTGCGCTATTACGCGGTCTACCGCGCGCTGGTGCGCGCCAAGGTCGCCGCGATACGCAGCGGACAGACCGCGGGCCCGGAACGCGCCGCTGCGCTCGCCGAAACGCGCACGCTGCTGGAGCTGGCGGCGGCACTGACGCGGCCCCTGTCCCTGCGCCTCGACGTCACCCATGGCCTGTCGGGCTCCGGCAAGACCACCGTCACCCGCACCCTGATGCAGGCCCCCGGCGCCATCCGCCTGCGCTCCGACGTCGAGCGCAAACGCCTTGCCGGGCTCGACGCCCTGGCGCGCAGCGGCTCGGCGGTCGGAGCGCATCTCTACGCCGCCGACGCCACCCGGCAAACCTACCGCCGTCTGGCCGACCTCGCCGGCCAGTTGCTCGGCGCCGGCTGGCCGGTCATCGTCGACGCCACCTTCACCGCGCGCTGGCAACGCGACCTGCTGCGCGAAACCGCGCGCGCGCACCAGGTCGAATTCCGCATCCTCGATTTTCCGGTTGCGGCCGCCACCCTGCGCGAGCGCATCGTGCACCGGTCGCGCACCGGCAGCGATGCCTCCGAAGCCGATCTCGCCGTGCTGCAGCATCAGCTCGATACCGAAGAGCCGCTCGGCGCCGACGAGCAGGCCGAGATTGTCCGTATCGGCCAATAGTTGTAGCGGGTTGCGCAGAGCTGCTTTGAAATGTGCGCCGTGGCGCATTGATTCTGTTGGCTCGACGATAGGTGTTCGCCCAGGAGACTCATGATGTATGGCGTGAAATAGCGCCAGCAACCAACTGTTTAAAAATGTTTTATTAAAAGCGGAATTGTGTGCCGAGGCTTCGCCGCCCCTGCGACTGCGGAGACGGCATCGCGCAGGAATCGGATCACGTCATGCCGGGCCGTGGGGCGGCTGTTTTTCCCACCGCGCAGATATTTTTTCCCAGTTCCAGCTCCTGCGCCTGGCGCTCGTCCGGACTGACCAGCCCGGCATTGGCCCGCTTGATCTCGACATAGGCCGGCGGAAACAGCGGCAGGTTCGCCAGGATATGGTCGCAGAAAGCCTTTTCGCCCTCGGCCAGCTTGAGCAGGCCCGGATTGCGCTGTTTGAGTTCGCCCAGAGTGGCGCGGAAGACGCCGTTTCCATCGCCTGCCGCGATATCGCTGAAATGGGCCGGCAGCACCACCGTCTCGTCCGGCAGTTCTGCCATCCGCTTCAGCGATTCGTAAAGCAGCGGGGTCCATGCCTCGGCTTTGCCGCCCAGGTCCGGGCGGGCGACGGATTCCAGGAACAGGCTGTCGCCGCTCAGCAGATAACGCCCCTCGATGAGAAAGGCGACCATTCCCAGGGTATGGCCGGGAAAATGCAATGCCCTGACCTCAGCCCGGCCGATGCGAAGCGTCTGCCCCGCCTCCAGCGGGCGATATGCCACCCGGGCGGGCAGCATGTCTACGGGATGGATCGCGTCGTAGGGATGCAGATGG
>NZ_JANJXQ010000092.1 GCF_024708915.1 Thiobacillus sp.
TTGAGCCTGCGCGAGCGGCTGCAGTCGGCGCAACGCGACAGCAGCGCGCGCTCGAACGGGCAGCTGTGCTCGATATAGGCCTCGCGGGCCAGTTTGTAAGCGCCTTCGTTGTATTCAGCCATAAGGCGTCATCATACAAAACCTGGTTGAACACGCGCCGGTTTTACCAGTCGTCGCCGGACAGGGTCTTGTCCAGCTCGCGCTCGGCAGTCAGCGTTTCCTGCGCGGCGATCTCATTCTCCGCGAAGATCATCCTGTACTTGTCGCCGGACTTGGGATCGAGCGTCTTGCGCAGTTCGTTGACGTGGGCACGGGCCTCCTTGAAGCTCGCCCATTCGCCCTGTTTTTCCAGCACTTTGAACATTCCCATGCGGAACACGTAGTAAGGCATGACCGCTCCTCAACTCAATTTGCCGTGGCACTGCTTGTACTTCTTGCCCGAACCGCACGGGCAGGGATCGTTGCGACCGACCTTGGGGTAGGCGTCGGCTGGGCCCGCCGCAGCGGCTTCGGCCGCCGCAAAATCCTGCGCCTCGTCGTAGCCGGCGTGCTGGTATTGCACATTGGACGGCTCTTCGAGCTCGACCGCCTGCACGTCCTCGGGCGCGCGAATCTGCACCGTGCTGGTGATCTGCGTGACCTCGGCCTTGATCGCGGTGAGCATGGCGGAGAACAGCTCGAACGCTTCGCGCTTGTATTCCTGCTTGGGCTGCTTCTGCGCATAGCCGCGCAGGTGGATGCCCTGGCGCAGATGATCCAGCGCCGACAGGTGATCGCGCCAGTGGCTGTCGAGGCTTTGCAGCATCACCGCGCGCTCGAACTGGCGCAGGCCGTCGGCGCCGACCAGCGCTTCCTTCTCCTTGTACAGCGTATCGGCGGCGTCCATGATCTTCTTGCGCAGGCCTTCCTCGTCGAGCGCCTTGTCCTCGCCCAGCCATTGCGCGAGCGGCAGGTCGAGCGAGAATTGCGCCGCCAGCGACTTTTCCAGCCCCGCCACGTCCCACTGTTCGTCCATGCTGCCGGGGGCGATGTACAGGTTGATGGCATCGTCCAGCACGTCGTCGCGCATGGCGCGGATGGTGTCGCCGATGTCCGCGCTCGCCAGCAGTTCGTTGCGCTGCTCGTAGATCACCTTGCGCTGGTCGTTGGAGACGTCGTCGTATTCGAGCAGCTGTTTGCGGATGTCGAAGTTGCGCTGCTCGACCTTGCGCTGCGCGTTTTCGATCGCGCGCGTCACCCACGGATGCTCGATCGCCTCGCCCTCGGGCATTTTCAGGCGGTCCATGATGGCGGCCACGCGATCGGAAGCGAAGATGCGCAGCAGCGGGTCTTCCAGCGACAGGAAGAAGCGGCTGGAGCCGGGGTCGCCCTGGCGCCCGGAACGGCCGCGCAACTGGTTGTCGACGCGGCGCGACTCGTGGCGTTCGGTGCCGATGATGTGCAGCCCGCCGGCCGCCAGCACGGCCTCGTGGCGTTGCTGCCAGTCGGCCTTGAGCGCATCGACGCGGCCGGCCTTGTCGCTGTCGGACAAGGCCTCGTCCTGATCGACGGCGTCGATCTCTTTCTGGATGCTGCCGCCCAGCACGATGTCGGTGCCGCGGCCCGCCATGTTGGTGGCGATGGTGATGCCGCCCGGCAGGCCGGCCTGCGCGATCACCTCGGCTTCGCGCGCGTGCTGCTTGGCGTTCAGCACGTTGTGCGGCAGCCCGGATTTGGTCAGTTCGGCCGACAGGTGTTCATTGGCCTCGATCGAGGTAGTGCCGACCAGCACCGGCTGGCCGGCGGCATTGCGCGCGCGGATGTCGTTGATCACCGCCTGGTCGCGTTCCTTCGCGGTGCGGTAGACCTGGTCGTGCTCGTCCTTGCGGATCATCGGCCGATGGGTCGGGATGACCACGGTCTCGAGGCCGTAGATACTCTGGAATTCGAAGGCTTCGGTGTCCGCGGTGCCGGTCATGCCGGACAGCTTCTGGTACATGCGGAAGTAGTTCTGGAAGGTGATCGAGGCCAGCGTCTGGTTCTCCTTCTGGATCGCCACGCCTTCCTTGGCTTCGACCGCCTGATGCAGACCTTCCGACCAGCGGCGGCCACTCATCAGGCGGCCGGTGAATTCGTCGACGATGACGACCTCGCCGTTCTGTACCACGTAATGCTGATCGCGGAAGAACAGCGCGTACGCGCGCAGCGCAGCGTACACGTGGTGCATCAGCATGATGTTGGCGGCGTCGTAGAGGCTGCCGCCGGGCTGCAGCAGGCCCATCTCGGTGAGGATTTCCTCGACCTTTTCGTGGCCCGCTTCGGACAGCAGCACCTGGCGCGACTTCTCGTCGACCGAGTAGTCGCCTTCCGACTCCTCGTCCTTCTGCCGGACGAGGCGCGGCGGCACCAGATTGACCTGCTGGTACAGCGCGGTGTTCTCCTCCGACTGCCCGGAGATGATCAGCGGGGTGCGCGCCTCGTCGATCAGGATCGAGTCGACCTCGTCGATGATGCCGTAGGCCAGCGGGCGCTGCACCTTCTCGCCCGCCTGGTAGACCATATTGTCGCGCAGGTAGTCGAAACCGTATTCGTTGTTGGTGCCGTAGGTGATGTCGGCGGCGTAGGCGGCCTGCTTCTCGGCATGCGGCATCTGCGACAGGTTGACCCCGGTGGTGAGGCCAAGGAAGCCGTACAGCCGGCCCATCCATCCGGCATCGCGGCTGGCCAGGTAGTCGTTCACCGTCACCACGTGCACGCCCTTGCCCGCCAGCGCATTCAGATAGGCCGGCAGCGTCGCCATCAGCGTCTTGCCCTCGCCGGTGCGCATCTCGGCGATCTTGCCGTCGTGCAGCACCATGCCGCCGACCATCTGCACGTCGAAGTGGCGCATGCCGAGCACCCGCTTCGACGCTTCGCGCACCACGGCGAAAGCCTCCGGCAGCAGCTTGTCGAGCGTCTCGCCCGCGTTGGGCGTTCCAGCCTGGCCCAGCCGGGTCTTGAATTCGGCGGTCTTGCCGGCCAGTTCGGCGTCGGACAATTTCTCCATCGCCGGTTCCAGCGCGTTGATCGCTTTCACCTTTTGCAGGTATTGTTTGACCAGCCGCTCGTTGCGGCTGCCGAAAACTTTCTTGAACATGGATTGCAGCATGAGGAATCCGAAATGCCCGCAGGACGCGGTAAATCGTTGAATTTTAACATAGCGGAACGGGCTTCCCGTGACGCTGTCGTGTCGCGCGCATGAGCGCCGCCAGCCTCGCGGAGTTGCTGGCCAGCCAACTGCCGTCCGGCCTCGCCGTGCGCGCCCGGGCATTGCTCGGCGCCCAGGCCGCGCTCGAGCAGGCCCTGCCCGCAGCGCTGGCCGGGCATGTCCGCGTCGTGCAGCTGGAAAACGCCGTATTGAGCCTCGCCTGCGACAGCGGCGCCGTCGCCAGCCGCCTGCGCCAGCAGACCGACGCCCTGCTGGCCGGCCTCGGCAAGCGCGGCATCGCGGCCGCGGCGGTGCGCGTCAGCGTCAACCCCGAACTGCTGGCGCGCTACGTCCACCCGGTCGAGAAAGCCGGCTTGCCGCCCGCCGCGCTGGACGGGCTGGCGCACCTCAACGCGGAAATCGGGGACGGGCCGTTGAAGGACGCCCTGGACCGGCTGTTGCGCCATCACCGCAAAGCCTGACCGGACGCGGCCTTTCCCGTCCGCGACCACGCGATTGCCCGCCGCAGCGGGGCGCAGCCGCTGAAAACCGTCCGGCCGGTGTCATACTGCCGCCCCTGACGCCTCGCCCCGCAGGGCGCTCGCCGATACCGTCAGCCCCCGCTCCCTCTCGAACATGTACTCGACACATCGCATTTTCAAACGCCAGCGTCTGCTCCTGTGGCTGAGCATCCTGCTCGCCATGGGATTCTTCGCCACCACCCTGAGCAGTTACTACGTGTCGAAGCAGGCGATCCTGAACGCCATCGTCGCCCAGGAACTGCCGCTCACATCGAGCAACGTCTATTCGGAAATCCAGAAAGACCTGGTGCGGCCGGTGCTCATCTCGTCAACCATGGCGCACGACACGTTCCTGCGCGACTGGGTGCTGGGCGGGGAGCAGGACGTCGATGCCATGACCCGTTACCTGCGGGAGATCAAGGTGCGCTACGGGGCATTCAGCAGCTTCTTCGTCTCCGAGCGCAGCACCCGCTACTACACCGGCGAGGGCATCCTCAAGCAGGTGTCGCCGCAGGCGCCGCGCGACGCCTGGTACTACCGCGTGCGCGCCATGCCGGAGCCCTACGAGGTCAACGTCGACCCCGACCTCGCCAACCGGGACGCCCTGACTATTTTCGTCAACTACCGCGTCTTCGACTTCGACGGCCGCTTCCTCGGCGCCACCGGCGTCGGGCTCACGGTGGACGCCGTGCGTCGTCTCATTTCGAGTTACCAGCAGCGCTTCCAGCGCACCATCTACTTTGTCGATGCCGATGGCAAGACCGTCCTGTTCGGCAACCAGTCGGGGCGCCGGGAGACCGACCTGCGCGCCATCCCGGGCCTGCGCGACATTGCCGACCGCATCCTGCGCGAAAAGTCGGGCACCTACCGGTTCAGCGACGGCAGCGGCCTGCATCTGCTCAACGTGAACTACGTTCCCGAACTGAAGTGGTACCTGTTCGTGGAGAAACGCGCCGACACCGCGCTGGCCGACATCCGCCAGACGCTCTACGTCAACCTCGCGGTATGCCTCGGCATTACCCTGCTGGTGCTGTTCCTCACCCATGTCGCGCTCGCGCGATACCAGCAGCGCATCGAGGACATGGCCGCCACCGACAAGCTCACCGGCCTGCTCAATCGCCAGGCCTTCAGCATCCTCATCGACAAGGTCTGCGCCGAATACCGGCGCGATCCGCAACCGATTTGCCTCCTCCTGGTCGACGTCGACCACTTCAAGTCGATCAACGACCGCTTCGGCCATGCCGGCGGCGACCGTATCCTGAGTCAGATTGCGGCATCCCTGCAGGAAGGCTTGCGGGCCTCGGATATCGCCATCCGCTGGGGCGGCGAAGAGTTTCTCGTCGTGCTCAAGGGCAGCGCGCTGGAGCAGGCGCAGCGCGTTGCCGAACAGTTGCGCCTGAAAATCGAACAGGCGCAGTTTTCCGCCGCTACGCAGCCGGTCTCGGCCACCGTCAGCATCGGCGTCAGCCAGTACGATGGGATAGAGTCCTGCGAAGAGGCCATCGGCCGCGCCGACGCCGCGCTCTATGCGGCGAAAAACGGCGGCCGCAACCGCGTCTGCGTGGCCTCGTAAGCCTCGTCGTTCAACGCGCGTTGCGGTCCCGACCCCTGTAAGTCTGGTTGGCCGGCTGGCCAGGAAGCGATCGCGCCCTGCCGTCCCGACTGGTTTCGCCACGCGGCACGGCGGACTCGGGGCGTGCCCGCGGCGCCTGCATGCCGTCCGTTGCCGGTGGCCGGTCTGGCCGGGGCGCGGGCAGCGCCTCGCGCTGCCGGGGAGCGCGCTCGCGAGCCGGCGGCTGGCTGCGCGCAGCGTCCGGAGACGCGGGCGCCGGCCGTCTCACCTCGCCATAGCGCGGCGGCAGCGGCGGCGGCATCCGCTCCGGCCCCGCCTCGGCGCCGCGGGGCGGCCGCGGCAGGCTGCGTGCATCGTCGACGCGTCGAACCGGCGGAATCACGTAGCGGGATTGCGTCGCGTCGCGGCTGCGCAGGCGCGCCTGGTCGTCCTGCCACGGTTCCGCCTGTGCCCGTTCGCGCGGCATGCGCGTCGACACCACCGGACGCGCGACGATTTCGCGCGGCGGCTGCACCCCCCTGGGCGCGCCGCTGGACAGGCTGGCGCGCGAGGGCTTGACCGGCAGCCCGCCGCGCACCGGCGCAAATTCGGCAGCGCGGTAACGCGTTTCCATGACCGGGCGAATCCGCTCGCGCCCGAACTTGTCGGCCGGCAACCCGTGGACGGCGCGCGGCAATCCGGCATTATGGAAATGGATGTTCTCCGCCTTGATGACGGTGGTGTGCCTGATCGCCACGTTGTTGACGATGCGCGGCCCGCCCCAGCCCGCCCAGCGGGGATGGCCGCGGCGTTCCGCACGCCCCCACCACGGCAGCACCGGCTCGCCCCAGGAGAGCGCCACCCACCACAGCCCCGGCAGGCCAGCGCTGATGCTTGCCGACACGTCATGGCCGCGGATCATGAACGCCACCAGTGCAGGCGAGTACACCGAACGCCGCACCACCGGCCCCGGCGCCCACCCCCAGAAACCGTCGATAAATATCCAGCGGCCGTAATGGAAGGGCGCCCAGCCCCACGGCGCATCGTCGATCCAGGTCCATTCGTAATAAGGATCCCACACCCACGAGCCGCTGCTGTAGGGCGCCCAGGTGGTGCTTACCCCGTAGGGAATCCACACCGAGCCGTAGGTCGGCACCACGCGCCAGCGGCCGTAGTGATCGAGTTCTTCCGCACCGTACACATCGGGCGGCAGGTAACGGCTACTGATCGATTCGCCGATGCGGTCGCTGCGCGCATCGTTCCAGCGGTCCCAGGCATCCGGCTCGGCCGCGGCATAAGTGGCTACTGTCACCGGATTGCCCGCGGTGACGACGATGTCTTCGGAGGGAAAAATGCCCAGCGAGCGGCCGTCGGCCGTGGTCACGGTGGCCTCGCCGCCACGGCGGGTGATGAAGCGGGTATCGCGCTCGGCCACCTCCACCCGGTAATAGCCGGGATGCCCGATGACGAACACCGCGTTCGGCGTGTTCACCTCCACCGTATCGCCCGCTGCGATGCTGCGCATGTCGAAGGAGGCCCGCCCGTCGGTCAGCTTGAACTGGATGCGGCGCTCGTCCTGCTCCAGCAGCGACAGCTGGCTGTTGGCGTCCGCGCGCACGAAGCTGCGGCTGCCGAATTGCACCTCGAAATTGGCGTTGTTGCCGCTATACAGCGCGTCGCCCTCCGCCAGCGCCAGGTTGGGGCGCGCGCGCACCCACTCGTCGGCCCCCTGCCGCCAGTACGACACCTCGCCGTCGATGAAGCTCAGCCGTGGCGGCGTGGGCGCCCACGCCTCGTCATCCTCCTGGGCCAGCACGGAGGTGCCCGACAGGGCAAGCAGAAACCATAGTGGAACCAGCCAGATGCATTGCAGGGCGGTCATGGAAGCTCCTCAATGTCAGGATCAAATCAGGCAGACAGGTAAAGCGGGCTTTTCTCTTTATAGCCCTTCGGGCAAGCAGGAAGAGGCTGGGTTCTGCGGTTTACGCCTGATCGCAGGGCGCACCGGCCATGAGGAAACAGCGAATACACCTAGTGTCGCGACTCAGAAATAGGGGAACGGAATGAAACGGATGGATTTTTTCGCAGGGCAAGGCGCGAGGAGGCGACATAGCCGGCTCTATGGCAACGACGAGCAACGCCGCCATGCGGAAAAAGACGCCGTTTCATGTT
>NZ_JANJXQ010000058.1 GCF_024708915.1 Thiobacillus sp.
GACTCAGAAATAGGGGAACGGAATGAAACGGATGGATTTTTTCGCAGGGCAAGGCGCGAGGAGGCGACATAGCCGGCTCTATGGCAACGACGAGCAACGCCGCCATGCGGAAAAAGACGCCGTTTCATGTTGCGATATTTCCGAGTCACGACACTAGGCGCGCCGGGCGACGGAAAAACACAAAAGGAGAACTATTCATGAGACCGATTTTCAGCAAATGGCGGAACCTTGTGCCGCTGCTGCTGGCCTCCGCGCTCGCCGGATGCGCCGCCCAGCCTGGCAAGCCGGCGCAGCAGGCGGCCGGGGCCGGCAAGGGAACGGATTTTTCGGAGTGGCCCTGCCTGAGTTACACCCTGGCCTGCGGCCAGATCCCGAACCGCAAGCCGGTGAAACAGGTGCTCGCCGGCACCCTCGGCGGCGATCCGGCCCGCGGCAAGGCGTTCGCCAACGAACGCAGCAAGGGCAATTGCGTCGCCTGCCACCTGATACAAGGCGCGGAGCAGCCCGGCTCGAAGGGCCCTGATCTGAGCGCCTACGGCACCTGGGACAGAAGCGACGAGGAAACCTACGCCCTGGTCTACGACATGCGCTGGCGCAACCCGGACACCGTCATGCCGACGTTCGGTATCAACCAAATCCTGAACGACCAGGAATTGCGCGACGTGGTCGCCTTTCTGCAGTCGTCGAAGTAAAGGAGCCCTGTCATGGCTGGAAACCACCTTTTTTCCCTGCGCGCGCTTGCCGTGGCGTCGCTGCTTGCCGTGGCGTTCCACGGACAGGCTGGCGGCGCCGACGCCTATCGTGAAACCTACCCGCGCACGGCAATCGACCCGTCCAGGGGCGTCGCCGGCGCCAGCGATGCCGACTTCGGTTCCACCCTGCAGTACTGGCAGGACGAAAAATCGCTCGAGCAGCACAAGCAGTGGATCGGCGACCCGGAGCATGAATGGAAGCTGAACTGGAAATTCCTGGATTTCGATCGCAGCGACGACATGCACCCGGGATACCTGGCGCTGGAGGCGGGTGAAAAGCTGTTCAAGCTCTGGGCCAAGCGCGAGCCGGCATTCCGCACCTGCCTCGGCGAGGGCAAAACCGACCTGAACGGGCTGGCGGCGAGCTACCCCAAGTACGACCCCAGGCTCAAGCGGATCATGACCGTCGAGGGCCGGGTGGAGCACTGCGCGCAGACCGCCCTGTGGGAGACCTTCAAGCAGGGTTCGCCGGCAAACAATCAAATCTCCCTTTACTTCAAGTCCCTGTCTGCCCGAGCGCCGATCAGGGTGGACACCGGCTCGGCCGAGATCATGGCGTCCTATCGGCGCGGCGAGAAACTGTTCTATGCCAAGGTCGGGCAGTTCAACTTCTCCTGCGCCTCCTGCCACACCTCGACGGGCCTGCTGGGCCAGCGCTTCCGCGGCCAGGTTCCGACCTCCCCGTTCGGCGACGCGGCCCACTTCCCCACCTACCGCCTGGCCCTGGGGGATATCGAATCGCTGCAGCAGCGCTTCATGCGTTGCAACCTGCAGGCCCGCACCAAGGCACTGCCGCCCGGCGACCCGGCTTACACCGACCTGGAGGTGTTCTACACCGTGCTTTCCAACGACTACCCGGTTTCCGTGCCATCGGCACGGTAGCCGTTCACCGCAACCGCAAACGGAGAACGACATGAATGAGTTGAATGAACTACGCAGGACCTTGCTGAAGGGCGGATGCGCCGCCGGCATCGTCGCCTTCGCCGCATCCGCCGGGCTGCTAGTGCCAGGCCGCGCCCTCGCCGCGGAATGGAACAAGAGCGCCTTCGAGGCCAGGAACGTCGCCGACGCCCTCAAAGGCCTGGGGGCGTCGGGGGTCGCCGACAGCAAGGATATTCTGATCAAGGCCTCCGACATTGCCGAAAACGGCGCGGTGATTCCGGTCGAGGTGACCAGCCAGATCGCCGGCACCCAGTCCATCGCCATCCTGGCGGACAAGAACCCCTTGCCGCTTCTGGCGGTGTTCGAGTTCGTCGACGGGGCGCAGGGCTACGTCTCCACCCGCATCAAGATGGGCCAAACCTCCAACGTGCGCGCGGTGGTCAAGGCGGAAGGCAAGTACTACAGCGCGGCCAAGGAAATCAAGGTCACCATCGGCGGCTGCGGCGGCTGAGATCCGAATCTCAAATACGGAAAGGAATAGAAAATGGCAGAACCGATGAAGATCCGCGCGCAGCTCTCCGGGGACTTGGTGGCAATCAAGATCCTGATCGGCCACATCATGGAGACCGGCCAACGCAAAGACCCGAGAACCGGGAAGGTGATCCCCGCCCATTTCATCAAGCATCTCAGCGTCGGCCTGAACGGCAAGACGGTCATCGCTGCCCAATGGGGTGGGGCCATTTCCAAAGACCCCTTCCTGGGACTGAAGGTGAAGGGCGCCAAAGCCGGCGACAAGGTAAGCGTGCACTGGGAAGACAGCAAGGGCGAAAAAAGCAGCGCCGAGGCCACAGTTGGCTGAGCCCGCCTCCCCGCGCAGGGCATGCGCAAAGCAGGGCCGCCAACAGCATCGACCCTGCCGTTCCGGCCGAAGACCACTCACCCATTTTAATTTTGGAGCACATTCATGAAACCATATTTCAAGGCAGCGTGGCTCGGCCTGGCGGCAAGCCTGGTCATGGCAGGCGCAGCGGCCGACGTGGGCAAGGACGAACGCCTCAAGCTGGTACTCGAACCGCACGAACGTCATTTGGTCCTGCTCGAGATGCGCAACTTCCTCCACGTTTTGCAGACCATGACCGACTCGCTGACCCGGGAAGACATGAAAACGCTGGCGGAAGCGGCGCGGACCATGGGCAGCGGGGCCGCAAATGAAATCCCGCCCGAGACCGTGGCAAAATTGCCGGATACCTTCAAGATGTTCGCCGGCACCGTGCACACCACGTTCGACATGATTGCGCTGGACGCGGAAAGCCTGGGCGACCCCAGGCACACGCTGAAGCAGATGGGCACCCTGCTGCAGACATGCAATGCCTGCCACGGCATCTACCAGGTTTCGACCGAGCCTTTTCCGCGCCTGAAGCGGGGAGGTTCGACTTCCGGGAAAACGACCGCCGCGAAACCGGCCCGGTAACCCACCATAACCATGGAAACAATGGAGTAAATCATGAGACCCCTTCTTCTTTCGCTGTCCGCCGCCATGCTGGCGCTCCCCCTGATGGCGCAGGCCGCCGGGCCGGCCCACCACCACCACGATCACGGGGCCGACGCTCCGCAATCAATCCAGCTCAATGCCGGCAAGAAGTGGGCCACCGACGATGCATTGCGCCGTGGCATGGGATCGATCCGCACCCTCGCTGAAAAAGCGCTACCGGCCGCCCACGCCGGCAAGCTCACGCCTGCCGGGTACGACGCCCTGGCAAACGATGTCAACGCGCAGATCGCGTTTGTCGTGGAGAACTGCAAGCTCGATCCCAAGGCCGATGCGCAACTCCATATCGTCATCGGCGACCTGACCAACGGTGTCGAAGCGATGCAGGGAAAACAGCCCGGCCAGGATCGCGCCATGGGGGTGGTGGAAATTTCCCGCACCCTCAATACCTATGGCAAATACTTCAACCATCCAGGCTGGAAGGCGATCAAGCTGCCTCATTGATTCGCCCCGACTATTCGCAGCCGCCCCAGCCGCCGCTAGCGGCGAAACCAGCCATGGCCTTGTACTCACCCCTGCCCTCAGCGGCCTGACGCCTGGAATGCACGGCTTCCATGTGCATCAGAACCCGGACTGCCAGGCCAAGGAAAAGGACGGCAAGATGGTTCCGGCGCTCGCTGCGGGCGGCCACTACGATCCCGAAAAGACCAATCGTCACGGCACCCCGTGGGGCGACGGGCACCTGGGCGATCTTCCGCCTCTGTTCGTCGACGCAAGCGGGAACGCGACCCAGCCCGTGCTGGCGCCGCGCTTGAAGATGGCCGACATGAAAGGGCGCTCGCTGATGATCCACGTCGGGGGGGACAACCATGCCGATCACCCGGCACCGCTCGGTGGCGGCGGTGCGCGCATGGCTTGCGGCGT
>NZ_JANJXQ010000113.1 GCF_024708915.1 Thiobacillus sp.
GCCACCAGGTGCAAGCACCCGTGCTGCCGTTCGACTTGCATGTGTAAAGCATTCCGCCAGCGTTCAATCTGAGCCAGGATCAAACTCTTCAGTTCAATCACTGCTATTACTTCAAATACTTCTGTCGCTCAACTCAAACTCACGCCGTCAATCAATCCAACGACGCTTCATTCAAGTGTGAGCATCTATGCTAGTTGCCGCCCCAGACAAAACCAGGACAGCTACCGCATCAACACCCACACCTATCGGCTGTAAATTGTTAAAGATCAATCGATTAGCAGTGCTTTGCGCTGTTTGCGTGTCGCGCTGCGTTTCGAGAAGCTGCGCATTCTACAGAGCAAAAATATTCCGTCAACACTTTCGTCAAATTAATTTCAAATAACCGTGACGCGGGCAAATTTCCGCTTACCGACCTGCGCGACCACCGTCGCCCCTAGCGGCACCGCCACGCCCTTGTCCGCCACGCGTTCTCCATCCAGCCTGACGCCGCCGCCGGCAATCTGGCGAATGGCATCCGAGGTGCTGGCCACCAGCCCGGCCTGCTTCAACAACTGCGGCACCGGCAAGCTTCCTTCCACGGCAGGCAGGCTGATTTCCGGCATATCGTCCGGCAGCGCGCCTTTCTGGAAGCGCGCTTCAAATTCCGCCAACGCTCCGGACGCCGCCGCCGAGCCGTGAAAGCGCGCAACGATCTCCTGCGCAAACCGCACTTTAATGTCGCGCGGATTGGCGCCGTCGGCGACCTGCCGCTTCCAGTCCGCGATAGTGGCCAGCGATTCGAACGACAGCAAGCGGATGTAGCGCCACATCAATTCGTCGGACACCGACATCAGTTTGCCGAAAATCTCCTGCGGCGGCTCATCGATGCCGATGTAGTTGCCCAGCGACTTCGACATCTTGTTGACGCCATCCAGTCCTTCCAGCAGCGGCATGGTCAAAATGCACTGCGCCGGCTGCCCATGATGTTTTTGCAGTTCGCGTCCCATCAGCAGGTTGAATTTCTGGTCGGTGCCACCCAGCTCGACGTCCGCTTTCAGCTCTACCGAGTCGTAGCCCTGGATCAGCGGGTACAGAAACTCATGGATCGCGATCGGTTGCTGGCCGGTATAACGCTTATGGAAATCGTCGCGTTCCAGCATCCGCGCCACGGTATGGGTCGCGGCCAGCCGGATCATGCCGGCCGCCCCCAGGTTTTCCATCCATTCGGAATTGAAGCGCACCTCGGTCAGCGCCGGATCGAGAATCTTGAACACCTGTTCCTGATAGGTCCTGGCGTTTTCGGCCACCGCCTCGCGGGTCAGCGGCGGCCGCGTGGCGTTTTTGCCGGTGGGGTCGCCGATCATGCCGGTGAAATCCCCCACCAGGAAAATGACCTGATGCCCGAGCACCTGAAACTGGCGCAATTTATTCAGCAGCACAGTGTGGCCCAAATGAAGGTCGGGCGCAGTCGGGTCGAATCCCGCCTTGATTCGCAGCGGGCGGCCCGTTTTCAGCTTCTCGATCAGCTCGGTTTCCACCAGCAGCTCATCGGCTCCACGCTTGATTTCCTGCAAGGCGTCCTGCATCAAATTCCTCTCTGTATAGCGGGTCAAGTTTGTTCAGGTCTGGCCGTTAACCATCAATACCGCTTCACCCAACGCACACAAGCTGCTGTTTGGATTGACAAAAACCTCCCGGGGCCATTTGTGTTAGACTCCCGGCTCGATTACGGATAGGGAAACGGTTTATGCCGCTCACCAAACTGAGAATCTTAACCGATCGCATGAGCGGAGCGGAACGCCGCTTCAGACTGCGCACTCTGGTTGCACTCTCCAGCCTGCCGCTTTTCGGTGTTGTTGCCGCTTTCGGCCTCGCACCGGACACCAACACACTCGACATCGTTCCGGCAACCATCACCGAAGCCATCTCCCTGCCGACGCCGGTCAGCGTCAGCGCGGCCGGCACGTTCGAACGCGAAAGCGTGATCCAGGCCGGCGATACCCTCGCCAGCGCACTGTCGCGGCTCAAGATCGACGACCTGGAAATCCAGCGTTTGCTGACTGCCGACGCGGTGCGCCAGATGGCCTCCAGCATTCGTGCCGGCAAGCGCATCCAGGTCACCACCGCGCAGGATGGACAGTTGTTAAGCATTCAGTTCGAGCGCAGCAATGCCGCTGCCCTGACGGTGCGCCGCCAGGACGGCGGCTACGTCGCCGAAGAAGCCAGCGAACTACTTGAAACCCGGGTCGTAATGCGTTCCGGCCGCATCCTGACATCGCTGTATGGCGCCACCGATAGCGCAGGCATCCCCGACAAGATCGCCGACCAGATGGCCGAAACCTTCTCCACCAGTCTGGATTTCCGCGAGGACATGCGCCGTGGCGACACCTTCTCGGTCATCTACACGGTCAATTACCGCAACGGCGAACCCATTGCCGCCGGCAAATTGCTGGCAGCCGAATTCGTCAATGCCGGCAAACCCTATCGTGCCGTGCTGTTCCGTGATCCCTTCGGACGCGAAGACTATTACACCCCCGAGGGCGAGTCGCTGAAAAAGGGCTTCCTGCGCTCACCGCTCGAATTCTCACGCGTCACGTCCAGCTTCAGCAATTCACGCAAACATCCCGTATTCGGCTTTCACCGCGCCCATACCGGCGTCGACTTCGGCGCGCCCACCGGCACCCGGGTCAAGGCCACCGGCGATGCCACCGTCACATTCGCCGGACGCAAAGGCGGTTATGGCAACCTGGTCATCCTGCGGCATTCCAATGGCTATGAAACCTACTACGCCCACTTGAGCGCGTTCGCTTCGGGCATCCGCACCGGCCGCTCGGTCGGCCAGGGCCAGGTCATTGCCTACGTCGGCTCGACCGGCGCCTCCACCGGCCCGCACCTGCACTATGAAGTACGCATCGCCGGACGGCCACAGAACCCCATGACCATCAAGCTGCCGGGTTCGCCGCCGCTGGCCGTGGCACAGCGTGCGCGCTTCCTGCAGGAGACGGCCAGCTGGTCCGACAAGCTGGCCCTGTTGCGCGGCACCAACCTCGCCGCGCTCGATTGAGCGGCACCCCCCATGCATGAGACCGAACACTATGTCGGTCTCATGTCCGGTACCAGTCTCGACGGCGTCGACGCTGTTCTCGCCGGAATAGGCCCCACGGGCCAGCCCCGCCTTCTCCGCAGCCATTATCTGCCCTACGTCGACAGCCTGCGCGCGCAGTTGCTGGCGCTGCATACGCCGCAGCCCGACGAAATCCATCTCGCCGCCATCGCCGCCAATCAACTTGCGCATCTGTATGCCGATGCCGTCAAGGAGCTACTTGACGGCATCGCGCCCGGCACCGTTCGCGCAATCGGCTGCCATGGCCAGACCCTGCGCCATCGCCCTGCAGATGGTTACACGCTGCAGATCGGCAATGCCGCCCTGCTGGCCGAACTCACCGGCATCACCGTTGTTGCCGACTTCCGCAGCCGCGACATCGCGGCAGGCGGCCAGGGCGCACCGCTGGTGCCCGCCTTTCATGCCCGGGCACTGCGGCATCCGGACGTTCACCGCGTCATCGCCAACATCGGCGGCATCGCCAATATTACCGATCTACCGACACATGGCACCGTGCGCGGCTGGGACACCGGTCCTGGCAACATGCTGCTGGACGCATGGATCAAACGGCACCGTGGCACCCATTACGACCGCGATGGCGCCTGGGCGGCCGGCGGACGTGTCGACACCGCTCTGCTGGACTTGCTGGCCCAGCACGCCTACCTGAAACAGCTGCCGCCCAAAAGCGCCGGGCGCGAGCAATTCAATCTGGACTGGCTGGACGCGACGCTTGCCCGCATGGGTCACGCCATCGACCCGGCCGATGTGCAGACCACTCTGCTCGAATTCACCGCTGCCAGTCTCGCCGATGCGGTGAAGCGTGAATGCGGCGGCGCGCAGGAACTCTACGTCTGCGGCGGCGGGGCGCACAACGGCGCGTTGATGGGCCGCATTGGCGCCCTGCTCCCGGCGGTCAAGGTCGGCGCCACCACCGCGCTTGGCATCGATCCGGACTGGGTGGAGGCCCTCGCCTTCGCCTGGCTGGCCCGGCAGACGCTGCACCACGAACCGGGTAATCTGCCTGGGGTGACCGGCGCCCGGGGCGAACGGATTCTGGGAGCGATTTACCCGGCTTGAACCCGCAGCCACCGGGCCGGGGGGCTCTCCCGCCTTGCAGGAACGGCAGTTCGCCACGACACTTCCAATAAAAAAGCGGCCGAAGCCGCTTTTTTATTGGGTGAGGAAGCGCTTACGCCGAGAACGACGAGCCGCAGCCGCAGGTGGTGGTGGCGTTCGGGTTCTTGATCACGAACTGCGCGCCTTCCAGACCTTCCGAGTAATCGATCTCGGCGCCGACCAGATACTGGAAGCTCATCGAATCGACCAGCAGGGTGACGCCGTTTTTCACCATCACGGTGTCGTCTGCATTCTGCGCTTCGTCAAAGGTGAAGCCGTACTGGAAGCCGGAGCAGCCGCCACCCGAAACAAACACGCGCAGCTTCAGATCGGGATTGCCTTCTTCGTCGATCAGGCTTTTGACTTTGCTGGCCGCGCTATCGGTGAAAACCAGGGGGGATTCCATTTCGGTTACTGCATTCATGGCGATGCTCCTTGAAAATGTGTGGGGTGATTATCCGCATCACCCGGCCGTCGTCAAGCAAAGACCCTGTCAGGGCCGCGGAGTTCCCCGGCAAGCCGTCAAGGCAGCATCCCCACATCGGCCAGCGCGGTGTCTTCAGGCAGGCCGAACACAATGTTCATGTTCTGCACCGCCTGTCCCGCCGCGCCCTTGACCAGATTGTCGATCACCGACAGCACCACCACGGTGTCGCCACCCTGCGGCCGATGCACAGCGATGCGGCACACATTGGCGCCGCGTACCGAGCGGGTTTCCGGGTGACTGCCGGCGGGCAGCACATCGACGAAAGCCTCGCCCGCGTAGCGCTGCTCGAACAGGCTTTGCAGATCGATGTCGGTGCTCAGCTTTGCATACAGCGTTGCGTGGATACCGCGGATCAGCGGCAACAGGTGCGGCACGAAAGTGAAGTCCACCGGTTTGCCGGCGAAACGGTCCAGCCCCTGCTTGATTTCCGGCCAGTGGCGATGGCCGCCGACGGCGTAGGCCTTGAAATTGTCCGCCGCTTCGGCAAACAGGATATGGGTTTCCGGCTTGCGCCCGGCGCCGGACACGCCCGATTTGGCGTCCGCCACCAGAAAGCCGGTATCCACCGCGCCGGATTCCAGCAAGGGCAGAAAACCCAGTTGTACCGCGGTCGGATAGCAGCCCGGGTTGGCGATCAGCCGCGCGCTGCGGATCTGGTCGCGGTTGAGTTCCGGCAGTCCGTACACGGCCTCGGCCACCAGATCGGGGCAGGCGTGCTCCATCTTGTACCATTGCTCCCACACCGCGATGTCCTTGATGCGGAAGTCGGCCGCCAGGTCGATCACCCTGACGCCGGCGTCGAGCAGCGCGCGCGCCTGCTGCATCGCCACGCCGTTGGGGGTGGCAAAGAAGACCACATCGCAATTTTCCAGTCCCGCCTCTTCCGGGGTGGAAAATGCCAGCTTTACCCGTCCGCGCAGGTTGGGAAACATGTCCGCCACCGGCATCCCGGCTTCCTTGCGCGAGGTGATGGCCTTCAGCTCCACCTGTGGATGGCGCGCCAGCAGGCGCAGCAGTTCGACCCCGGTGTAGCCCGTGCCGCCGACGATACCGACTTTGATCATGGTGTGATGTCCTTGCAAACAATGGCCCAATTGTAAGACACGCCCGCTGGCCGGGCGTAAAAAAGCCGCCCGAAAACGGACGGCTTTTCTGCGGCAAGCGGCTGACCCTGAAGATCAGCGCTTGGAAAACTGCTTGCGGCGGCGCGCCTTGTGGAAACCGACCTTCTTGCGCTCGACTTCGCGGGCATCGCGGGTCACGAGGCCAGCAGCCTTCAGCGTGGGCTTCATTTCGGCGTCAAGGTCGATCAGCGCACGGGTAATGCCGTGGCGCACCGCGCCAGCTTGGCCCGATTCGCCACCGCCCGATACGTTGACCATGATGTCGAAGCGGCTCAGGTTGTCGGTCAGCGCCAGCGGCTGGCGCACGATCATGCGGCCGGTTTCGCGGGAGAAATACTCGTCCACAGGCTTGTCGTTGACGACGATCTTGCCGCTGCCGGCCTTGATGAACACCCGGGCAACCGACGATTTGCGACGTCCCGTACCGTAATTGTAGTTACCGATCATGATGCGACCTTAAGCGTTGATGTCGAGGGGCTTGGGCTGTTGAGCCTCGTGCGGATGGTCCGCGCCCGCGTAGATTTTCATTTTCTTGATCATGGCGTAGCCCAGCGGGCCCTTGGGCAGCATGCCCTTGACCGCCTTTTCCAGCGCACGGCCGGGGAAACGCTCCTGCATCTTGTCGAAGCTGGTTTCGTAGATGCCGCCGGGATAACCGGAGTGGCGATAGTATTTCTTGTCGAGGCCCTTGTTGCCGGTCACGACCATCTTGCCGGCGTTGACCACCACGATGTAATCGCCGGTGTCGACGTGGGGGGTGAACTCGGGCTTGTGCTTGCCGCGCAGACGGCGGGCAATCTCGGAAGCCAGGCGACCCAGCACTTTGTTATCGGCGTCAACCACGAACCAGTCGCGTTTGACTTCATGCGTTTTAGCGGAAAAGGTTTTCATGACCCAACCTCTGCACAGAGGACATTCTCGGAAAGCCGGGCATTTTAACCGCCGGGCCGGAGCAAAGTCAAACACTGCGCAACAATCGGCCAGCGCCCCGCTCCCGCATACAATCGTGCCATGACTCCCTGGCTCATGACCAACCTGATCGCCGCCGCCCTGTTGCCGCCGCTGTCGCTCGTGATTCTGCTGGCTGCCGGGCTTATCCTCAACCGTCGCCGCCCCCGTCTCGCCATGTCGCTGATCCTGCTCTCCGCCGCCTCGCTGTATGCCCTCTCCACTCCCTGGGTCGGCGGCCTGCTGCAGAAAACCCTGGAAATCAGCCGCCCGGTCGACTTTGCAGCCCTGACGGATGCCGGCGCCATCGTCGTCCTCGGCGGCGGGCGGCGCCTGGCGGCAGCCGAATACGACAGCGACACCGTAAACGGCATCAGCCTGGAGCGTCTGCGCTACGCAGCCTTTCTGCATCGTGCCAGCGGCCTGCCGATTCTCGCCACCGGCGGCAAGCCCGGCGGCGGCACGCTCGCCGAAGGCCGTATCATGCAGCGGGTCCTCCACGACGAATTCGGCGTTGCCGCCCGCTGGATCGAAGAAGCGTCGCTCACCACCTGGGACAACGCCCGGCTGTCCGCGCCGCTGCTCAAGGCAAGCGGCGTGCGCCGCATCGTGCTGGTCAGCCACGCCTGGCATCTGCGCCGCGCCGTGCCGCTGTTCGAAGCGCAGGGCCTGGAAGTCATCCCCGCCGGCATCCAGTTCGCCAGCACCGACCTCGACGACGTGTTCGACCTGCTGCCCACCCCTGCCGGCTTGCGCGACAGCAGCTTTGCCCTGCACGAATGGCTGGGCATTCTGTGGTACAAACTCCGCACGTTGCGAACCTGAGGAAACCCCATGAAAGCCCGCGTCAAACTCATCGAAGGCGTCAGCTTCGTCGGCCAGAGCGAATCCGGCCACAGCGTCGTGATGGACGGCCCGCCCGAAGGCGGCGGCAGGAACCTCGGCGTGCGGCCGATGGAAATGCTGCTGCTGGGCCTCGGCGGCTGCTCCGCCTACGACGTCGTCCACATCCTGAGAAAGGGCCGCCAGCAGGTCACCGACTGCGTC
>NZ_JANJXQ010000120.1 GCF_024708915.1 Thiobacillus sp.
GAGGAGAGCGTGGTTGTTGCCGATTTATCGGCTTTACAACCACGGCCTACCCCTTGCGGGTGGGCGACATAGCCGGCTCTATGGCAACGACGAGCAACGCCGCCATGCGAAAAAAGACGCCGTTTCATGTTGCGATATTTCCGAGTCGCGACACTAGCACTCAGGGGTCGATCGATTTCACCCTGAGCTCCACCGTGCCGCCCTTCTCGTCGCTGCGCAGCACGCGCACCGGCAGGTAATGGCGGTCGATCGCCAGCCAGGCCTCGAAGCGGCCATCGGCGTCGGCCACCCGCACAAGATGCAGGGTGCGCAGTTCACCCAGTGCGGTCTGCAGGATTTCTTCGCCGCGCACCGCGTAGCTGTAGTCGCGCAGCTTCTTGCCGTTGAACACCGCATAGGTCAGCCGTCCGTCTGGCGGCGGCGGCGCGGTCAGCGCCAGCTGGAAAAACAGGCTGAGCGCATCCTGCACCTCGCCCTGATAGGCGAAATGGCGCGGCGCCCCCTGCGCCGGGATCAGCGTGAGGCTGCCGTTGGCCGCATCGAAGTGCGCGCGGCTGCGCTTATCGCCGCGCTGGTCCCAGAATTCCTCCGGCTGCAGGCCGTGCGGCGTGATGCGGCCGCGGCTGGTCTGCACGAAGCGGCCGCGGTAAAACACCCCGGCGAGACCGCTGGCCGCCGCCACGCTGGTCAGCGTGTAGCGTTCGCCTTCGTTCACCCACAGCAGCGTCTGCTCGCCCGACGCCACGCCGTAATGCACCCGAAAATGCAGGTCGAGCCGCGGCGGCAGCGGGTTCAGGGCGGGCGGCGCCGTCTCGGCGGCCGCGGACGGCGCTTCGGCAGGCGCGGCCGCCGGCGCCTCGTCGAGGCGCACCGCTGGTGCAGCGCTCGAATCGGTCGCAGCGACGGCAGCGGCTTCGGCCGCCTCGGTTTCCGCTTCGCTTTCTTCTTCGACAGGCAATTCAGGCGGCGGCGCGGCATGGACCGGCCGCGCCCGGGCGACCGGCGGAGCCGGCAAGGGCGGGGCGGCTGCCACGGCGAGTCGCGGTTTGGCAAGCAGCCGCGCTTCGAACAGGGGCGGCTCGGCAGGTGGCTGCCACTGCGGCAGCCGCCAACCCAAAGCGCCGATCAAGGCGCCGTGCAGCAGCAGCGAAGCCGCCAGGGCCAGCCACCAGGGGCGTACCCTGCGCCCCATCGGCATTAGCCTTTGATGCTGGCGCTCACCAGGCGCTGTTCGAGCGTGACGCCGTCATCGAATACCCGGATCTGCACCGGCAGGTTCTGCCGCGCCGGCGCGACCCACACGGTGATGGCTTTCTCGTCCGGTTTCTGTTCGACGCGCTGGTATTGCTGGGTGGCCAGCGTGCCCAGCGGCGTCACGAGGGTTCCGCCATCGCTGCGCGCGTAACGGTAGTCGTCCAGATCGCGCCGACTTACCACCTGCAGGGCATAGTCGGCGGGCAGACTGGGGGCGAACATGAACTGGTAGAGCTGCGAAAGCTGATCCTGCGTCCCGTTCTTCAGGCCTTTCATCTGCCATGACTCACCCTTGTATTGCCAGGCAATGCTGCGCTGTTTCCAGTCGAGGCGCGCGGTCGCCAGCTTGTGCGGCGCATCGCTGCGGGCATACTGGAAACGTGCCGGCCGCAGTCCCTGCGGCGTCACCTCGCCGCTGCTTTCGAGGCGGATGCTGCCTTGCCACAGCATTTTCAGCGGGCCGTTGGCGCGGGTTTCGCTGGTCAGCGTGTAGCGGCTGCCGTTGCGGGTGAAGGTGTCGATCACCTGGCCGAGCTTGTGGCCGTTGCGGTAGAAGTCGTACACCAGGTTCATTTGCCGCGGCGGCGCCGGCGCCGCCACGCGGGCTTCAGCCGGTAGCGGATCGGCGTCCTTCGGGGCGGCCTGGACCGTCGCCGCGATCATGAAACCGGATGCCAGTAGCAGGTGTTTGAACATGGTCACACTCCGTGGGGAAACACAGACTGTGACGCCGGATCGTCCTTCAAGTTTACCCGGCCATGCTGATTGAGCAGGCGGCCCTCGGCAAACCAGCGGATCGCCTGCGGGTAGATGCGGTGTTCCTGTTGCAGCACCCGCGCGGCGAGGACAGCAGCCGTATCGTCCGCCCGCACCGGCACCGCGGCCTGGACGACGATGGGGCCGTGATCCAGCTCGGCGGTAACGAAGTGCACGCTGCAGCCGTGGATTTTCACCCCTTCTGCCAAGGCGCGCTCGTGCGTCTTCAATCCCGGGAAAGCCGGCAGCAGCGAGGGATGGATATTCAGCAGGCGGCCTTCGAAGCGCGCGATGAAGGCCGGGCTGAGGATGCGCATGTAGCCGGCCAGCACCACCAGGTCGGGCCGGTGGCGCGCCACTTCGTCGGCCAGCAGGGCGTCGAAGGCGGCGCGATCGGGATACGCGGTGTGGTCGAGCGCGACGGCGGTCAGGCCGCGCTCACGCGCGTAAGCCAGTCCCGCCGCCTGCGGGCGGTTGCCGACGACGGCGACGATATCGATCGGCAGCTGCGCTTCGGCGATCGCCTGCAAATTGCTGCCGCGCCCCGACAGCAGCACGACGACACGGCAGCTCACAGATACAGCACCTGCTCCGCGGCAGCAGGGCGCGCAACGATTTCGCCGATCTGCCATACGGTTTCGCCGCTCGCCCGCAGGTGCGCCATCGCGGCGGCGGCGTCCGTGGCGGCGACGACGACGCACAGGCCGATACCGCAGTTGAAGGTGCGCAGCATTTCATCCGGCGCGACGTTGCCGGCCTGCTGCAGCCAGTCGAACAGCGGCGGACGCGTCCACGCGGCCTGATCGATCCGCGCTGCCACGCCTTCCGGCAGGCAGCGCGGCAGATTGCCGGTGATGCCGCCGCCGGTGATGTGCGCCATGCCCTTGACCGGCAGCTTCTCCAGCAGCGCCAGCAGCGGCTTGACGTAGATCCGCGTTGGCTCCATCACGGCGTCGGCGAATGGACGGCCGTGGAAATCGGACTTGAGACCGACGCCGGACACGTCGATCAGCTTGCGGATCAGCGAATAGCCGTTGGAATGCGCGCCGGAAGACGCCAGCCCGAGGACCACGTCGCCCGGCACGATGCTCTGGCCGCCGATGACCTTGCTCTTTTCCACCACGCCGACGGCAAAGCCGGCCAGATCGTATTCGCCTTCGGCGTACATGCCGGGCATCTCCGCCGTTTCGCCGCCGATCAGCGCGCAGCCGGCCTGCTCGCAGCCCTTGGCGATGCCGGCAATCACCGCTTCGGCGGTGTCCAGCGTGAGCTTGCCGCAGGCGAAGTAGTCGAGGAAAAACAGCGGCTCGGCGCCCTGTACCAGGATGTCGTTGACGCTCATCGCGACGAGGTCGATGCCGACGCTGTCGTGGCGGTTCAGTTCGAACGCCAGTTTGAGTTTGGTGCCGACGCCGTCGGTGCCGGACACCAGCACCGGCTCCCGGTATTTTTTGGAGATCTCGATCAGCGCGCCG
>NZ_JANJXQ010000280.1 GCF_024708915.1 Thiobacillus sp.
GGCGGCTGCTGTCGTTCAGCCGCAAGTATCCCAATCTCGACGTGGTCGACCCGTATTACGGCGGCGTACAGGGCTTCGAGGAAAACCTCGACATGATCGAAGACGCGGTACAAGGCCTGATCCGGGAAATCACCGGCGACACCCAGCTTAAACTGCGTTCAGGCAGCTGATCGCTTCTGCCGTTCGCGGCAAACAACAAGGGCCGCTTCAAGCGGCCCTTGTTGTTGCGGCGCAGGCTTTATTCCGCCTGGGTTTCCACCTGCACCAGCGGCTCCTGCGCTGCGCTCGCCTGCGGACGTGCGCGCCGGCGCGTGGGGTGGGGCGATGCGGCCGGCGTGGATGCCTCGGCAATATCGACGGCGGGCGCGCTGGTCTCGACTTGCATCAGGCTGACGCTGCCGCTGTCCGCCGGTTTGGCTGCGGGACGGCGCCGGCGGCGTGGGCGTCCCGGCTCGCCGGTTTCACTCGCGCCGGCCGCCGCGGCCTGGGTTTCCACCTGCTGCAGACTGGCGGCGTTGGCCGCCAGATCCGCCAGAATGGCGGTGGGGGATGCGGCGACGCTACCGGGTAGCGCGACATTTGGGGGGGCAGCCGTTTCCAGTTGCAAGGCCTGCTGCGCGGGGGCGGCCGGGGCAGGGGCCGCCGCCCTGGGCTTGCCTGCGATTTCGACGATTGCACGGAAACCGGCGATTTCGACGATGGCCCGCGGCGTGCCGCCGCCATTGCCTGCTGCGGTTTCCGCATGGGCTTCACGCGGACGGCGATTGCCGCGGCCGCGGCGGCTGCGCGGTTCGCGTTTTTCCTCGTTTCCGGCCTCGCGCGGAGTTTCCGCGGGTTCTGCCACGCGCGGCGCGGCTTCCGCCTCGGGACGCGGTTTGGGCTGGCGCGGCGGGCGGGCGGGCTTTGCCGATTCGCCGTTGCGCGGTTCGGCGCGGCCCTCGCTCTGGCGCGGCTCCGACTGGCGGGCTTCGCCGTTGCGGGCCTCGCCGCGCCCTTCGCCGTTGCGCCCTTCGCCGCGGCTGCGGCGCTGGGCGGGCTTGCGTTCACGGCGCTCGCTCGGGCGTTCGCTGCGTGCAATGGCGGCAACCGGTTCGGCAACCGCCGGGGCGGTTGCGGCGGCGGGCGCCTCTTCGCCGAGTTTCTTGAACCAGCCGAAGATGCGCTCGAACAAACCGCCCTGGACCTGCGCGGCGACCGGCACGGCCGGGCGCGCGGCCGGCACCGGCTGCGGCGGCGCGATCGACTTGACCGCGGCTTCCTGGCGCGCCGGCGCGGCGGCCTGGGCGGTCTGGTAGACGGCTTCGGTCTCCGGCAGGGTTGCCATCTTGTAGCTCGGCTCGCTGGCATCGCGCTGGTTCAGCTCGTCGTGGCGCAGCCGGGTGATGGTGTAGTGCGGGGTTTCCATGTGGATGTTGGGGATCAACACCACATTGACCTTGAGGCGCGATTCGATGGTGTGGATGTCGACGCGTTTCTCGTTCAGCAGGAAGGTCGCCACGTCGACCGGCAGCTGGACATGCACCGCGCCGGTGTTTTCCTTCATCGCATCTTCCTGCAGGATGCGCAGGATGTGCAGCGCCGACGATTCGGTGCCGCGGATGTGGCCGGTGCCGTGGCAGCGCGGGCAGGCGTTGTAGCTGGTCTCGCCGAGCGAAGGCTGCAGCCGCTGGCGCGACATCTCCAAGAGGCCGAAGCGCGAGATCTTGCCGGTCTGCACGCGGGCGCGGTCGTGATGCAGGGCATCGCGCAGGCGGTTTTCCACTTCGCGCTGATGCTTGGGGTTTTCCATGTCGATGAAATCGATCACGATCAGCCCGCCGAGGTCGCGCAGCCGCATCTGGCGGGCGATTTCGTCGGCCGCTTCGAGGTTGGTGTTGTAGGCGGTCTGCTCGACGTCGCTGCCCTTGGTGGCGCGCGCCGAGTTGACGTCGACCGA
>NZ_JANJXQ010000281.1 GCF_024708915.1 Thiobacillus sp.
GTAGTCGATCCAGCCGTCGGATTTCGACACGCCGATCTGGTCGGTGAAGCGGCGGAAGCCTTCGGCCGTGTAGCCGCGGCGACGCGCGCCGACGAGGGTGGGCATGCGCGGGTCGTCCCAGCCGGCGACGTGCTTTTCCTCGACGAGCTGGATCAGCTTGCGCTTGGACAGCACGACATAGGTGAGATTGAGCCGGGCGAATTCGATCTGTTGCGGCAGCGGGCGGGTGAAGAATTCGCCGTCGGCGAGCTTGTCGAGCAGCCAGTCGTAGAAGGGGCGCTGGTCCTCGAATTCCAGCGTGCAGATCGAGTGGGTGATGTGCTCGATCGCGTCCTCGATCGGATGCGCGTAGGTGTACATCGGATAGATGCACCAGGTGTCGCCGGTGTTGTGGTGATGCGCTCTTTTGATTCGATAAATCGCCGGGTCGCGCAGGTTGATGTTGGGCGAGGCCATGTCGATCTTCGCGCGCAGCACGTGCGCGCCGTCGGGGAATTCGCCTGCCTTCATGCGGCGGAAAAGGTCGAGGTTTTCTGCCGCGGAACGACTCCGATAGGGACTGTCCTTGCCCGGCTCGGTGAGCGTGCCGCGATACGCGCGCATCTCGTCCGCACTGAGCGAATCGACGTAGGCGAGCCCGGCCTGGATCAGGTGTTCGGCGCAGGCGTACATGGTGTCGAAGTAGTTCGACGCGAAGTAGAGGTGTGTGCCCCAGTCGAAGCCCAGCCACTTCACCGAATCGGTGATCGAGTCGACGTATTCCTGGCTTTCCTTCTCGGGGTTGGTGTCGTCGAAGCGCAGGTGGCAGACGCCGCCGTAGTCGCGCGCAAGCCCGAAGTTCAGGAAGATCGACTTGGCATGCCCGAGGTGCAGATAGCCGTTGGGTTCCGGCGGAAAGCGCGTCTCGACGCGGCCGCCCCATTTTCCGGCAGCGTTCTGTTCGTCGATTAGGTTGCGGATGAAGTTGGCGGCGGGGGCGGGGGCTTCGTGCGACATGGCGGGATGGGAATCTGGAATGCGGGGATTGTAGCGGGTTCAGGTGATGATGCCGCCGCCGAGACATACCTCGCCGTCATACAGGACGACGGACTGGCCCGGCGTGACCGCCCATTGCGGGGCGTCGAAGGCGAGCTCCAGCGTGTCGGCGCCGAGCATCGTGATGCGGCAGGGCGCGTCGGTCTGGCGGTAGCGGGTCTTGGCGGTGTAGGGCCGGCCGGGGTCGGGGGCGACGCCGGCGATCCAGCTGAGTTGGCTGGCCGCGAGCGTGCTGCGCTTGAGTAGCGGGTGGTCGTGGCCCTGCACCACGATCAGCGTGTTGGTCGCCCTGTCCTTGGCGGCGACAAACCAGGGCTCGTCGCTGCTGCCTTTCTGCCCGCCAATGCCGAGGCCCTGGCGCTGGCCCAGCGTGTAGTACATCAGCCCCTGGTGCCGGCCGACGACGCGGCCTTCGGGCGTTTTCATGTCGCCGGGGTCACGCGGCAGGTAGCGTTCGAGGAATTCACGGAAATTGCGCTCGCCGATGAAGCAGATGCCTGTCGAGTCCTTTTTGGTGGCGTTGGGCAGGCCGATCTCGGCGGCGATTTTCCGCACCTCGGGCTTGGGCAGATGCGCGAGCGGGAACAGGGCAGGGGAGAGCTGCGCCTGGCTCAGGCGATAGAGGAACTAGCTCTGGTCCTTGTTGGTGTCGTGCGCGCGCAGCAGCGTTGCGCGGCCGGAAAGATCGTGGCCCTTGCCGGCGTAATGCCCGGTGGCGACGTGCTTGGCGCCGCGTGCGACGGCGTCGTCGAGGAAAGCCTTGAACTTGATTTCGGCGTTGCACAGCACGTCGGGGTTCGGCGTGCGGCCGGCCTGGTATTCGGCGAGGAAGTAGCTGAACACGCGTTCCTTGTATTCGGCGGCGAAGTTGACTGCATCGACCTCGATGCCGAGCACGTCGGCGACCGCCAATACGTCCAGAAAGTCTTGTCTGGCGGTGCACTGTTCGGTGCCATCGTCGTCGTTCCAGTTCTTCATGAAGACGCCGAGCACGTCGTAGCCCTGCTGCTTCAGCAGATGGGCGGCAACGGCGGAATCGACCCCGCCGGAGAGACCGACAAC
>NZ_JANJXQ010000183.1 GCF_024708915.1 Thiobacillus sp.
CAGGTAGCCGGAGTTCGCGGTCTTCAGCGCGGTGTCGGCCAATCCCTTGCGGGCGCCGTGGGTCGAGATGAAGTACTGCAGCATGTTCAGGCCTTCACGGAAGTTCGCCGTGATCGGGGTTTCGATGATCGAGCCGTCCGGCTTCGCCATCAGGCCGCGCATGCCGGCCAGCTGGCGGATCTGTGCAGCAGAACCGCGCGCACCTGAGTCGGCCATCATGTAGATCGCGTTGAACGATTCCTGGGTGACTTCCTTGCCGTGGCGATCGACGACTTTCTCGCCGCCCAGCTGCGCCATCATGGCCTTGGCCACGGCGTCGCCGGCACGGCCCCAGATGTCCACCACCTTGTTGTAGCGTTCGCCCTGAGTCACCAGACCCGAAGTGTATTGCGATTCGATTTCCTTCACCTCGGCTTCGGCCGCGCCCAGGATCTGGCTTTTTTCATTCGGAATCAGCATGTCCTTGATGGCAATCGACATCCCCGCGCGGGTCGCGAAGGTGAAGCCGGTATACATCAGCTTGTCGGCGAAAATCACCGTCTCGCGCAGGCCGCAGCGGCGGAAGCTGGCGTTGATCAGCTTAGAGATTTCCTTTTTCTTCAGCGCCTTGTCGACGAAACTGAACGGCAGCCCCGGCGGCAGGATTTCCGACAGTAGCGCGCGGCCCAGCGTGGTCTCGACCCGTTTGATGGTCTCGACACGGTTCTTGTCCGCGTCCAGCGTCACTTCCTTGATGCGCACGGTCACGCGGGCATGCAGCTCGGCCTCGCGGTTGTCGTAGGCACGGCGTGCCTCGGTGACGTCGGCAAACAGCATGCCCTCACCTTTGGCGTTGATCTTTTCGCGCGTCATGTAATACAGGCCCAGCACGATGTCCTGCGACGGCACGATGATCGGCTCGCCGTTGGCAGGCGACAGCACGTTGTTCGACGCCAGCATCAGGGTGCGCGCTTCGGCCTGCGCTTCCAGCGACAACGGCACGTGGACGGCCATCTGGTCGCCGTCGAAGTCGGCGTTGAACGCCGCACACACCAGGGGGTGCAACTGGATCGCCTTGCCTTCGATCAGCACCGGCTCGAACGCCTGGATGCCGAGACGGTGCAGCGTCGGTGCGCGGTTCAGCATCACCGGATGCTCGCGGATAACCTCTTCCAGCAGGTCCCACACGATCGGCTCTTCGTCTTCCACCATCTTCTTGGCGGCCTTGATCGTGGTCGCCAGCCCCAGCACTTCGAGGCGGTTGAAGATGAAAGGCTTGAACAGTTCGAGCGCCATTTTCTTCGGCAGGCCGCACTGGTGCAGCTTCAGCGTCGGGCCTACCACGATGACCGAACGGCCGGAGTAGTCGACGCGCTTGCCCAGCAGGTTCTGGCGGAAGCGGCCGCTCTTGCCCTTGATCATGTCGGCCAGCGACTTCAGCGGACGCTTGTTGGCGCCGGTCATCGCCTTGCCGCGACGGCCGTTGTCGAGCAGCGAGTCGACTGCTTCCTGCAGCATGCGCTTTTCGTTGCGCACGATGATTTCCGGCGCTTTCAGTTCCAAAAGTCTCTTGAGCCGGTTGTTGCGGTTGATGACGCGGCGGTACAGGTCATTCAGATCGGAGGTGGCGAAGCGGCCGCCGTCCAGCGGCACCAGCGGACGCAGTTCGGGCGGCAGCACCGGCAGCACTTCGAGGATCATCCACTCGGGCTTGATGCCGGACTTCTGGAAGCCTTCGAGAATCTTCAGGCGCTTCGACAGCTTCTTCAGCTTGGTGTCGGAGCCGGTTTTGCTGATTTCCGAATGAAGGGTTTCCACTTCGGTGTGCAGGTCGAGCGAGCGCAGCAGTTCGCGCACCCCTTCCGCTCCCATCAGCGCCTTGAATTCGTCGCCGTATTCTTCGAGCTTGGCGAGGTAGTCCTCTTCGGTCAGCAACTGGCCGCGGTTGAGCGGCGTCATGCCGGGCTCGACCACCACGAAACCTTCGAAGTAGAGCACCCGCTCGATGTCGCGCAGGGTCATGTCGAGCACCATGCCGAGACGGCTGGGCAGCGACTTCAGGAACCAGATGTGGGCGACCGGGCTGGCAAGCTCGATGTGCGCCATGCGCTCGCGGCGCACCTTGGACAACGTGACTTCGACGCCGCACTTCTCGCAGATCACGCCGCGATGCTTCAAGCGCTTGTACTTGCCGCACAGACACTCGTAGTCCTTGACCGGGCCGAAGATCTTGGCGCAGAACAGGCCGTCGCGCTCAGGCTTGAAAGTACGGTAGTTGATGGTCTCCGGCTTCTTCACTTCGCCGTAGGACCAGGAACGGATTTTCTCCGGCGACGCCAGGCCGATCTTGATGGCGTCGAACTCTTCTTCGTGAGTCGCTTGTTTGAACAGATCGAGCAATGCTTTCATGTCTTTTCTCCGTGAGGTGTCAGGTGTTAGGCGTGAGGCGCGGAGACATTTCCTGTCCCCTCACCCCTCACTCCTCACTGTTCAATAACGTTCCAGATCGATGTCGATGCCGAGCGAACGGATTTCCTTCACCAGCACGTTGAAGGATTCCGGCATGCCGGCCTCGATCTTGTGGTCGCCCTTGACGATGTTCTCGTACACCTTGGTACGGCCGTTCACGTCGTCGGACTTCACGGTCAGCATTTCCTGCAGCACGTAGGAGGCGCCGTAGGCTTCCAGCGCCCACACTTCCATTTCGCCGAAACGCTGGCCGCCGAACTGCGCCTTGCCGCCCAGCGGCTGCTGGGTCACCAGCGAGTAGGGGCCGGTGGAACGCGCATGCATCTTGTCATCGACCAGGTGGTGCAGCTTCAGCACGTGCTTGTAACCCACCGTCACCTGGCGGTCGAAGGCTTCGCCGGTGCGACCGTCGTAGAGCGTGACCTGGCCGCCTTCGGGCAGCCCGGCCAGCGTCAGCATGCGGCGGATTTCCTCTTCCGAGGCACCGTCGAACACCGGCGAGGCAAACGGCACGCCTTTCTGCAGATTGCGCGCCAACTCGATCACTTCGTCGTCGCTGAAGCCGTCGATGTCTTCCGACTTGCCCGACTGGTTGTAGATTTCCTTCAGGAAGTGGCGCATATCCTTTATCAGCGTCCTGGTCTGCGCCGCCAGCATTTCGCCGATGCGCTCGCCCAGCCCCTTGGACGCCCAGCCGAGGTGGGTTTCCAGAATCTGGCCGATGTTCATCCGCGACGGCACGCCGAGCGGATTCAACACGATGTCGACCGGACGGCCGTCGGCCATGAAGGGCATGTCCTCGACCGGGACGATCTTCGATACCACACCCTTGTTGCCGTGGCGGCCGGCCATCTTGTCGCCGGGCTGCAGACGGCGCTTGACCGCCAGATAAACCTTGACCATCTTCTGCACGCCGGGCGGCAATTCGTCGCCCGCGGTGAGTTTTTTCTTCTTCTCTTCGAACATCACATCGAATTCGATGCGCTTCTGCGTGAGGCTGTCTTTCAGCGATTCGACCTGACGGCTGGCTTCGTCATCGGCCAGCCGGATATCGAACCAGTCGTGCCGGTTCACCGATTCCAGATAGTCCCGGGTGACCTTGCTGCCCTTGGCGAGCTTCTTCGGGCCGCCATTGGCGACTTTCAGGTGCAGCAGCTTTTCCAGTCGCGCAAAGGTGTCGTCCTCGACGATCCGCATGCGGTCGGTCATGTCCTTGCGGTACTCCGCCAGCTGGGTGTCGATGATCGACTGTGCGCGCTTGTCGCGCTCGATGCCTTCGCGGGTGAACACCTGTACGTCGATCACCACGCCGGACATGCCGGACGGCACCTTCAGGCTGGTGTCTTTCACATCGCTGGCTTTTTCGCCGAAGATGGCGCGCAACAGCTTCTCTTCCGGCGTCAGCTGGGTTTCGCCCTTGGGCGTGACCTTGCCGACCAGCACGTCGCCGGCTTCGACTTCCGCACCGATGGCGATGATGCCGGAATCGTCCAGGCGGCCCAGCTGGCGCTCGGCGAGGTTGGAGATGTCGCGGGTGATTTCTTCCGGGCCGAGCTTGGTGTCGCGCGCCACCACCGACAGCTCCTCGATGTGAATCGAGGTGTAGCGGTCTTCGGCGACGACCTTCTCGTTGATCAGGATCGAGTCTTCGAAGTTGTAGCCGTTCCACGGCATGAAGGCGACCAGCATGTTCTGGCCCAGCGCCAGTTCGCCCATGTCGGTCGACGCGCCGTCGGCGATCACGTCGCCGCGGGCGATGACGTCGCCCACCTTCACCAGCGGACGCTGGTTGATGTTGGTGTTCTGGTTGGAACGGGTGTACTTGATCAGCGAATAGATGTCCACGCCGACCTCGCCCGCACGTGCCTCCTCATCGTGCACGCGGATCACGATCCGGCCGGCGTCGATGTAATCGACGATGCCGCCGCGATACGCAGTGACCACCGTGCCGGAGTCGACCGCAGCGGTACGCTCGATGCCGGTGCCTACAAAGGGTTTCTCCGGGCGCAGACACGGTACCGCCTGGCGCTGCATGTTGGAGCCCATCAGCGCGCGGTTGGCATCGTCGTGCTCGAGGAACGGGATCAGCGAAGCCGCCACCGACACGATCTGCGCGGGTGCCACGTCCATGAATTCAATACGGTCCGGGGTCGACAGTGTGAATTCGTTTTTGTAGCGGCACGACACCAGATCGTCCTTGAATTTTCCCTTGGCATCGAGTTCGGCGTTGGCCTGCGCGATCACGTACTTGCTTTCTTCGATCGCCGACAGGAACTCGATTTCGTCGGTCACCTTGTTGTTGACGACTTTCCTGTACGGCGTCTCGATGAAACCATACCAGTTGGTGCGGGCGAACAGGGCCAGCGAGTTGATCAGGCCGATGTTCGGGCCTTCCGGCGTTTCGATCGGACACACGCGCCCGTAATGAGTCGGGTGCACGTCGCGCACTTCGAATCCGGCCCGCTCGCGGGTCAGGCCGCCGGGGCCCAGTGCGGAAACGCGGCGCTTGTGGGTGATCTCGGACAGCGGGTTGGTCTGGTCCATGAACTGCGACAACTGGCTGGAGCCGAAGAATTCCTTGATCGCCGCCGACACCGGTTTGGCGTTGATCAGGTCGTGCGGCATCAGGTTGTCGGATTCGGCCTGCGACAAACGTTCGCGCACCGCGCGTTCGACCCGCACCAGACCGGCGCGGAACTGGTTTTCGGCCAGTTCGCCCACGCTGCGCACGCGGCGGTTGCCGAGGTGGTCGATGTCGTCAATTTCGCCGCGGCCATTGCGCAGCTCGACCAGGATCTTGATGACGGCGACGATGTCTTCAGTCGACAGCGTGCCGGTACCGGTCAGCTCTTCGCGGCCGATGCGGCGGTTGAACTTCATGCGGCCCACGGCCGAGAGATCGTAACGTTCGTCGCTGAAAAACAGGTTGCCGAACAGCGCCTTCACCGCATCTTCGGTAGGCGGTTCGCCCGGCCGCATCATGCGGTAGATCGCGACCTTGGCAGCATATTCGTCGATGGTGTCGTCGGTGCGCAGGGTCTGCGAAATGAAGGCGCCGTGGTCGAGATCGTTGGTGTAGAGCGTGTTGAATTTTTCAATCCCGGCCGCGGCCAGCTTGGTCAGCAGCTCTTCGGTAATCTCATCGTTGGCGCGCGCTACCAGCTCGCCAGTGCTGGTGTCGACCACATCCTGCGACAGCACGCGGCCCACCACGAACTCGGCCGGTACCGCCCACTTCTTGACCCCTGCCGCATCCAGCTCGCGAATGTGCTTGGCGGTGATGCGCTTGTCCTTCGCGACGATGACGTGGCCGTCCTTGCCACAGATGTCGAAGCGGGCAATCTCGCCGCGCAGACGCTCGGGAACCAGTTCGAACTGCACCCCCTGGGTGTTGATGTAGAAGGTGTCCTTGCTGAAGAAATCGTCCAGGATGGCGGCCGGTGTGTAGCCCAGCGCTTTCAGCAGGATGGTGACCGGCATCTTGCGGCGGCGGTCGACGCGGAAGAACAGGATGTCTTTGGCGTCGAACTCGAAGTCTAGCCAGGAGCCACGGTAGGGAATCACGCGTGCCGAGAACAGCAGCTTGCCCGAGCTGTGCGTTTTGCCGCGGTCGTGCTCGAAGAACACGCCGGGCGAGCGGTGCAGCTGGGAAACGATGACGCGTTCGGTACCGTTGATCACAAAGGAGCCGGTATCCGTCATGAGCGGGATCTCGCCCATGTAGACTTCCTGCTCCTTGACCTCCTTGATCGTCTCCTTGGGCGCTTCGCGATCCATGATCACCAGGCGCACGCGCGCGCGCAGCGGCGACGCGAAGGTCAGGCCGCGCTGCTGGCACTCGGTCACATCGAAGGCGGGCTCGCCGAGCATGTACTGCACGTACTCGAGACGGGCGTTGCCGCTGTGGCTCGAGATCGGGAAGATCGACGTGAATGCGGCCTGCAGACCCTGGTTCCGCCGCACGTCGGGCGGCGTGTCGGCCTGCAGGAACTCGGCAAACGACTCGATCTGGGTGGCGAGCAGGAAAGGCGCATCGAGCACGGCCGCGCGCTTGGCGAAGCTCTTGCGGATACGTTTCTTTTCGGTGTAGGAATACGCCATGGATGCTCCGGCTAGAGGGCTAACATCGGAAAGACAG
>NZ_JANJXQ010000222.1 GCF_024708915.1 Thiobacillus sp.
ACGGGGGTGCCGGCCTCGGCCTGCTTGAGCACAGCGATGATCTGGCTGTCGGTGAAACGCGATTTCTTCAAGGGAACCTCCTCGGGTTAGATTACGAGAAATTTCCACTTCTGACTGCTGCTATTTTGCGGGGGGATTACCGTACGAATGTTACCTCAAGCTTTGCGCGGAATTGCCGGGGCAGCAAAGATGCCCGCAGAAAAAAGCGCGAAAAAATTTCAATGGCCGCCGCACGTCGTCTTATGTCGCGGCCTGTCTGAAGGGCAGAAAAAAGCCGGGGACGCGCCCCCGGCTCCGTGCTTCAAATCACACCAACCAATCAGAACTTCAGCACCGCCCCCGCCGAAACCAGATCGATGTCGAAGTCGCTGCGGTCGAAGCGCTCCCACTCGGCGCGCAGGCTCAGGTTGTCGAGCAGCGCGTAGGCGATGCCCACGCCGTAGTTTGGCTCGTAGTCGTCGTCACCCGTCGCGACCGTGTCCGGCGCGCCAACGCCATCCTTCACCTTTATATCGGAGAGCATGTAGGCGGCACCGAGCTTGCCGATCACCGAGAATTTCTCGGTCACCGGATAGCTCAGCACGGCACCCAGCGCCCAGGCGTCGGTCGCCACTTTCGTGGTGGCCGAGCCATCGGTCGCCGTCATGTCGTTCAGGTTGACGTAGCCGCCCTCGACAGCCAGGTACTTGTTGAACGCATAGCCTGCGTAGGCCTTCCAGCCTTCGCTGCGGGTGTTCGCCGAAGGTGCGTCGATGTCCTGGTAGTTGGACTGTCCGATGCCGAGACCGCCGTACCAGCCGTCGAAGTTGATTCCGGCCCAGTCGCCCTCGCCGTATTCTTCCAGCGCGACCGGGCCCGGATCCAGCACCCACCCCAAGGTCAAGCCAAACAGGTTTTGATGCATGTCGATCGTGGCCGCACCGACGATGTTTTGTTGCAGAGGGGACTTCTGGGGGTTTGACGCGGCATACATGTACGCCCCGGTAATTTCAAGTTCCTCGCTGGCCCTGTACGTGAAACCCACCGAATAATGCCGCTCGGTATTGGCCGGCGCCAGCGTGGCGAAGGTCAACTGGTCGTCTGGAATCGGGTTGCTTCCGTAGTTGTAACCCGCGCGCACCTGCAAGCGCCGATTAACGCCATATTGAACACCAAACTTGTAGATCGTTTGGTCCCTGAAACCAAACCCCATGCCGTCGTCATTTCCCAGCTCTTTAGAAGGGTCCAGATGGGAGGGTAGGCCTTCCAGGTTTGTCGCGCTCGTAGTGCCCGGGAACGTACCCGGGCCCCGGTTGCCGAGCGAAGCGATCTCTGAGAAGTTCACGCGCAGCACATCGAGAGCGATCACCAAATTCTTTACCGGCTTGACTGCAAGGCCGACGCCGTAACTTTCCGGAAGATCGAAATCACCCTGTTCGGCAAACAGGCCCCGATACTTGTCGAATTTCGTCATGTACGTCCGGGAATTGTAGACAAGCCCCAGTGTCAGCCTGTCATCGAGAAATTCACCAAGATAGCCCAGCTTGATACCCGCACCGTACGCGTAATCGAACCCATTGTTCGTAATGTGGGCGCGATCTGAGGTGATGGTCGTAACCCCGGAGGCCGATTCGTCGTCGAACTCGACGAATGCATCGAGACCGTATGCCCGAAAGCGACTTGCGGCAAAGGCCAGTGCCCCCCCGACGGCGTGATTATCGTTCACTTTGTAGGCCACAGTCACGGGCGCCTGCAGAATCATCAAATCCACCCCAAGCTTCTCATCGGGGGCGGGCGCGTTGAACGTGGCGGTTTCCCACGAGAAGAAATTATAAGAATAGTTGGTACCACCGCCCCCGTATGGCACAAATGCCATTCCAACGTGCAGCTGTTCGGTCAGGGGCATCGTCATGCCCATTTCAGGCATCAAATAATATTTGTTGTCGCTCTCGGAACAACCATCGAATCCGAGGCTTTGGAACCATGAGGGGTAAAACGTCCCCAGCCCCGGAATGTTCACCGCCTTGATCTCACCGGTGCCGGTGCCGGTGCAGGCATGTCTTTCGGCGTTGAAAACAGCCATCCCGATGTCCCCACGCATGCCGGTATTGACAATGTTGGCGGGGTTGGCGGCCTGGGAAAGCGAGTCTCGCCCATAGGCAATGCCAACCCCCCCCATACCCGTCGCGCGGTTGCCAAATCCCGGCATCATGGGACCATTCGTCGCGTGAACCTGGCCATGCGCCATAGCAAGAGCCGCGGACAGCGCACACAGGCGCAGTATGGAATATTTCATCAACTTTCTCCTCCGGTTAAATCATTGTTGTTAGTGCGACCGGGCGTCGTTTGTTCCGACACCCAAATCTACTCTCGGGGACCTGTTCTTGAGTCATCCAAGAGCGAATATTCTGTGTGCGTAATGGTAAATGAAATACTGTGTCGATTAGACCTGCCTCTTGATTCGCGCAATAGTCAAAGCATTTCCATTTCCTGCATAGCGCCTTCTTCACGTGGCCGAGGCGCAAAGTGGCAAAAAAACAGGGGCTGTCGCCCCTGTTTAGTGATCAGCCTGGCATAAGAAGCCGACTGAAGGTTCTACTCAGACCGCGGTCTTGCGACGACGGACCGCAAAGCCGACCAGACCGAGGCCAGCCAGCATCATGCCGTAGGTCGAAGCTTCCGGAACCGGAGCAGCCTGCATAACCGTACCCTCGAGGTGCAGCGTATAGAACACACCCGGGAAAGCGGGCGAATCGCTCGGAACCGCTGCCGAGTAATTCAGCGTGTAGGCATTGCCGTAGACGCCATCCCAGGTAAAAGTCGCAGCAGCGCCGGCGCCCATGTCAATGTAAGGCACGTTGTTCCAGGCCACCGACCAGCCGCTCATGTCAAGACCGGCTTCGGTGCTGCCGGTGACAGGGCTAATGAGGAAATTGGTGCCAGTCGAGCTGAAGAAACCCCAGCTATCAACAATCGGGCCTGCCGAACCCACGAGAGCGGTACCATTGCCGTAGGGGCCAGCCGCGCTGGTGTCGCCGATCACGATGCCGGGCGAGAGATTCGCCGACAGGGCGGTCTTTTCGGTATTCAAAATGGTGCCGTTGCCGTCGGTATCCATGCCGAACCAGGAACCGGTGAAGCCGGTCAGGAACGTGCCAACACCGGGAATTTCGGTGTATACAGCGGCGCCATTATTGATGGTCAGCGTGTCACCATCGTAGACCGCAGTCGCCTGTGCGCCCGTTGCAGCAGCAGCCAGGACCAGACCCGCAGCAATTTTTGTCATTGTGAATTTCATCTCGTAAATCTCCTCATGTAGTTAAGTATCGATCGAACAACACCTACATCCTCCTGCCACACCGGTGTTCTCACTCCTCACCGAATCTTTCTTTTCGCGGCGACCCATACTTAGCAATGGCCGTACCAGTCTTCTTCAAAGTTTGCTTATGGAGGCTTGTTATCAAACAGTTAAGCGCTCGATCGGCTGCCTGCGTCGGGTTGACACAGTAGATTTGAACTACAGGTGTAAAAAAAATCGACAAATATGGGCTTACGGGGTCGCGAGGCTGGCCGGCGGCGAGGTCCGCGAGGGGAGATTGCCGCCATGGCGCGTTGCCGCTCCCGCAATTTCAATAACTTACAATTCCAGGGGCGCGCCTTTGCATGTGTAAAATTTATCGACATAAAAGCATCTGATTAAATTAGTTGATTGTTATATGTTGATGGATTGGGGTCATCCGGAAACTGGGCGGGGCGATCCCATCGGGCCGAGGGCGGCCCTCCCGAACCGTTATTGAGTCGAGCCCTGTTACGCCCGAGGCGATACGCCCCCCATAATCGCTTCACAAAAAGGAGCGATTGAGGCATGCAAACGCATCAAACGTGGATATGGGAACAATCCGACTGGCCCCATTTTCGCTGGGACGCGGCCGCACTGGGCGCGGCGCTCGCGCGAGCGAGGCTGGCACAAGGCAAGGTGCTCGGGGCCACCCGGTTCCTCGATGCGAGCCTGGCGCTGGAGGCCGTTTCCTCGATCCTGGTCGAGGACGGGATCACCACCAGCGCCATCGAGGACGAGCGCTTGGATCTGGATACCGTGCGCTCGTCGGTTGCGCGCCACCTCGGATTGCCCGCCGCCGGGCTGCCCGTACCACCGCGTGCCGTCGATGGCCTGATCGAGGCATTGCTCGACGCCACGCGGAATTTCGGGGCACCCCTGACGATCGAGCGGCTGTGCGGCTGGCAGGCCGCCTTGTTCCCGACGGGCTATTCGGGACTGTCCCCGGTCCACGCCGGCGCGCTGCGAGGCCCCTCGCCGATGCAGGTCGTATCCGGGCCGATCGGTCACGAACGGGTGCATTTTGCGGCGCCGCCGCGCGAGCGGCTCGAGCTCGAGATGGAGCGCTTTCTGTCCTGGTTCAATGCGCCGCCCGCCGATCTGGACGGCCTGATCCGTGCCGGAGTGGCGCACGTGTGGTTCGTGACGCTTCACCCTTTCGAGGATGGCAACGGCCGCCTGGCCCGCGCCATCACGGACATGGCCCTGTCGCAGGACGAGCGCCAGCCGATGCGGTTTTTCAGCTTGTCTGCGCAGATCCTGCGTGAACGCAAGCGCTACTACGAAATGCTGGAGCGTACGCAACGCGGCAGCATGGACGTCACCGGATGGCTGGAATGGTTTCTGGCCCAGGTGGAGGCGGCCGCCCGGGCGGCCGAGACGACGGTGGCCGTCACGCTCGCGAAGGCGCGGTTCTGGCTGCGCCACCAGGCCACCCCGCTCAACGCCCGCCAGCGCAAGGCGATCAACAGGCTGCTCGACGCCGGGCCAGGCGGATTCGAGGGCTGCATCAACACCCGCAAGTACGTGAGCCTGAACAAGACCAGCCGCGCCACGGCGTATCGTGAATTGGCCGATCTGGTCGAGAAGGGATGTCTCACGCCCACCGCAGGGGCCGGGCGCAGCAGCGGATATGAAATTGCCTGGGAAACGCCGGCCCGGTAGGCGCTCCGGCCCCGGAGGGCATTGGCGGGAGGCCCGGCCGATGGTGCCGGGATTGACCTTGTGGCGCAGCTGGTGCCCTTGATGAGCTTGCGGTACTGCTCGTTGTGGGCGACGGCATGGGGGCGCGGGCCGGCCACGCTCATGCGCCCCTGCAGGACGTTGATGAACTGCGGCAGTTCGTCGAGCGGGGTGCGGCGGATGAAGGCGCCGGGCGAGGAGCCTGATCCGATCAGCAAATTTCGACGGCCAGTCCGGCTTGTTGCCGTGCAACCCGATTTGGTTATACTCTTAAAAAATATTTTGGAGTATAACGAGATGCCCTATTTCGAGGAGCTTTCACTTTCAGCTCAGACAGCCTACGCCCAGCTTCTCGATTCGGCGCTGTCGGCCGACCACCTCCGCTCGATTGCAGACCTCCCCGGATCCTTCGCACAAAAGACGGTCAAGGGAACGACCTACTGGTATTACCAGTATTACGAGCCCTCGGGGAAACGTGCCCAGGTGTTCATCGGACCGGACAACGAAGCAGTCCATCGCCTGATGGCGCGCCGCGCCCAGCCGGCCGCCAAAGAATCGCTGGTACCGCTGGCAAGATCGGCCCTTGCGTTAGGGTGCACGCCGGTGATTTCCCGCCAATTAAAGGTGGTCGGCCGGTTGGCTGATTATGGCTTCTTTCGTGCGGGTGGCGTGCTCGTTGGCACCCATGCGTTTCTGGCATACGGAAATATGCTGGGGTTGCGTTGGGGGGACTCGTCCCGCACACAGGACATCGATTTTGCACATTCAGGGAAGAGTGTGTCTCTTGCGCTTCCGGCCACGGTCGAGGTGAAGACGCACAGCGCAATCGAATCGCTGGAGATGGGGTTCCTTCCGGCGGCCGGCCTGTCGGGAAAGTCTGGCGCGACCTACCTGAATCCGAAGGAACCGGAGTTCAGGCTGGATTTCCTGACGGTGCCCCACCGGAAGGGCGAGGCGGTTTATGTGCATCCACAGCTGAATGTTCCGCTCCAGCCGCTCAAGTTCATGGAGTTCTCTCTGCAAAACATCCAGCAAACCGTCCTATTCGACCCAGCAAACGCCGTCTTGGTCAGCGTGCCCCATCCCGCCCGCTACGCACTGCACAAGTTGATCGTGTATGGGGAACGGGAAGGCAGCTTTGCCGCCAAAAGCACCAAGGATTTGCGTCAGGCAGCCTCGCTGCTCGCCTATTTCAGGGAGCATCGGCCGTGGGAAATAGACGAGGCGTGGGCCGATCTTGTGTCCCGCGGAAAAGGCTGGCAGCGCCGTGCCAAGCAGGGCGTCGCAGCACTCGACAGGCTCTACCCGGATATTGAAGCCGGAAATTGGCTGACAACCTGAGCGATTGCCAAGGATCAAGACTCAAGTTCAACCAACTTGCAACTTGTAACTTGAACCTCAATAGGCGTTCTGGTCGCGCCAGACGACGGCAAGGGTCTTGCCGATGATCATGAGGTCGAAGCCGAGCGACCAGTTGCGCATGTAGTCGATGTCGTACTGGATGCGGGCGCGCATCTTGTCGAGGGTTTCGGTTTCGCCGCGCAGG
>NZ_JANJXQ010000084.1 GCF_024708915.1 Thiobacillus sp.
GCATGCCGGTCGAATGGTGCCGCGTGTCACTCGATCCGGACGACCCGCGCCAGTTGCAGGAAAGCCTGAAGAAGCTCACCGAGACGCGGCCGATGCCGGCGGTCGAGGCCATCGAGCTCGGCCTGTGGCAGGGCGAGGACGACAACGTGCGCCACGCGCTGCGCCCCGATGGCACGGTCGAGGTGCCTGCCTGGCGCTACGCCATGGTCAACTACCCGCATCCGCTGCTGCAGGCGGGGCTCACCATCCTCGACACGCCCGGCCTCAACGCGCTCGGCATCGAACCCGAGTTGACGCTCTCGGTGATCCCCAGCGCGCACGCGGTCGTTTTTCTGCTCGGTACGGACACCGGCGTGACGCGCTCGGATCTGGAAATCTGGCAGAAGCACGTGCATCGCCATGCCAATTACCACGTGGCGGTACTGAACAAGATCGACATGCTGTGGGACGAGCTCAAGAGCGATTCCGAGGTGCAGGCCAGCATCGAGCGGCAGGCCGAGGAAACCGCGCGCGTGCTGAAGCTGCCGCGCAGCCGGGTGTTCGCGGTGTCGGCGCAGAAAGCGCTGGCAGCCACGATTCGGGGAGATGCGGCCCTGCGCGTGCGTTCCGGCATCGAGTCGCTGGAATACCTGCTGGCGCACCAGGTGATCCCGGCGCGGCGCGACATGCTTTATCACGCGGTCAGCCGCGAGGTGGCCGCCCTGCTCGACGAGAGCCGGGTGGATCTGGCCGCGCGGCTCAAGCACAGCAGCGACGAGCTGATCCAGCTGACCCAGCTGTCGGGCAAGAACCGCGAACTGATCGAACAGACGCGCGCCAGCCTGCAGCAGGAGAAAGACAGTTACGACGCCACCGCCGAACAGTTCCGCGCGACCCGGAAAATGCTGGAGAGCCAGGGCGCGCACCTGTTGTCGAACGTGTCGGAAGATGCGCTGGACGCGATCCTGAAGGCTGCGCGCGAGACGATGGAAGGCAGCTGGACGACGCGCGGGCTGACCGGCGGCATCCGCCAGCTGAGCGAGCAGATGAGCGCACGCTTCCAGCAGGCGACCCAGCTGGCCGACAACATGCTGGATGCGCTCGATCAGGCCTACATGCGGTTTCACCGCCGGCACCGGCTGCCGAAAATGCAGGTGCCGCGGCTGGACCTGGGCGCCTACCGCAACCGGCTGGAAACCCTGGTGCGCGAAACCGAAGCCTTCTGCACGGATCCCGCCAACCTGATGCTGGAAAAACGCTTCATGATCCGGCGTTTTTATGCCGGGCTGGCCGAGGAGGCGCGCAGCGCCTTCAAACTGGCGCGGGCGGAAGCCGAGCGCTGGCTGCGCATCGCGCTCGACCCCATCATGACGCGCATCCGTGAGCACAAGCAGTACCTCGACACGCGGCTGGCCAGCCTGCAGCGCATTCTCGAAAACATGGGTACGCTGCACGGCCGCATGGCGCAGATCAAGGACGAGATCGGCAATCTGCGCAACGAGAAGGCGGAACTGGTGCGCATAGCCGCACAGCTCGTCGCTTAGGCGGCCAGGTGCTTGTCAGCCGTTCAGGCGGTCCAGTAACAGCGTCGTCCTGCCGGGATCGGTGTTCTTCAGCAGCTTCAGCGCGACGGGAGTGATCTCGCCCACCTGCGCTTTCAGCACCTGCTGTTTCACCTGCAACAGACTGGCCGGGTGCATCGAAAAGATCCGCAGTCCCAGCCCCAGCAGCAGCCGCGTCAACAGCGGGTCGCCCGCCATCTCGCCGCAAACGGAAACCGGCTTGCCGGCCTTGGCGCCGGCGCGGATGGTGTGCTGAATGAGATTGAGCACCGCCGGATGCAGCGGGTCGTAGAGATGCGCGACGCTGTCGTCGGCGCGGTCGATCGCCAGCGTGTACTGGATCAGGTCGTTGGTGCCGATCGACAGGAAGTCCAGCTGTTCGGCGAAAAAGCCGGCCGTGAGGGCGGCGGCCGGTACTTCGATCATGCCGCCGATGAGGATGCCCTCGTCGAATTTCAGGCCGTCCTTGCGCAGCGATGCCTTGGCGGCCTCGACCCGCTGCAGGGTTTGCTGCAGTTCGACGAAGTTCGCCAGCATGGGGATGAGCATGCGCACCCGGCCATGGCGGGAGGCACGCAGAATCGCACGCAGCTGGGTGTGGAAGAGTCCGGGCTCGGCCAGGCACAGGCGGATTGCGCGCAGGCCCAGGGCCGGGTTGTCGGCCACGGTGTGGCCCCACGGCGCCTGCTTGTCCGCCCCCAGATCGAGCGTGCGGATGGTGACCGGCTTGCCGTCCAGCGCCTCGGCCACCGCCCTGTAGGAGGCGTACTGTTCGTCCTCGGTCGGCAGGTCGCTGCGGTTGAGAAAGAGGAATTCGCTGCGGAACAGGCCGATGCCGTGCGCCCCCGCCGCTTTCACCGCATCGACGTCGTCCAGCAATTCGATGTTGGCCATCAGCTCGATCGGCACGCCGTCCAGCGTGGACGATTTGCTGGTCTTCAGGCGCTTCAGCTTGTCGGTGTCGATGCGCCACTGGTTCTGCCGCAGCCGGTATTCGGCCAGCACCGACTCGTCGGGATTGACGATCACCACGCCGTCGCGGCCGTCGACGATCAGCAGATCGTGGTCGCGGATCAGGCCGCGCGCGTTGTGCAGCGCCATCACCGAAGGCATCGCCATGCTGCGCGCCAGAATCGCGGTGTGCGAGGTGGCGCCGCCGAGGTCGGTGATGAAGGCGGCGAAGTGCACGTTCTTGAACACGATCATGTCGGCGGGCGACAGTTCGTGCGCGACCAGGATGCGCTCGCTGTCGAAATCGACATCCAGCGGCAGGTGGCTGGGGTGGCCGGTCAGCGCCTTCAAGACGCGCTGCACGACCTGCACCACGTCTTCCTGGCGGCTCCTCAGATAGGCGTCGTCGATTTCCTCGAAGCGCGCCACCAGCGCTTCCATCTGCTGCGCCAGCGCCCATTCGGCGTTGCACTGGGTTTCGCGGATCAGGCGCTTGGGCGCCTCGGCGATCATCGAATCGCCGAGGAACATCAGGTGCATGTCGAGAAACGCCGAGAGTTCTGCCGGAGCATTGGCCGGAATGTGATTGCGCAGGGTTTCGAGTTCGGTGCGGGTGGCGAGGATGGCCTCGTCGAAGCGCGCCAGCTCGTCCTTGATGTATTTGCGGTCGAGCATGTACTGCGGCACTTCGACGCGCGCGTTGGAAGTGAGATGCGCATAGCCGATGGCGATGCCGCCGGAGACGCCGATGCCGTGCAGCGAGAAGCTCATGGTCTGGCAGCTCCGGCTGGATGCATCCGACGCTGTACCCGGGCAGAGACCGGCAACGGCGAGCGGTCGACTGTGGTTTTCAGGATAGATCCTCCCCGAAGCCGCTGGAAATCAGCTCGGCCAGCGCTTCGATGGCATCCGTTTCGTCGTCGCCCTCGGTTTCCAGGGTGATGGTGCTGCCCTTGGCGGCAGCCAGCATCATCACCCCCATGATGCTTTTGGCGTTGATGCGGCGGCCGTTGCGCGCCATGAATACATTGCTCTTGAAGCTGGAAGCAAGCTGGGTCAGTTTGGCCGACGGGCGCGCGTGCAGCCCCAGCTTGTTGACGATCTCAACGTCCCGTTGCTGCATGGCACATGGCCTCGGAAATATGGTTGATGCTGTTGCGCCCGCCTTCGACGATGCGTTCGACGAGCTGCGGCAGTGCCAGCATGTCGCGGTAGTTCAGCGCTTTCAGCAGCATCGGCAGGTTGACGCCGGAAACGCCTTCGATGTGTGCAGGTTCGAGCAACCGGCACAGTGTGTTGCTGGGGGTGGCGCCGTAGACGTCGGTCAGCACCAGGATGCCGTCGCCTTCGTCGAGTTCGGCTAGCCGCGTCTGGATGGCCTTCTGCCGCTCGTCGGGGTCGGCATGGCCGATGAAGTCGAGCGTGGCGAGCCCGCGCGGGCGTTGTCCCAGCACATGGGTGGCGCACTCGACCAGGCTGTCGGCGAGCGAGCCGTGGGCGACGATGAGGATGCCTATCATTGCAAGTAGGGGGTAAGGGGTAAAACCTGCATTCTAACGAAGCCGGGCCTTCATTGCAGGCGAGACATGGACCTGGCCGGCGGCATCCACTGCCAGGTAGTCGCTCACCCCCAGCCGGGACGCGTTGTCCGCCAGCCGCGCTGCGCCGTCGATGAACAGCGGCTTGGACAGGGCATCCGAGCGGGTTCCGGCCCGCTTGCCCGCCACCAGCACCGTCACCGACTGCATTCCGCGTGCCGGGCTGCCGCTGCGCGGGTCGATCAGATGGCTGTAGCGGCGTCCGCCCGCCTCGAAATAGCGCTGGTAGTCGCCCGAGGTGCCGACCGCCTCGCCGTCGCGCAAGTCCAGCACGGCCAGCGTGCCGGACTTGCGCGGATGCTGGACGCCCACGCGCCATGGCCGCTCGCCGTGCATGCCCAGCGCGATCACGTTGCCGCCGATGTTCACCAGCGCGTTCTCGATGCCGTGCGCTTTCAGGATGCGCACCGCGTCGTCCAGCGCGCGCCCCTTGGCGTAGCCGCCCAGATCCAGCTGCACTGCCGGATTGTCGCTCCAGACGGTGTTGTTTTCGAAATGCAGATCGCGCATGCGCGGCTGCCTGCTTACCCAGTGCCGAATCGCGGCGGCATCCGGCACCCGCGCCTGCGGCGCGTCGGCGTGAAAGCCCCACAGTGCGATCAGCCCGCCGATGGCAGGGTTGAACAGGTCGTTCGACTGGTTCGACAAGGCCTGCGCATCGCCCAGCATGGCCGCGAGTTCGGGGCTGACCGGAACGCGTTCTCCTTTGGCCAGCGCGGCGTTGAGCCGCGACAATTCGCTCGGCTGCCAGGCGTGCAGCTGGCGGTGGAGTTCGTCGAAGCGCGCCAGCACCGCGGCGATCGCCTGCCGGGCCTGCGCCTCCGGCGCGCCGTAGACGCTGACTTCGACCAGGGTACCGAATACGTAGGATTGCTGCTGGACCAGCGGCGGCGGGCTGCACGCCGCCAGCGCCCATAGCAGCAGAAGCCACAGGCCGTGGCGCGCGGCGTTCATCTGCGCTCGAGTGCGGCGATGAACTGTGCTGCCACATCGTGCCCGGTCTGGGCGGCGATTTCCTGAAAGCCGGTGGGGCTGGTGACGTTGATTTCGGTGAGGCAGTCGCCGATCACGTCGAGCCCGGCGAGGAAGATGCCGTTCGCCTGCGCCCACGGCGCGACGGTTTCGGCGATTTCGCGGTCGCGCGCGGACAGCGGCTGCGCGCGCGCGGTGCCGCCGGCGGCGAGGTTGCCGCGCGTTTCGCCGGGCAGGGGAATGCGCGCCAGCGCCCACGGCACCACCTCGCCGTCGATCAGCAGGATGCGCTTGTCGCCCTCGCTGATTGCGGGCAGATAGCGCTGCGCCATGACCGGCCGCTGGCCGCGTTGGGTGAGCGTCTCGACGATGGCGTTGCGGTTGGGATCGGCCAGCGTCAGCCGGAAAATCCCGCTGCCGCCCATTTCGGTGAGCGGTTTGACGATGATGTCGCCGTGACTGGAGAGAAACGTGCCGATGTCGGCCGCGCTGGCGCTGACGAGGGTGGGCGCGACGAATTGCGGAAAATTCAGGATCGCGAGTTTTTCATTGAAGTCGCGCAGCGCCGCCGGGCGGTTGAGTATCCGTGCACCGTTGTGCTCGGCGACGCCGAGCAGTTGGGTGGCGAGCAGGTAATTCGTGTCGACCGGCGGGTCGCTGCGCATCAGCACGGCGTCGAAATCGGTGAGCGCCCGCGTGTCGGCATGCGCGATGCGAAACCAGTCGTCGTCGCGGCGCACGTCGAGCGTGCTGCAGGCGGCGCCGGCGATGCCGTCCGCCACCCGCAGCTGGCGCGCCTCGGCGGCACACACGGCATGGCCGCGCGCCGCCGCTGCGCGCATCATCGCCACCGAGCTGTCTTTGTAGGGTTTGAGGCCCGTCAGCGGATCGACGACGAACAGCAGCTTCATGCGGCAGCCGCGTTTTCGGTCTCGTTCAGCGCTTCGTCGAGCTCGATCGAAGCCGCCAGCATCGCCAGCCGTGCGATCACGCCGTAGGCATAGAAGCGGTTGGGGCTGGCGTCGGGATTGGCGCTGCGATCGGGCATCAGGCAGGTGTTGTCGAACGCCAGCGGCACGAAGTGCATGCCGGGGCTGTTGAGATTTTCGTCCGCGCCGCGGCCGGTGTGCACACGGTAGAAGCCGCCGACGACGAAGTGGTCGAGCATGTAGACCACCGGCTCGGCAACGGCGTCGTTGATGCTTTCGAAGGTGTAGACGCCTTCCTGGATCAGTACTTCGCTGACTTCGAGCCCTTCCTTGCCGACGGCCATCTTGTTGCGCTGCTTGCGATTGAGTTCGCGCACGTCGTCCGGCGATTTCACTGTCATGATGCCCATGCCGTAGGTACCGGCGTCGGCCTTGACGATGACGAAGGGCGCCTGGTCGATGTGGTATTCGTCGTATTTGAGGCGGATCTTGTCGAGCATGTCGGCGACTTTTTCGGCCAGGCAGACTTCGCCCTGGCGCGCATGGAAATCGATCTTGCCGCACTGATTGAAATAGGGGTCGATCAGCCAGGGATCGATTCCCACCAGCCGTGCGAATTCGATGGCGACGTTCTGGTATGCGGTGAAGTGCCGCGACTTGCGGCGCGTCGCCCAGCCCGCATGCAGCGGCGGCATGATGGTCTGCTCGATGCCTTGCAGGATATCCGGTACGCCCGCCGACAAATCGTTGTTGAGCAGCACCGCGCAGGGATCGAAGCCTTCCAGCCCGACGCGGTCGCCTTTACGCACCAGCGGTTCCAGCGTGAGGCGTCCGCCGGCGGGCAGCTCCAGTGTGGTCGGCTGGGTGATCTCGGGAATCAGCGTGCCGATACGCACGATCAGTCCGGTCTGGCGCAGGATGTGGGCGAGCACCGCAACGTTCTGCAGATAGAAGGTGTTGCGCGTGTGGTTCTCGGGGATCAGCAGCAGGCGCTGCGCATCGGGGCAAATTTTTTCCACCGCGCCCATCGCTGCGTGGATCGACAGCGACATGAACTCCGGGTTGAGATTGTTGAAGCCGCCGGGAAACAGATTGGTGTCGACCGGCGCCAGTTTGAAGCCTGCGTTGCGGATGTCGACCGACGTGTAAAACGGCGCGGCCTGTTCCTTCCATTGCTGGCGGAACCAGTGCTCGATCGTCGGCTGGGCGTCGAGCAGGCGCTTTTCCAGCTCCAGCAGCGGCCCGGTCAGTGCGGTGGTGAGGTAAGGAACCATAGAATAGGGCTTTCGAAGAAGCCTTTATTTTAGGTCATGCCGGATGTTTGACATCGTTTTGTTTCAACCCGAGATCCCGCCCAACACCGGCAATCTGATCCGTCTGGCAGCCAATACCGGCTGCCGCCTGCACTTGGTCGAGCCGCTGGGATTCGACCTGTCCGACAAGCAGGTGGCACGCGCCGGACTGGATTATCACGATATGGCCTGCGTGACCGTACACCAGGACTGGCCGGCGGTGCAGGCGGCGTTGCCGGCGCGGCGCTGGTTTGCGCTTACCACCAAGGGGTGCGCGCGCTATGCCGATATCGTTTTTCAGGCCGGCGACGTGCTGCTGTTCGGCCCGGAATCGCGCGGCCTGCCAGCGGAACTCCTGGCGCAGTTCGATCCCGGGCAGCGTCTGCGCTTGCCGATGCGTCCGGGTTCGCGCAGCATGAACCTGTCCAATGCCGTCAGCGTGGTCGTGTTCGAGGCCTGGCGGCAAAACGGCTTTGCGGGAGGCGCGTAAACGGCCGGGCCGGAATGGGCGTCGCGGCATCCCTGCTCCGGCGGACGGGTTGAGCGGCTGCGCGCGAAACCGCTCAAGCGTTGTCGGGCTTGAGCGTCGGCTTGCGGCGGCGGCTGCGCGCCGGCGGCTCGCGTGAAGGGGAGGCCGCTTTCGCCGCCGTTTTTTGCGTTGACGGCTCGGCCGCCGCCGGCGTTTCCGGCGCCGCCGTGGCCGACTGCGGCAAGGCCACCTCCGCCGTCTTCGCCGCTGGCTTGCGGCCGCCGCGTCCCTGGCGGCGCGGCTCGTTCGGGCTGCCCGGCGCCGCGGCTGCGATCGCTTCCGCGGCCTGCCCGGCCGGCGCCTCCTCAAGCGGCGCGCCGCTGCCGCTGCGATAGACGTAGGTGCCCGATTTCTCGTCGCGGCCGAATTCGAGCAGGCCGCGTGCCTGCGCCTCCTCGAGCAGATTGCCGAAGGCGCGGAAGCCGTAGTAGGACTCGCTGAAATCGGGCTTGCGCCGCTTGATCGCCTCTTTCAGCACGGAAGCCCAGATTTTTCCGCTGTCGCCGCGTTCGGCCAGCAGCGCATCGAACGTCTCCACCGCCATGTCGATCGCCTCGCTCTTGCGGGCTTCCAGCTCTTTCTTGCGCTGTTTTTCTTCCTCGGGCGAACGCTTGGCCGCAGGCGGCGTTTTCCGCGTCTCGCGTTGGGCCGCTGCGCGCTGGCGCTCGCGCACCAGGTCGTCGTAAAAAATGAATTCGTCGCAATTGGCGATCAGCAGGTCGGAGGTCGATTGCTTGATCCCGACGCCGATGACCTTCTTGTCGTTCTCGCGCAGCTTGGATACCAGCGGCGAGAAATCGGAATCGCCGCTGATGATGACGAAGGTGTTGACGTGCGACTTGGTATAGCAGAGGTCGAGCGCATCGACCACCAGGCGGATGTCGGCCGAATTCTTGCCCGACTGGCGGACATGCGGAATTTCGATCAGCTCGAAATTGGCCTCATGCATCGTGGCCTTGAAAGCCTTGTAACGATCCCAGTCGCAATACGCCTTCTTGACGACGATGCTGCCCTTGAGCAGCAGGCGTTCGAGCACCGGCTTGATGTCGAATTTCTCGTATTTTGCGTCGCGCACCCCGAGCGCAACGTTTTCGAAGTCGCAGAACAGCGCCATGCTGAGGTTTTCCTGGGGTGAAGCCATGTTTTCTCCGATTTGAGGTGCCGAACGCGCTCGTTACGCGGGGCCGCAGACCGCCATGATAACCACTCACCCGGCGCGCAGCGCCGCGAACGCTGCGTGCGGGCGGTTTCAGCCGCCGCCGGCCCGCGCCCGCAGCGCGTCCATTTCCTCCAGCAGGTCGGCCACCAGCGCCGCCAGTTCCGGCGCGGCGTCGAAATCGCGCTCCAGTTGCCGCATCCGCCGCGCGCGGACGAGCGTCGTTCCGGAAAAGCGCCAGGTGCCGGCAATGCTCTCGGCATGGGGAAACAGTCCTTCCTCGAGATGGCGCAGCAGCCATGTCGGCTCCACCATGCAGGCGGCGGCCACCTGTTCCAGGGTTAGCCAGGATTCCTCCATCAGGCTGCCGATCAGAATGTCGTCGTCACGCATGGTTCACGTTCTCCCCGGTTGGCGCGGGTCGAAGGCGAGCTCGCGCGCCATGGTTTCATACAGTTGCCGTGCCTGCGGCGTGTCGGCTGCCGGCAGCACCACCTGCAGGTCGAGCAGCAGATCGCCGGGCGGCTCGCCCGGGATGCCCTTGCCGCGCACGCGCAGTTGGCGCCCGCTTTGCGCGCCCGCGGGGATGCGCACCTTGACGCTGCCTTGCGGCAGATCCACCGCAACCACCCCGCCCAGTGCCGCCTCCCATGGCGTCACCGGTAGAACCCGATGCAGGTCGCGCCCGTCCGGACGGAAGCGCGGGTGCGGCTTGAAATGCACTTCCAGCAGCAGGTCGCCGGCGGGTGCTCCGCCGGCTCCGGGCGCGCCTTGGCCGGCCAGGCGGATGACCTGGCCCTGATGCACGCCCGCGGGAATTTTCACGTTGAGGGTGCGGGTGGCGAGCACGACCCGGCCGTCGGCGTCCAGCTGCGGCACGCGCAGCGAAATCTGCCGGGTGGCACCGCTGAAGGCGTCCTCCAGGTCGAGCAGCAGCTTGGCGTGATGGTCTTCGCCCTGCGCCCGGCCGCCGCCGCGGGCATGGCGGGCACCCGCCTGCGCGCCGCCGCGGCCGAACAGTTCGGCGAAGAATTCGCTGAAATCGGCGGCTTCGCGAGGCGAAAAACCGCGGCCGGAAAACTCGAAGCCGGCGTCCCAGTCGGGCGGCGGGCGGAAATCCTGGCCGGGCTGGTAGCCCCGCCCGAGCTGGTCGTAGGCGGCGCGCTTCTCCACGTCCGAGAGCACGGCGTAGGCTTCGTTGACTTCCTGCATGCGCAGCTCGGCATCCGGCTCCTTGGAGATGTCCGGATGGTATTTGCGCGCCAGCTTGCGGAAGGCCTTCTTGATCTCGTCCGCAGTGGCGTCGTGCGCCACGCCCAGGGTCTGGTAGTAATCCTTGAATTGCATGTGGCTTCCTCGAATCGTGGCCCGGCCTGTCTTGTGTTTAAATGAGCCCGGTGCCGGAACTATCAGGATAGTGAAGCCACCAAGCAAACCACAAGGAATTCCACTCATTGCCATGGCTCTCCCGGCACTTCGATGCGCGCCTGCCGTCCCTGACCCCCAGCCCCTGAACGCGCCGCCGTCCGCCCGCGGCCTGGTTGCCCTGATCGCGCTCGGCCTGGCCGGCTGCGCCGCGGTGGGGCCGGATTACCGGGCGCCGGCGTCGGCCGTGCCCGCGGACTGGAACCGGATCGACGCGCTGCTTGTCCATGCCGCGGCCCCCGGCGATCTGAGCCACTGGTGGCGGGGACTCAACGATCCGCTGCTGTCCGAACTGGTGGAGCAGGCGCTGCTGGCCAGTCCCGATTTGCGCAGCGCGCAAGCCAGACTGCGCGAGGCGCGCGCGCGCCGCACGGTGGCCGCGGCAGGCCGCTTGCCGAGCGTGACCGGGTCCGCTTCTGCGCGCCGCAGCGAGTCCAGTGCCGAGAGCGGCAGCGGCGCAACGCGCAATCTGTTCAGTGCCGGCCTGGATGCGAGCTGGGAGCTGGACGTTTTCGGCGGGATCCGGCGCGGCGTCGAGGCGGCCGAGGCCGATTTGCAATCGTCGCAGGCCAGCCTGCATGACACCCAGGTTTCGCTGGCTGCCGAGGTGGCCCTCAATTATGTCGAGGTGCGCGCCTTCCAGACCCGGCTCGGCATTGCCCGCGACAATCTGGCAAGCCAGTCGGAGACGCTGCAACTCACCGACTGGCGCGCCCAGGCCGGGCTCGTTAGCAGCCAGGACGTGGAGCAGGCGCGCAGCAACCGCGAACAGACCCGGGCGCAGATTCCCGCGCTTGAAACCAGCCTTGCCGCATCCGAACATGGCCTCGACATTTTGCTGGGCAGGCCGCCGGGCACGCTGCATGCGCGCCTCGCCGCCCCCGGCGAACTGCCGGCCGTGCCGGCGCAGATCGCGGTCGGCATCCCGGCCGACGCCCTGCGCCAGCGCCCTGATGTGCGCGTGGCCGAGCGCCGGCTGGCGGCAGAAACCGCGCGCGTGGGCGTGGCCGAAGCGGCACGCTATCCGTCCTTCAGCCTCTCGGGCTCGATCGGCCTCGAAGCGTTGACCTTCGGCGCGCTCGGCAGCGGCGACGCCGCCACGTCGTCGCTGTTTGCAGGGATTACCGGCCCCATCTTCGACGCCGGGCGCCGGCGCGCCCAGGTGGACGTCCAGGACGCCGTGCGTGAGCAGGCGCAGGTGACGTACGAACAGGCCGTTCTCACCGCGTTGCAGGAGGTGGAAAACGCGCTGGTCGCGCTTGCCCGCAACCGCGAGCGCGTCGAGGCGTTGGCGAATGCCGCCGAATCGGCTCGCAGCGCGGCGCAGATGGCGCAGCAGCGCTACAGTGCTGGCCTGATCGATTTCCAGTCGGTGCTCGACACCGAACGCAGCGTGCTATCCGCCGAGGACAGCCTCGCCAGCAGCCGCGCCGACAGCGTGCTGGCGCTCATCCGTTTGTACAAGGCGCTGGGCGGCGGCTGGTCACCGCAAACCGAAACCCGCCCGGCCGACAAGGACGCTCCATGAACGATCCCGACACTACACAAGCCAAGCAGGGCCCCGCCCTGAAGCAACTTCTCGCAACCACATCCGGTGGCCTGTTTTCAGGGCGCTGGCTGTGGCTGGCTGGCGCACTGCTGGCGATTGCCGTTGCGGCCTGGCTGTTGCTGCGTTCCGGCGAAGACAAGGCTGCGCCACGCTACACGACCGAAGCGGCCACACTCGGCACGCTGGTGGTCAAGGTGTCCGCCACCGGCAACCTGCAGCCGACCAACACGGTGGATGTTGGAAGCGAACTTTCCGGCATCGTCGACAAGGTATACGTCGACGATAACGACGAGGTGAAAAAGGGCCAGATCCTGGCGCGGCTGGACCTGTCCAGGCTGCAGGATGCGGTCACGAAATCGCGCGCCAGCCTCGCTGCGGCCGAGGCACAGGTGCTGCAGGTGCAGGCCACGGTGGCGGAAGCGCGCGCAACGCTTGCCCGCTACCAGCAGGTGTCGCAGCTGTCCGGCGGCAAGGTGCCGTCCCGGACTGAAATGGACAGCGCCGAAGCCAATCTGAAGCGTGCCGAAGCCAACGTCGCCAGCGCCCGTGCCAGCGTGACCCAGGCGCGTGCCACACTGCAATCGGACGAGACCAACCTCGGCAAGGCAAGCATCCGCTCGCCGATCAATGGCGTGGTGCTGTCGCGTCAGGTCGACCCGGGCCAGACCGTGGCGGCCTCGTTCCAGGCGCCGGTGCTGTTCAAGCTGGCCGAAGACCTGACCAAGATGGAGCTGCAGGTCGACGTCGACGAGGCTGACGTCGGCCAGGTGAAAGCCGGGCAGAAGGCCTCGTTCAGCGTCGATGCATGGCCCGGGCGCGAATACAGCGCCGTCATCACGCGGGTTGGCTATGGCGCCCGGCAAGCGGAAGGCGTCGTGTCCTATCTCACCGTGCTCGACGTCGACAACGATGACTTCAGCTTGCGGCCCGGCATGACCGGCACCGCCGATATCACCACGCTCATCCGCGAAAACGCGCTGCTGGTGCCGAACGCCGCGCTGCGCTTCACCCCGGCGCCTCCCGATACCGCCGAGAAGCAATCTGGCAGCAGCGTGATGGGCGCCCTGATGCCGCGCATGCCGAGGCAGGCCAGAAAGGCCAAGCCGACGCCCAACGCCAGCGGCACGCAGCGTGTGTGGGTGCTGCAGGACGGCGAGCCGGTCGCCCTCGACGTCAAAACCGACGCCACCAACGGCCGCGTGACCGAGGTCACCGGCGGGGCACTCAAGGCAGGCATGCAGGTGATTACCGAGGCCCTGGGCGCGCAGCCATGAGCGATGCGGCACTGATCCGGCTGTCCGGCATCACCAAGACCTACGGCAGCGGGCAGGCGGCGTTCCAGGCGCTGAAGGGCATCGATCTCGTCATCGATACCGGCGACTTCGTCGCCATCATGGGCCCAAGCGGTTCCGGCAAGTCGACCGCGATGAATATCCTTGGCTGCCTCGACGCCCCCACCAGCGGCAGTTACGAGTTCGAGGGCGTGAAGGTCGAACAGTTGTCGCGCAACCAACGCGCGCTGCTCAGGCGCAACTACCTGGGCTTCGTGTTCCAGGGCTTCAACCTGCTGTCGCGCACCACCGCGCTGGAGAACGTCGAGTTGCCGCTGATCTATCGTGGCGAGCCGGCGGCCGAACGTCATGCTGCGGCACGCGCCGCCCTTGGACAGGTGGGCCTCGATGGCTGGGAGCACCATACGCCGGCCGAACTCTCCGGCGGCCAGCAGCAGCGCGTCGCCATCGCCCGCGCCATCGTCACCCGTCCTCACGTGCTGCTTGCGGACGAGCCGACCGGCAACCTCGACAGCCACACCAGCCAGGAAATCATGAACCTGATCAGCGGGTTTAACCGCGAGCTTGGCATCACCGTGCTGATGGTCACCCACGAACCCGACATGGCCGCGCATGCCAAGCGCATCATCCGCTTCGTCGACGGCCGCATCGACAGCGACCGCCGCAACGGGGAAGACGCCTGATGTTGTGGAATACACTGCAGCTCGCGCTGCGCTCGATCCGGCGCAATCTGATGCGCTCCTTCCTCACCATCCTCGGTATCGTCATTGGCGTCGCTGCCGTCATTACCATGGTCACGCTCGGCAACGGCGCGACGAAATCTGTATCGGACCAGATATCCAGCATGGGCAGCAACCTGCTGATGGTGATGCCGGGCCAGCGCTTCGGCCCCGGTGCCGTGCCGGGCGCGCCCTTCAAGAGCGCCGATGTCGAGGCGGTGCGCCACCAGATCGCCGGCGTCAGGCTGGTCGCGCCGATGGTGAGCAAATCGGCGACTGCGGTGTACCAGGCCAACAACTGGACCACCGCGGTTACCGGAAGCAGCAATGACTATTTCGAGGTTGGGAACTGGGAAATCGCTGCCGGCCGCAGCTTCAGCGAAGCCGAGGAGCGGTCGGGCAAGGCCGTGTGCGTGATCGGCGACACCGTGCGCGACAAGCTGTTCGGCCGGCAAAACCCGGTGGGCAGCCAGATCCGCATCAAGCAGTTTTCCTGCGAGGTGATCGGCCTGCTGAAGGCCAAGGGCCAGTCGTCCATGGGATCGGACCAGGACGACGTGGTGGTGATGCCGCTTCGCACCGTGCAGCGGCGGCTCGCGGGCAACCAGGACATCGGCCGCCTGAGTATCTCGGTCAAGGAGGGCGCCTCGATCGACGCGGCCAAGGAGCAGCTCACCCTGCTGCTGCGCGAGCGCCGCAACATCGGTGAAAACGAGGACGACGATTTCCGTGTGATGGACACCCGGCAGATCGCCGAAACACTGACCAGCACCACCCGGATCCTCACCATGCTGCTTGGTGCCGTCGCGGCTGTCAGCCTGCTGGTGGGCGGCATCGGCATCATGAACATCATGCTGGTGTCGGTCACCGAGCGCACCCGCGAGATTGGCATCCGCCTCGCCATCGGCGCCCTGGAAAGAGAAGTGCTGCTGCAGTTCCTCATCGAGGCGGTGGTGTTGTCGAGCCTGGGCGGCCTGATCGGCATCGCGATCGCCACCGCCGCCTCCATCTTCCTCGCCGGACTGATGAACGTGCCCTATCTGTTCGACCCCGCCATCAACCTGCTGTCCTTCTTTTTCTCCGCCGCCATCGGCGTGATTTTCGGCTTCTTCCCGGCGCGCCGGGCGGCCGGGCTCAACCCGATCGACGCCTTGCGGCACGAATGAGCGCAATCGGGCAAGCATCGAAATAAGGGATTCGGGTTTGCCATGATGCGCGTGTGAATGGCCGGCCTTGATCCCGCCTATGCATGTCAATGCCGGATCTGCGGGAGGGGGGGGCGATGCAGGGCAGCTGCGCCTAGGACAAGACCGCGGCCGAATGTTGGGGAACGGGGCTGGATGCCGGGCAAGTGTGGCGCGGCGAGGGCCTCAGAACTCGGCCTTGATTTCCCGGTTCAGCAGGGCATCGACCGCCTGCGCGGCAGGCAGACCGTCGAACAGCATCCGGCAGACGGCGTGGGTGATCGGCATGTCGACGCCGTATTCGGCCGCGAGCGCGTCGGCCTCGCGTGCGGTGGTGACGCCTTCGGCGACGTGGCCGAGTTCGGCGAGGATGGCGGCGAGTGGCCGGCCGCGCGCGAGCTGCAGGCCGACCTGGCGGTTGCGCGAGAGGTCGCCGGTGGCGGTGAGGATGAGGTCGCCGAGGCCGGACAGCCCCATGAAGGTTTCGAAGCGGCCGCCGAGTTTGACGCCGAGCCGGGTCATTTCGGCCAGCCCGCGGGTGATGAGGGCGGCGCGGGCGTTGTGGCCGAGCTGCAGGCCGTCGCAGATGCCGGCGGCAATCGCCATGACGTTTTTCAACGCGCCGCCGATTTCGACGCCGATGACGTCGTCGTGCGCGTAGAGCCGCAGGCAATGGCTGGACAGCATTGCGGACAGGCGTTGCGCCAGCGCGGTGTCGTCGGCGGCCAGCGTCAGCGCGGTGGGATGGCCTTGCGCGACTTCCTGGGCGAAACTGGGGCCGGACAGCACGGCGGTTTGCGTGTGCCCGGGCAGCAGTTCGGCGATGAGCTGGTGCGGCAGCTTGCGGCTGCCGGGCTCGAATCCCTTGCAGATCCAGACCAGCGGCGGCAGGCCGGAGTGCCGGGCGAGCGCGCTCAGCGTGGGGCGCAGGCCGCCGCTGGGGACGGCGATGACGAGGAGTTCGGCGCTGCCGACGACAGCGCTGAAATCCGGGCTGAAGCGCAGCGCGTCCGGCAGCGGGCAGCCGGGCAGATAGCGCGCATTGACGCGGCTCGCCTGCATGGCATCGAGTTCGGCCGCGTTGCGTCCCCACAGGGTGACGCTGTGGTGCGGTGCCCAACTGGCCGCCAGCGCAGTGCCCCAGGCGCCCGCACCGAGGACCGACAGTTTCATCGGCCCCATACCTCGTGCACCGGCAGCCAGCCGCTGAGGCCGTCGGCGTGTTTCACCGGCAGCCAGCCGTAGCTGTCCATTTCGCCGGTGGCTTCGAGCAGGACGCCGCGCGCGGCACGGAACACGATCTCGGCGTCGCCGCGCGGCTGCTGCCGGACGATGCTGGATTCGGCCTTGACCATGACGGTTCTTGCGCCACCGAGGGCGGCTTTCTCGATCCACCCCAGCCGGCCGCTATGGTCGCGCACCTTGGCCCAGGCCTCGGTATCGACGATGACTTCAAGCGGCAGGCCGCTGCCGGCGACGGCGATTTTGCCGGCAGCAGTCGAAGGCGCGTCGTACAGCAGGGCGGCGCGCCCGGTGCTGCGGTATTCCAGTGCCGCGGCGGGGTGCGCCAGGGCCAGCAGCAGGCCGGTTGCCAGCAGCCAGCCGGAGGGGCGCAGTCGCAATTTCAATGCGTCTGCGCGGCGGCAGCCGGTTGCTGTTGCTGCAGGTACAGCGCTTCGAAGTTGACCGGGTTCAGCAGCAGCGGCGGGAAGCCGGCGCGGATCACCACGTCGGACACGGTCTCGCGCAGATAGGGGAAGACGATGTTGGGACAGCCGATGCCGAGCACCATCGGCAGCTGATCCTGCGGCACATTCTGGATGCGGAAGATGCCGCCCTGGCAGCATTCGACCAGGAACATGGTCTTGTCGCCGATCTTGGCGGTGACGGTGACGGTGATACCGGTGTGGTACAGGTCTTCGCCCAGCGCATGGCTTTCGGTCGACATGTTGACGTCGATCTGCGGCGCTTCGCGTTCCAGGTAAATGGCGGGGGCGTTGGGTACTTCCACCGACAGATCCTTGACGAAGAGCTTTTCGATATTGAATACGGGTTGTTGTTCGTCGGCCATGAGGTCTCCCTGGATAAGAAAACCGGAGCCTGCGCTCCGGGGGCAAGCATCGCATTTTACACGGGCTTCGTTCCCTCTCCCCAACCCTGTGAAGCCACTAACCGATCGACCAAGCCCGCAAGTCGCTGGTTATCTCCCGCTTGCGGGAGAGGGGGCGAACACTGATATGCCCGCAGCGATTAATGAATGCCTTGTGACGCCAGCCAGTGTTTCAGTGCGAATGCGTCCATCGCGCCCGAGGTGCGCGCCGCCTCCTGTCCGTTCCTGAACAGGATCAGGCTGGGAATGCCGCGGATGTGGTGGCGCATCGACACCTGCGGGTGGGCCTCGGTGTCGACCTTGGCAAAGCGCACGCGTGTGCCCATCTCGGCCGCGACTTGCTGGAATACCGGCGCCATCATTTTGCAGGGGCCGCACCAGTCGGCCCAGAAATCGACCAATACCGGCAGGCCGGCGCGGGAAATGAAACGGTCGAAACTGGCGGCGGTCAGGTCGACCGGCTTGCCGGGCAGCAGCGGCGCGCCGCATTGGCCGCATTTCGGGGAGTCGGCCAAGCGGTCGTCCGGCACGCGGTTGACGGCAAGGCAGTGGGGGCAGGCGAGTTCCATCGGGATTCCTTGAAGCGAGGGGTCTTCGCTTCAAGGTGGGGGCGTGCGCCGGAAACTCAAGCGTGCGCGTCAGGCACGGGCGAGCAGGGGCGCCAGTTCGCCCGCCGCGTCCAGCGCCGAGGTGTCGTCGAAGCCGCCGACGTGGGTGTCGCCGATGAACACCTGCGGCACGGTGCGGCGGCCGCCGGAGCGGGCGATCATTTCATCCAGCCGGGCCGGGTCGAGGTCGATGCGGATCTTCTCGATTTCAGTCGCGCCGCGGCTTTTGAGCAGGCGCTCGGCGGCCCCGCAATAGGAACAGAAGGCGGTGCAATACATCACGACTTTGGCCATGGGGGCTCCTTATTTTTTGGTGACGGGCAGGTTGGCGCGTTGCCACGCCACGATGCCGCCCGCCAGGTTGTACACGGTCTCGAAGCCGGCTTTTTTCAGCATGCCGCAGGCGCGCGCCGAGCGTTGGCCGCTGCGGCAGGCGACCAGGATCGGCTTGCTCTTGAATTTGTCGAGCTCCTGCAGGCGGCCGGCCAGCTGGCCGAGCGGAATGTGCCTGGCTTTCGGAATGTGGCCGGCCGCGTATTCCTTGTCCTCACGCACGTCGAGTACCAGCGCGTCGTCGTTGTACAGCCGGGTGGCTTTCAGTGTGTCGGCCTGCTCCACGCCGGACAGCTTGCCGCCGATGAAGGACCAGACCAGCATGCCGCCCGACGCCAGCGCCAGCGCCAGCAGCATCCAGTTGTCCTGCAGGAATTGCGTATCCATGAAGGTCTCCGCTTACAGGCCGCAGCCTGGTTTGAGCCCGGCTTTTTTAAGCATGATGTCCATCGGACAGAAACGGGTGAAGCCGGACTGGAACAGGTTGAAGCCGACGAAGGCGGTGAACCACAGCCACGACAGCCGGGTCATGTCGACGCTGCCGGAAAAATGCGCCAGCGCCAGCGACAGCATGATGAAAAATCCGGCAATGATGCGGACCATACGTTCAACGGTCATGAGATAACTCCTGGTTCGAAGAAGAAAATGTGCGGTAATTGGCGGCGTAATACAGCACCGGGATCACCACCAGCGTGAGCAGGGTGGAGACGAGGATGCCGAAAATCAGGGACACCGCGAGGCCGCTGAAAATCGGGTCGTCGAGGATGAAGAAGGCGCCCATCATGGCCGCCAGCCCGGTCAGCACGATCGGCTTGGCGCGGGTGGCGCCGGCCTGGATGACCGCTTCCTGGAAATCCATTCCGCCGCGCACCTGCTCGTTGGCGAAATCGACCAGCAGAATGGAGTTGCGCACGATGATGCCGGCCAGCGCGATCATCCCGATCATCGAGGTGGCGGTGAACTGCGCACCGAGCAGGGCGTGGCCGGGCATCACGCCGATGATGGTGAGCGGGATCGGCGCCATGATGACGAGTGGCGTCAGATAGCTCTTGAACTGCGCCACCACCAGGATGTAGATCAGGATCAGTCCGACGGCATAGGCGATGCCCATGTCGCGGAAGGTTTCGTACGTCACCTGCCATTCGCCGTCCCATTTCAGGCTGAATCCGGCGTAGGGATCGGCCGGCTGGCGGATGAAATATTCGGCCAGCGTGCCGCCCTGTTCCAGCGGCCGGTCTTTCAGCGCGTCGCGCATGCCGAACAGGCCATACAGCGGCGAATCCAGTTTGCCGCCGGTGTCGCCGAACACGAATACCACCGGCAGCAGATCCTTGTGGTAGATGGTCTTTTCGCGCGCGCTCGGCATCACTTCGACCAGTTCGGACAGCGGGATCAACTGGCCGTCGTTGCCGCGCACGGTCAGTTTCAGCAGTTCGTCGATGCCGCTCAGGCGCTCCGGCGGCAACGTGATGCGCACCGGGATTTCGTACTTGGCGCCGCTGCCGTGGATGGGGGTGACGTTCTCGCCCGCCAGCCCCATCCGCATCGCCGCGACGATATCCTTCTGCGCCACCCCCGCCATCGCCGCCTTGTTCTGCATGACGCGCAGCACGAAGCGCTGGGCGTCGTCCTCCACCGTGTCGTCGATCGCCACAATGCCCTCGGACTGCTCAAATACCTTGCGCACTTGCTTGGCGACCTGGATCTGCGCGTCGTAATCGGGGCCGTAGATTTCGGCGACGATCGGCGACATCACCGGCGGCCCCGGCGGCACCTCGACCACCTTGACGTCGGCGCCGTGCTTCTTGGCGACCGCCTCGACCGCCGGGCGGATCGCCTGCGCGATCTCGTGGCTCTTGCGGTCGCGTTCGTGCTTGTCGACCAGGTTGACCTGCAGGTCGCCGACCTCGGGGCCGGAACGCAGGTAATACTGCCGCACCAGGCCGTTGAAGTTGATCGGCGCCGCGGTGCCGGCGTAGGCCTGATAGTCGGTGACTTCGGGCAGCTGCGCGACCACCGTGCCCATTTCGCTCAGCACCTGCGCGGTTTTCTCCAGCGGCGTGCCGACCGGCAGGTCGACGATGATCTGGAATTCCGACTTGTTGTCGAACGGCAGCATTTTCAGGATCACCAGCTGCACCGCCGGCAGCGCGACCGACAGCAGGATGGCCAGGCCGATGCCCAGCCACAGCTTGCGGCGCGCGCCGCGGCCTTCGATGCCGCGCAGAAAGGGGGTCAGCCGGGTGCGGAACAGGCTCAGCAGCCGGGTTTCGCCGCCATGGCCGGCGTGCGCTTCCTGCTTGATGAGCTTGAGCGCCAGCCAGGGGGTGACGACGAAGGCGATCGCCAGCGAGATCAGCATGCCGATCGAGGCGTTGATCGGGATCGGGCTCATGTACGGCCCCATCAGGCCGGAGACGAAGGCCATCGGCAACAGCGCGGCGATGACGGTGAGGGTGGCGAGGATGGTCGGGCCGCCGACTTCGTCGACTGCGCGCGGGATGATCGCCTCCATGCCGTCGTGGTCGAGCCCCATGCGGCGGTGGATGTTTTCCACCACCACGATGGCGTCGTCGACCAGGATGCCGATCGAGAAGATCAGCGCGAACAGCGACACCCGGTTCAGCGTGAAGCCCCATGCCCACGAGGCGAACAGCGTGGCCGCCAGCGTCAGCAGCACCGCTGCGCCGACGATCAGCGCCTCGCGGCGGCCGATGGCGAACAGCACCAGCAGCACCACCGAGGCGGTGGCGAAAATCAGCTTCTGGATCAGCTTCTTGGCCTTGTCGTCGGCGGTGGCGCCGTAGTTGCGGGTGACGCTGGCTTCGATGCCTTCGGGCAGCACGCTGTTGTGCAGGGCGTCGACGCGGGCAATCACCTTTTCCGCGACGTCGACCGCGTTCTCGCCCGGCTTTTTGGAAATGGCGAGCGTCACCGCCGGATAGGTCTGGCCATGGTCGGCCTTGTGCGTGCCGCCTGCGCCGGGGCCGTGCCAGACGTAACGCGCCGGCAGGTCAGGTCCGCCGACGACGCTGGCGATGTCGTTCATGTAGACCGGGCGGCCCTGCGCGACGCCGACGACCAGTTGTTTGACGTCGTCGACACCGGCGAGAAAGGTGCCGGTCTGCACCAGGATTTCCTGGTTGTTGGATACCAGCGTGCCGGATGGCTGCGCCGCGTTGGCGACCTGCAGGGCGTCGCGGATGTCCTGCGCGGAGACGTTGAACGCCGCCATGCGGTCGGGATCCATCATCACCCGCACTGCGCGGCCGGGGCCGCCGACGGTGGTGACTTCGCGGGTGCCGGCGATGCGCTTCAGTTCGATTTCCGCGGCGTGCGCCGCCTGCTCCAGTTCGTAGGCGCCGCGCGTTTCGTCGCGCGTCCACAGGGTGACGGTGACGATGGGCACGTCGTCGATGCCGAGCGGCTTGATGATGGGTTCGCCGACGCCGAGTTCGGGCGAGACCCAGTCGCGGTTGGCCTGGATGGTGTCGTACAGCCGCACCAGCGCCTGGGTGCGGTCCTGCCCGACCAGGTATTGCACGGTCAGCACCGCCATGCCGGGCTTGGAGACGGAATAGATGTGCTCGATGCCGGCGATCTGCGACAGCACCTGCTCGGCGGGGGTCGCCACCAGCGCCTCCACGTCCTTCGCCGAGGCGCCGGGGAAGGGGATGAACACGTTGGCCATGGTCACGTTGATCTGCGGCTCCTCCTCGCGCGGCGTGACCAGAATGGCGAACAGTCCCAGCAGGGCCGCGATCAGCGCGATCAGCGGAGTGAGTTGGGAGGTGAGGAAGAAACGGGCGACGCGTCCGGAGAGTCCCATGCGCATCCCTGCTTATTTGGCGGACGGGTTGGCGGCGCTTTTGGCGTAAATCCCCGCCTTGACCGGTTCGAGCGCGATGAGGTCGCCCGGATTGAGGCCGGCCAGCACCTCCACCTGCCCGCGCGCATGGGACGTGCCCAGGCGAATCTGGCGCAGGCTCACCTTGTCCTGGTTCACCACGTAGACCGCGGTGATTTCGGAACGGCGCACCACGGCGGTCGAGGGGATGGTGAGCTTGCGCGCGCTGGCCACCGAAAAATGCGCCCGCGCGAACATGCCGGGGATGACGCCTTCCAGATTGGCCGGCAGGTCGATGCGCACCTTGACGGTGTGGGTGGCGGCATCCGCCGACGGCAGCACGGTGACGCCGGTGGCGTCGATCCATTTGCCGAGCGAAGGAATTTCAATCGCGACCCGCGGCGCGGCCTTCACCTCGGCCAGCTTGTACTGGGGGATGTTGGCGACCACCCGCATATCCTTGGGGTCAAAGCCGGTCATCAAGGGCTTTCCGGGCGTCACGGTTTCCCCTACTTCCACGTGGCGGGCGGCGACCACCCCGGAAAAGGGCGCGGTAATCACGGTGTAGCCGCTTACGGCTGCGGATTGCCCTGCCCCGGCACGGGCCGCGCGGGCGGCTGCTTCGGCCGCGCGGAATTCGGCGGTGGCGCGGTCGAGCGCGGCCTGGCTGATGAATTTCTGCTGGAACAGCTGCTGCTGGCGCTCGTAATGGGCGCGTGCGTTGGCCAGCGTGGCGGCGGCCTGCGCCACTTGCGCCTGGCTGCCCGCCACGGCGGAGGACAATTCCTGCGCCGACAGCCGCACGATCACCGAGCCCGCCTTGACGTAATCGCCGGCATCGAAATTGACCGTCGCCACGCGTCCCGACACCTGGGCGGCGACGGTCGATTGCTTGACGGCTTCAACCGTGGCTTCGGTGGAGTAGCCGCTGTCGGTCATCTGGTATTGCACCGGGGCAACGGCGAAAGGCAGGGCGGCCCAGGCGGCAGGAGAGAAAAGGATGACGCAGACAAGTAGGCGAGCGGGGTTCAGCACAGATGCGGCTCCGTGAAGTGGTTCATTAGAATAGTCTAATTTATCATTTAATTCAATAATTTGGGATGTGTTTCGGCCCGGGTGCTAGCGTTGCGCCACGTTTCGAGTATGCCCCACATAGGGATGCCGATCCACTGCCGCAGATGCGCGCGGAAGTCGTACGCAGCTATCGCACCGTAAAAAAACAAAAGCCCGGCACGTTTGCGCGTGGCCGGGCCTGGGGATGCCGCTGACGTGTTATTTGGTGAAACCGCAGAAAACGTCGCGCATCATTCCCAGAAGCTTCAGCGTGCGGGTGTCGCCGACACGATAAAACACGCGGTTGGCCTCCTTGCGGGTACGCAGTACACCCTTGTCGCGCAGGATGGCCAGGTGTTGCGAGATGTTGCTTTGCGAGGTGCCGACGTGGTCGACGATGTCCTGCACGCTGACTTCCTTGTCGCCCAGGACGCACAGGATTTTCAGACGCAGCGGATGCGACATGGCTTTCATCGCGCGCGAAGCCTGCTCGATGTGCTCGTCCTTGTCCATGAGGTCCACTTCATCCCAATCAGCTGCCATATTCATTACCTCGATCCTGTTCGTGTAGTACTCTACGCAGCGCGGTTTTTTTGCCGTAATCCGCGTGATGCCGCATGTTGACGCAACATGTTGCGTTACATATAGATTAGCAATCATGCATATATTAAAATAATCCCATGAAAACGAGTCAGGTTATATAAATTTTTTCATGAAGACCTCGCCGGTTCTCCTTCTCATCCTCGACGGTTTCGGTTGCCGCGCGGAGCACGCGGACAACGCGATCGCACAAGCCGACAAGCCCAACTGGGATCGGCTCTGGAAGCATAACCCGCACACCCTGATCCACGCCTCCGAGTCCGAAGTGGGGCTGCCCAAGGGGCAAATGGGGAATTCCGAGGTGGGGCATCTCAACATCGGCGCCGGTCGCGTGGTGTATCAGGAATTCACCCGCATCGACCACGCCATCGAGTCCGGTTATTTTTACAGCAACCCGGCGCTGCTGAATGCAGTGCATGGAGTGCGCGACCAGGACAAGACCCTGCATGTGCTGGGCCTGCTGTCGGACGGCGGAGTGCATAGCCACGAGTCGCACTTCCACGCCCTGCTCGAACTGGCGGCGCGCGAAGGGCTGCACAAGGTGTGTCTGCATGTGTTTCTGGATGGCCGCGACACGCCGCCGAAAAGCGCCGAGATCTACTTGCGCCGCCTGATCGGAAAAATCGAACAGACTGGCGTCGGCCACATCGCGTCGATGATCGGCCGCTACTATGCGATGGACCGCGACCGCCGCTGGCAGCGGGTCAAGTCTGCGTACGACTTGCTGACGCAGGGGCGCGCCGAGTTCCGCGCGGACAATCCGCTGGCCGGGCTGGAGGCTGCTTACGCGCGCGGCGAGACCGACGAGTTCATCAAGGCCACCGCGATCCTCTCGCCGGACGCCAGGCCGGTGAAGATGGAAGACGGCGACGCGGTGATCTTTCTCAACTTCCGCTCCGACCGCGCGCGGCAGCTGTCGCGTCCGTTCATCGAACCCGATTTCAGCGAATTCGAGCGCGAAGTCACGCCGCGCCTGGCCACCTATTGCACCTTGACCGGCTACAGCGACGACTTCGACGTGTCGGTCGCGTTTCCGCCCGAGCGCATCAAGAATGGCCTGGGCGAATACGTCGCCAACCTCGGCCTGCGCCAGCTGCGCATTGCCGAAACCGAAAAGTATCCGCACGTCACTTTCTTTTTCAACGGCGGCGAGGAAATTTCCTTTCCCGGCGAAGATCGCGTGCTGGTGCCGTCGCCCGATGTCGCAACCTACGATCTCAAGCCCGAAATGAGCGCTTTCGAGGTCACCGACAAACTGCTCGCGGCAATCAACGGCAAACAGTACGACGTCATCGTCTGCAACTATGCCAACCCGGATATGGTGGGGCATACCGGCGACCTGCAGGCGGCGATCAAGGCAATCGAAACCGTCGACATCTGCTTGGGCCGAGTGGTGGAGGCGCAGCTGGCGCGCGGTGGCGAAGTGCTGGTGACGGCCGACCACGGCAACGCCGAACTGATGCGCGACGCCGAAACCGGGCAGCCCTATACCGCGCATACCCTGAACCTGGTGCCGCTCATCTACATCGGTCGGCGTCACGCCATCCTGGCCAAAACCGGCGCGCTCGAAGACATCAGCCCGACCCTGCTGAAAATGATGGGATTGCCGCAACCCCCTGAAATGACCGGTGAGGCCCTGCTTCAATTTGAGTAAGCCTGCCCGCTTCGGGTAAGCTCGGCAGGGTGAACTTCAAACCATTCCTCGTCCTGCTGGCGCTGCTGGGCCCGCTGGGCGCCAGCGCCAACCAGGTCGAACGCAAGCAATCCGAGCTCGACGCGCTCAAGCAGCGTCTGCAAACCCTGCAGACGGAGTTTCGCAATACGCAGGCGCACCGTCAGGAAGCGGCCGACGAGCTGCGTCAATCCGAGCGCGCCATCAGCAGTGCAGTGCGACAGCTGCGCGAACTGGACGGCGAGCGCCAGCGCACCCATAGCGATCTGCAGACGCTGACACAGCAGGCTGAAGCCGTTGCGGCACGCATTCGCCAGCAACAGGCAAGCCTGGGACAGGCACTCAAGGCCGCCTACCAGCGCGGGCAGGGCGATGCGTTCAAACATATCCTCAATGGCACCGATCCCAATCAGACCACGCGCGACCTGCGTTATCTGGCGCACCTGTCACGTGCCCGGCATGCCCAGATCGAGACGCTGCGTGCCGATCTCGCCCACCTGGCGGCACTGCAGCAGCAGACCGCGCAAAAAAAGACCGAGTTGACGCAGTTGCAGGCAGCGCATGAGGCCGAGCAAAAGAAGCTGCTGGCCGATAAGCGTGCCCGCGAGGCGGTGCTGCAGAATCTGTCGGCGCAAATCCAGCAGCAGCGGCGTGAAATATCCAGCCTGCAACGCGACGAGCGCAGCCTGACACAATTGGTGGAGCGCCTCAGCCGCTTGATGGCGCAGCAGGCAGCCCGCGAGGCGGCGCGCGCCCGTGCCGCGCAGCAGGCACAGAAATCCCCGAAAGCCGAGACGACCGTGGCCGGCCAGCCGCGCCGCGCAGTGGCCGTGAATACCGAAACGCCGGTGGCGTTTCGCTCGGAACGGCCTTTTTCGAAGCTGAAAGGTTTGCTGCGTTTGCCGGTTGCAGGGGAACTCGTGAATCGTTTCGGGGCTCCGAGAGAAGAGGGCGGAGTGAGCTGGAAAGGCCTGTTCATCCGTGCTGCGCAAGGGTCGGCGGTGAAGGCGATCGCTGCCGGACAGGTGGTGTTTGCCGAGTGGCTGCGCGGCTTCGGCAACCTCATTATTGTCGACCATGGCGAGGGCTATATGAGCCTGTACAGCAATAATGAAAGTCTGTATAAGCAGGTTGGCGAGCGGGTTCAGCCCGGCGACGCGATCGCCGCGGTCGGCAACAGTGGCGGCCAGCCCGACCCCGGTCTGTATTTCGAAATGCGGCATCAAAGCCGCCCTGTTAATCCCCTCCTGTGGGTGAAGTGAGATGACGCACAAGGCAAAATTCGTACTCGTCGGACTGGTCGGCGTACTGGCGGGCGCGGCGCTGACGGTCAATCTGTCGGCGATCGCCAACAAGGACGCGGAGACGGCGCTGCCGGTCGAGGAGTTGCGCGCCTTTACCGATGTGTTCGCCCGCATCAAGAGCGATTACGTCGAGCCGGTGGAAGACAAGAAGCTGATCACCGAGGCGATCAACGGCATGCTGACCGGGCTGGATCCGCATTCCGCGTATCTGGACGCCGAAGGCTTCAAGGATCTGCAGGTGGGCACGCAGGGCGAATTCGGCGGCCTGGGCATCGAAGTCGGCATGGAAGACGGCTTCGTCAAGGTCGTTTCGCCGATCGAGGACACGCCGGCCTTCAAGGCCGGGGTCAAGCCCGGCGACCTGATCATCAAGCTCGACGATACCCCGGTGAAGGGCATGACGCTGAACGATGCGGTCAAGCGCATGCGCGGCAAGCCGGGGGCGACCATCAAGCTCACCATCGCGCGCAAGGGCGTCGACAAGCCCATCGTGCTGACGCTGACGCGAGCGATCATCAAGATCCGCAGCGTCAAATCCAAGCTGCTGGAAAACGGCTACGGCTATGTGCGCGTGACGCAGTTCCAGGAGCACACCGGCGAATTGCTGGCCGAGGCTCTGGGCAAGCTGTACAAGGACAACAAGGCGCCGCTGAAGGGGTTGATCCTCGATCTGCGCAACGACCCGGGCGGTTTGCTCAATGGCGCGGTGGCGGTGGCGGCGGCTTTCGTCAAGCCCGACAGCCTGGTGGTGTATACCGAGGGCCGTACCGACGACGCCAAGATGCGGCTGACCGCCAGCCGTGAAAATTATCTGCGTCCGATGCAGGTCGATTATCTGAAAAACCTGCCGGACGGCGTGAAGCAGGTACCGATGGTGGTGCTGGTGAACAGCGGATCGGCCTCGGCATCCGAAATCGTGGCGGGCGCCCTGCAGGACCACAAGCGCGCCGTCGTCATGGGAACCCGCACCTTCGGCAAGGGCTCGGTGCAGACCATCCTGCCGATCGGCAATGGCACGGCGATCAAGCTCACCACCGCGCGCTACTTCACGCCGAACGGGCGTTCCATCCAGGCCAAAGGCATCGAGCCGGATATCGTGGTGGAAGATCCGGCGATGCCATCGGCAGATGAAGGGCTGGAAATTCGCGAGGCCGATCTCGACAAGCACCTGAGCAATCCAAACGGCGGGGAGACGGCCCCGGCGAGCAAGCCGGCCGACAGCATCAAGGCGCCGCCGGCCGAGCAGCCGGGCAAGGATAAAAAACCGCTGACGCTGGAGCCGGGCGAGATCGTGTCGAAGAACGATTTTCAGGTGAATCAGGCGCTCAATCTGCTGAAAGGTTTGCAGATCCTGCAGGGGCGCTGAGCAAAAATACGCTGTCGCTGTCCCGGCAGCGGCAGCGCTAACGACGCGGTATATACTGTGTCTATCTAGCCTGTCGGGGGTGCCATGCGTCCATGTGACCTCGAGAAAAGCCGCGAAATCGTTTTCCATTCCCTGCCCGCGGGCCAAGTGGAACGCGCCCTGTCCCTGCTGGAAGGCCTGGAAGGCTTGCAGGTGACGCCGGGAGCGGAGGCCGACCGCCTGCTGGTGAGCTACCACATCTGCGAGTACACCCTGGAAGGGCTCGAAACCGCACTGGCGAGTCAAGGATTCCATCTCGACAACAGCCTGCTCAGCAAGCTCAGGCGCGCGCTGGCCTATTTCTGCGAGAGCGTGCAACGGCGCAATGTCGCGGCCGATGAACCGGACATCAAATCACAGCAGGCTTTCATGACGGTCTACGAACGCCATCTGCATGGCGATTGCGACGAGACGCCCGAGGAATGGCGCGGCTATAAATAGCCGCGCCGCCGTGTATGGACATGAATGACGATCAGCTCCTGCGCTACAGCCGGCATATTCTGTTGCCGCAAGTCGGCGTGGACGGGCAGATGCGCATCTCCGAGGCCGCGGTGCTGATCGTCGGTGCCGGGGGACTGGGATGCCCGGTGGCACTCTATCTGGGCGCAGCCGGTGTCGGCCGGCTGCTGCTGGCCGACGGCGACAGCGTCGATCTCACCAACCTGCAGCGCCAGATCGGCCACGTTAGCGCAGCGATCGGCCAGAACAAGGCCGATTCGCTCGCCCGCAGCGTGCAGGCCATCAACCCCGAAATCGAAGTGCAGCCCATTCGTCAAACCCTCGTCGGTAATGCCCTGCACGAAGCGGTGGCGGCGGTGGATCTGGTGGTCGACGCATCGGACAACTTTGCTACCCGGCATGCCGTCAACCGCGCCTGTGTGCTGCTCGGCAAGCCGCTGGTGTCGGGCGCCGCGATCGGATTTTCGGGACAGCTGGCCACCTTCGATCCGCGCCATGCCAGCAGCCCCTGTTATCACTGCCTGTTTCCCGATCAGGCGGGTGAGCCCGAATTACGCTGTGCCGAGGCAGGGGTGTTTTCGCCGCTGGTTGGCGTGATCGGGGCGATGCAGGCGCTGGAGGCGCTGAAATATCTGGCCCGGGTGGGCGAGCTGCTGGTGGGCAGGCTGCTGTTGTGGGACGGCCTGCGCACCGATGCCCGCGTGATGAGGGTACCGCGTGACCCGGCCTGCCCGGTATGCGGCCCCGACAGCAGTTCAGGCAGGGTGAGCGTCGAGCAGGCGTGACAGCAGCAGGTCGATGTCGCCGTCCGGCGCGCGGGTAAACCCGCTCTTGGCAAACTGGTGCCAGCGTCCCACCACCACGCATTGCAGCAGATTGGCCAGCGGTGCGCTGAGTTCAGCCTGATTGTCTCCGGAAAAACGCAGGCATTGCCGCAACTGGGCTTCGATGCGGTCGTGCAGTTGATTGATGCGTTTTTGCAGGCGCTCGTTTTCGTGCACCAGTGCTTCACCGATCAGCACCCGCGTCATGCCGGGATTTTTCGCAGCGAAATTCAGCAGCATGCCGAGGATGGCCCTGATCTGCGCGGACGGCGAGGGGGTGTCAGCCGTGATGCGCGCGATCAGCCCGAACAGCGTCTGTTCGATGAACTCGATCAGGCCTTCATACATCTGTGCCTTGCTGGAGAAGTGGCGGTATAGCGCCGCCTCCGACACGCCGACACGTGCGGCGAGAGCGGCCGTGGTGATTTTCTCGGGCTGCGGTTCCTGCAGCATCGCGGCCAGCGTCTGCAGAATCTGCACGCGGCGCTCGCCGGGTTTTCTGACTTCCCCTGCCATCAGGCACTCCCCTGTTTTTTGTTAGGGGATGATTATCGCTGATGTCGGGTTAAATGGCGTCTGCGCTCCCTCTGGCGCCATCTGCCAAGCCGTGTAAGTAATACCAGTTCCCATCAAGCGAACAGTGCTCCGAGTACTCCATGGCTGATGGGCTTGGGGCTCTCGTGTCGCCGGATTTTGTCTGTCTTGCTCACGGCAAACCTGCGAGATTGCTCCTGAAGCGAAAGGAATACTCAACCCGCAGCGACGAGGGTGACGGCTGCGTAGGGTCTTTGCTCAATGCCAGGTTTCCGGGCGTTTCCGCCCGGAAACTGTTTATGCCCGGGGACGATTCAAGGCTTGGCTTCGGCAGCCGGTGTATTTACGGCAGCTGTGGAAACCATCCCGGCAGTTGCCTGCGGCTGGGCCTTGTCGGGCGACGGCGCATCAACCGTGACGTTGCCCCCCATCAACACAGTGATCATGGCCGGGTAGTCATATGCCGCGCCACTGGCAATATCGACCCCGGCACCAATCACACCACCAAAGAGGATGTTACCGAATGCCATGCCCTTGGTAGATGATTTCACGCTTGCCAGGCCAGGTGCCTGATCCTCTTTTTCACAATTGATCAGCAGGTCTTCGAAGCTACGGTTTACGACCACTGAACCGGGGCTGGTCACGTACCAACTGCCCTTGTTGTTGGAGAGTTTGCAATTTGCACTCGCGACAGGCTGTCCTTCTTTGCTACGGGTTTCTACCGTGAGGCTCTGGTTGGTGCCAGAGACAATCGATGCACAGCCCGAGCCGAGCATGGCTGCCGACATCAAAACGACTAAATTGGTCTTGTTCAAGTTATCTCCCTCTGTGTTTTTTGTGATGTGCCGGATTCCCGGTCACCGAAGGATAGTACACAAGAACCAGACGGAAGCAATGAGTCCTTTGCACGGTGAGGCGCCTGAATGACTGCTTTAAGCACCAATATCTGGAAACAGGTGCCGATACCTACTGACTGCCCATTTTCATTTTGCGTAGTCGGTAGGTGGTCTCGGAGATCATCACAATGACCGACTTCAGCAACCTGAAGCCCATTGATCGCCTCGACCGCCGCGAGGCTGCCGAATACACCGGAAACACCTACACTGTCTGGGCCAGCCAGAAGAAAGGTCCGCCCTTCTACAAGACCGGGAAGAAGTGCCTCTACAAGGTCGCCGATCTCGAAGCATTCATGGAATCGCGCCGCGTTTCGTTCGAGCCAGTTCCACTGTAAAGCATGTTCAGTCACTTGTACGCCCAAGCGCTGCAAGCGTTTCACCGTGCCCGCCCCGCGCCGTATAACTGCATGCGTAAGCCAATCAAGAAAAAAGCCAGCGGCCAGGCTGGCTTTGAAGAGGAAACAACTGCAATGGACAAACACACTGTAGGACAGCCGTCCCCGGCCATACAAGATGAAATGCCGGGTGATTACATTTCCCCGGAATGGTTCGATTTCAAGATCATCTTCCTCAATCGTCACTTCATTCCGTTGGCTTGGTAGCTTCTAGCTCCGCGTCGTGCTCGCTAATCCACTTTTCCAGCTTGTCGAACAGTGGCGGCCATACTTCGTTGTACTCAGCCTCGAAGGTCATCATGCAGAGCCGCATTGAATCCAGATGCTTGTCTGCGTACATCTCACGCCACTTGTTTTGAAAGACTGTGGTGTAGTTATCAAAATCGACTGACGAATAACCGAAGCAAGTTCCCTCGAAGTTCGGATGCGCAGCTTCGCAGAGGTCGCCGTATAGGGCTTGGATGCCAACGTAGCGTTTGTCGCAATGCTTCAGGATGGTGGCGATATTGCGCGATTCGTGCTTCGTGGTCTTGTTTCTCGATCCAAGCAGAAGGACGGACGTTTCACTTGTGAAATCATGGAATATGCGCGTCCCTTGTAGAACCTCGTCCGTAATCCAGTTCAGGTATATCAACGTCGCAAGTGTCTCGAATCCACTGCGCAGCAGGATACGAGCGCCCAGCCCGTGGCCTTGCTGGTGCAGTGCATACGACTGGCTCAACAAGTCGTGCAGTCGCCAAAACACAGTTTCCCGCAGGATCAAACTACGAAATGGAGCCTTCCACTTGTGCGCGGTCGGATTTCTTGAGTAAAGCCCGCCAAGCTCGATCTTCTCGGGTAGTGAGTTCTTCCAGTTTGATAGCGCCTGCTCAACAACATCCATAGCGATTCCTCCCGTGCGTCATTTTTGCGCATAGCTGCGCGGCAAGCCAGCCGTAGCAGGCCGCACAGCGCCGCGCACAGGTCGCGTCACCACACTGCCGCCCTAAGGGTAACGGCCATTCTCGGTGGGCCGGGTTACCGTTGGTTCTTCGGCAAGATCAGCGCATTGAAGCAGGTAACCCTGGACGTGGATTCCACGGCCATCACCCGCAACGGCGAGCAGGAAGCGTCCTGCACCGGGCGGACTGTGCGCCGCCGTGCGGGAGTGGCTGGACGAAAACGGGAACTGCATGCCCAAGGACTTGAAGCCAGTCGCGGAGGCGAAAGGGTGGAACCTCAACAATGCACAGATCGAGCTGTACCAGTGACGGAATTTCAGCGGTATTGCCGGCCGACAAGCAAAAGCGCCCAAGTAAGCGGATTTTCGAGTCATGTAAGCAGGGTTGAAGCCCTGCAAGCTGGATAAAAAAAGCCCCAAATCTGCATGGCTTGGGGCTTATTATTGGTGGGCCCCCCGAGAGTCGAACTCGGCACCAACGGATTATGAGTCCGCTGCTCTAACCAAGCATGAGCTAGAGGCCCTTAAAACTGGCTGCTTACATTACACTAGCGCTTACTCGGCTTTGCATGGTTCCGTGTAAGCGCTTGTTTTTGCTGAACAAAACTCACTTTGAACTGCCTATTATGAGTCCCCTGCTCTAACCAGCTGAGCTACAGACCCGAAAACGTAAAGCCCCGCGTGGGCGGGGCGGGGCTTACTGTTCGCCGCTGCCGACGAAGCTTTTCAGCTTTTCGGAACGGGTCGGATGGCGCAGCTTGCGCAATGCCTTGGCCTCGATCTGGCGGATCCGCTCGCGTGTCACGTCGAATTGCTTGCCGACTTCTTCCAGCGTGTGGTCGGTATTCATTTCGATGCCGAAACGCATGCGCAATACCTTGGCCTCGCGCGAGGTCAGGCTGTCCAGCACTTCGCGGGTGGCGTCGCGCAGGTTGGCGTAGATCGCGGAGTCGTCGGGCGACAGCGTGCTGGCGTCCTCGATGAAGTCGCCCAGATGGGAGTCCTCGTCGTCGCCGATCGGCGTTTCCATGGAAATCGGTTCCTTGGCGATTTTCATGATCTTGCGGATCTTGTCTTCCGGCATTTCCATCTTGACCGCCAGTGTCGCCGGGTCGGGCTCGATGCCGGTTTCCTGCAGGATCTGGCGGCTGATGCGGTTCATCTTGTTGATGGTCTCGATCATGTGCACCGGGATGCGGATGGTGCGCGCCTGGTCAGCGATCGAGCGGGTGATCGCCTGGCGGATCCACCAGGTGGCGTAGGTCGAGAACTTGTAGCCGCGTCGGTATTCGAACTTGTCGACCGCCTTCATCAGGCCGATGTTGCCTTCCTGGATCAGATCGAGGAACTGCAGGCCGCGGTTGGTGTATTTCTTGGCGATCGAGATCACCAGGCGCAGGTTGGCCTCGATCATCTCGCGTTTGGCGCGGCGCGCCTTGGCCTCGCCGGTCGACATCTGCTTGTTGATGTCCTTCAGGTTCTTGATCGGCAGACCGACGCGATCCTGCATCGCGATGAGGGCTTCCTGGTGCGCCTTGACCTCGTACTGCACTTTGGCGAGCGTCGAGCAGTAAGCCTTCTTGGCGGCGATTTCCTTGTCCAGCCAGGCCAGGTTGGTTTCGTTGCCGGGGAAGGCCTTGATGAAGTGCGGGCGCGGCATGCCCGAGCGGGTGACGCAGAACTCCATGATCTTGCGTTCGTGCGAGCGTACCTCTTCCACCGCATTGCGGATCTGTTCGCACAAGCCGTCGACCTGGCGCACCGAAAAGCGGATCGCCATCAGCAGTTCGGTCACTTCGGTCTGGGCCTTCATGTGCTGCGGGCTGCCGAGGCCGAATTTGGCATGGGCGGCCTGCGCTTTCTTGTAGGCTTTGCGGATGAAGTCGAACTGTGCAAGCGCCTCGGCTTTCAACTGCGCCAGGTTGGCGGCGGCGACCGCTGCGCTGGCGTCTTCGTCGTCCTCGTCGGTGTCGGCGTCTTCGCTTTCCACCGCTTCCTCGGTTGCTGCGGCTTCGGTTTCTGCTTCGACAAAACCGTCGATCAGTTCGTCGATGCGCATCTCGTCCTTTTCGACCTGCGCCGCCATGTCCAGAATCTGCTGGATGGTGAGGGGGCACGACGAAATCGCCTGCACCATGTGGCGCAGACCCTCCTCGATGCGCTTGGCGATCTCGATTTCGCCCTCGCGGGTAAGCAGGTCGACCGAACCCATTTCACGCATGTACATGCGCACCGGGTCGGTGGTGCGGCCGAATTCGGAATCGACCGTAGTCAGCGCCTGCTCGGCCTCGGCCACCACGTCTTCGTCGGCGACGGCGGGAGCGGCTTCCTGCATCAGCAGGGTTTCGGCATCCGGCGCCTCATCGTAGACCTGGATGCCCATATCGTTGATCATGCTGATCACGCCTTCGATCTGGTCGGCGTCCAGCACTTCGTCGGGCAGGTGGTCGTTGATTTCGGCGTAGGTCAGGAAACCCCGTTCCTTGCCCAGGATAATCAGGTTCTTCAGCTGGGTGCGACGCGCCTCGGCTTCTACCGGCGTCAGCTCTTTCAAGGGGAGCAGTGCTTCGGTTTTTTTGGCGCCACCGCCTGGTTTTCTTCCACGTACAGCCACAGGCTTGTCTCCGCTCAGGTTCTGCCCACGCAAAATGCGCATGCAGAAAAAAATCGTTTAAAAAACCGGCAATTATACCGTAAGCCGGGGCCTTGTCTTGACGTTTCTGACAAGCTAGTATCGTGCCAGTTCGGTCAACTCCAGCCGTTCGGCGGCGCTTAAACTGCTCAATGGCCGCGCGGCAAGCTCCTGCCAGCGGCGGCGCTGCCAGTCGTCGCGCAGTTGTTTGACTGCGCCGTCGAACTCCGCGTTCCAGTCCCAGCTATCATCTTTGTCGAGCAAATCCGTCATCAGTTCATCGACGAGAGCTTGCAGCGCGCTGCCTTTGGCGGTTTCGCAGAGCGTCTGCGGTTTGAGTGGGCCAACCTCGTGGAGCCAGGCCATCAGTTCGCTCATGCGGCTGCTTAGCGGGTCGTTCGCATCCAGCCAGCAGGGGTCGACTTCGGCCGCACGCTGCGGGTTCATCAGCAGCGTACGGGCCAGGCTGCGCACGCGCGATGGTGCCGGACGGCGTTGCGGGCGCGGGGAGATGCGCCGGGGAACGCCGGGCCTGATCCCCATGAGGCCGAGATCGTCTGCCTGCAAATGCGTCAGATCGGCGATTTGTCGACGAATCAGGCTGGACAGCAGCGGTGCGGCGATCTTTTCCAGCAGCGGCTTGGCATCCTTGATCAGTGCGGCGCGGCCTTCCTGGGTGTCGAGCTTGCGGTCACGCGAAAGTTCGCGCACCAGAAAAGCCGAGAGCGGCAAGGTGTCGGTGTCCAGCAATTGCAAAAAGGCGGCCTGGCCGCGGGTGCGGATATAACTATCGGGGTCTTCGCCTTCGGGCAGGAACAGAAAACTGACTTCCTTGCCGTCCTGCAGCGCTTCCAGCGAATTTTCCAGTGCGCGCCAGGCGGCCTTGCGCCCGGCCTTGTCACCATCGAAGGCATAAATCAGACGATCGGTGTGACGCAGCAGGGTGCGCACATGAATCGGCGTGGTGGCGGTACCCAGCGCGGCCACGGCAAACTCCACGCCGTGCTGGGCCAGCGCGACTACGTCCATGTAGCCTTCGACCACGATGGCGCGGCCGGCAGCCTTGATCGCGGCGCGCGCTTCGAACAGACCGTAAAGCTCGGAGCCTTTATGGAACAGCGGGGTTTCCGGCGAATTGAGGTATTTCGGCTCCCCCTGGCCGAGTACCCGGCCGCCGAAGCCGACTATCTGGCCCTTGACGTTCTTGATGGGGAACATGATGCGGTCGCGGAAGCGGTCGTAGCGCCGATTGTCGCCATCGATGACCAGGCCGGATGCGGCGAGGGCATCCGCCGTGTAATCGGCGAAAACCTGTTTCAGCGGGGACCATCCATCCGGCGCGTAACCGATGCCGTAGCGGGCGGCGATGGCGCCGGTCAGTCCGCGTTGTTTCAAATAGTCGATGGCATGCGGCGTCTGCTTCAACTGTTTTTTATAGAACTGCGCGGCCTGCTCCAGTGCGTCCCACAGTGCCGGCGGCGGCTTGGGCCGGTCGGGTTCGCCGGATTCGGGCACCGGCAGGCCCACGTCCTGGGCCAGCGCCCCGACTGCGTCGGGAAAACTCATGTGCTCGTATTCCATCAGGAAACCGAGCGCGCTGCCGTGTGCGCCGCAGCCGAAGCAGTGGTAGAACTGCTTGGTCGGGCTGACCGTGAAGGAGGGGGTTTTTTCGCTGTGAAAGGGGCAGCAGGCCTGGTAGTTCTGCCCAGCTTTCTTCAGCGGCACGCGCCGATCGATGACGTCGACGATGTCGACGCGGGCAAGCAGGGTGTCGATGAAATCGCGCGGGATCATGGTTGCAGCATGATAAACCCGGGCCGGCGCCGGGTGGCGCTCAGCCCGCGAGGCGGGCCTTGATCAGCGCGGAAACCTGCCCCATGTCGGCACGGCCGGCGAGGCGAGGCTTCAGCAGGCCCATGACCTTGCCCATATCCCTGGCGCTGGCTGCGCCGGATTCGGCTATGGCCGCCGCGACTTCGGCCTCGACCTCGGCGGCCGAGAGCTGCTCGGGCAGGTAGTCTTGCAGGACAACGAGTTCGGCCTGTTCCGCCGCCACCAGGTCGTCCCGGCCGGCAGCCTGAAACTGGCCGATCGAATCCTTGCGCTGCTTGATGAGTTTTTCTACGACGCTGCCGACCTGCGCATCGTCCAGTTCGATGCGTTCGTCGACTTCTTTCTGCTTGATCGCAGCGAGCAGCAGGCGAATCGTACCGAGGCGCGCCGCTTCCCGGGCGCGCATGGCTGCTTTCATGTCGTCAGTAATGCGTGCCTTGAGCGACATGGCAGGACGCGGTTCTGCGTGAATGCAGAATCAGTACATCTTGGGGGGAAGTTGCTGGCCGCGCAGGCGCTTGCTCTGGCGCTTGACGGCAGCGGCGAGCTTGCGCTTGCGCTCGGCGGTGGGCTTCTCGTAGAACTCGCGGGCGCGCAGTTCGGTCAGCAGGCCGACTTTCTCGATGGAACGCTTGAAGCGGCGCAGGGCGACATCAAACGGCTCGTTTTCTTTGACTTTGACGTGGGGCATCTGAAGTTGGCTTCCAGAGAAGCTTCCTGTGAACGGGAAAAACGAGAATAATAACAAGCCCACGAGCTTTTTTCCAGTCCCCCGCCTTACTCCCCCCATGCTGGTGCTTGGCGTCGAATCCTCCTGCGATGAAACCGGTGTCGCGCTGTACGACAGCGCGCACGGCCTGCTGGCGCATGCGCTGTATTCGCAGATCGCGATGCACAACGAATACGGCGGGGTGGTGCCTGAGCTGGCGTCGCGCGACCATATCCGGCGCGTGTTGCCGCTGACCCGCCAGGTGCTGGCTGAGGGCGGCCGCACGCTGGCCGACCTCGATGGCATTGCCTACACTCAGGGGCCCGGACTGGCGGGCGCCTTGCTGGTGGGCGCGGGGATGGCGCGCGCGCTGGCCTTCGCGCTGGATATTCCCGCGGTCGGCGTGCACCATCTGGAAGGCCACATGCTGTCGCCGCTGATTTCCGATACACCGCCGGAATTCCCCTTCGTCGCCTTGCTGGTGTCGGGTGGCCACACGCAGCTGATGCTGGTGTCCGGCGTCGGGCGCTACACCCTGCTGGGCGAAACGCTGGACGATGCGGCAGGCGAGGCCTTCGACAAGACCGCGCAACTGCTTGGCCTGGGCTATCCGGGCGGGCCGGCGCTGTCGCGACTGGCGGCAAGCGGCGATGCCGGCCGTTTCAGCCTGCCGCGGCCGATGCTCAATTCGGGCGATTTCGATTTCAGCTTTTCCGGCCTGAAGACGGCGGTGCTGACGCTGGTGCGCAGGCAGGGTCTGGAACAGGCGGCGGACATCGCGGCCGCATTCCAGGCCGCGGCGGTGGAGGTGCTGGTCAGCAAGAGCCTGGCAGCCTGCGCGCACAGTGGCGCGACGCGGCTGGTGGTGGCGGGAGGTGTGGGCGCCAACGCCCATTTGCGCGAGCGGCTCACCCGCGAAGCGGCCGCGCGCGGCATCGCCGTGTTCTACCCGCGACTGGAGTTCTGCACCGACAACGGCGCAATGATCGCCTTCGCCGGCGCGCAGCGGCTGGCGCATGCGAGCAGCAGCGATCTGACGTTTGCGGTCAAGCCGCGCTGGGAACTGGCTATGCTCGACGCGGTGTGAGCTATTGCCGGAACATGGGGTAGGCCTCACGCAAGGCCTTCAGCCATTGTTCGCTTCCGGTGAGCCGCACGATCTGTTCGGGGAACAATAAAAAACCCACCAGCATCGCCATCAGACACACCAGAACCACCGTGCCGAAAATGCTTTCCGGCCGCAATACGCCCCAGTAGCGACTGACCAGGAACAGCGTGTCTTTCCTGTGTTCCGCCATCGACACCCAGCGGCGCAGCAACTTGAGCGCGAGGTAGGCCGCATAGCCCCCGACCAGCGAGGCAAATACGATGCGGAACAGGGCGAACACGTCGAGCCCGCCGCCGAGATACTGGTGGTACAGCCAAGACACGAAGCCCAGCGACAGCGAGGCCAGAATCGCGATGGCGACGTTGATGAACAGGCGCCGTCGTTCGCGCGCGAGGTCGCGCTGCCGCTCGATAAAGAAGCCGTCGACTTCCTGCTTGAAATATTCGACCTTTTCCTGCACCAGCGCGGAGATTTCCGTTTTGGCGCGGACGATACGCTCGTCCATCAGCGTGCCGAGCTTGGCGCCGGCGTAATCGACCAGTTCGCGCACGTCGTCCTTGGTGAACTGTCGTTGTTCGTGTAGTTCGTCGGAAATTTTGTCGAGCTTGGCGTCGATTTCCTGGCTGGCCTGCCAGATGACGTCCTTCAACTCGGTGCCGGCCTGCGATACGCCGGCTTTCATCACATCCGCCAGGCGCTCGCCGGCGTGGTCGATCGCCTCGCGCGACACTTCGGCGAGGCTCTCTTTTGCGTGATCGATGGTTTTATCGAACAGGGCCATGTTGGTTGAGCCGGGTCTATTTGCCGGCGCCGATGCGGGCTTCCTGGCCGGTCGCCAGCTTGACGAGGTTACTCTTGTGACGATAAACCAGCAGCAGCGCGATCACCAGCACGGTCATGGCCACGTCGCCCCAGCCCATCAGCAGCCCCGCGTAGACCGGAGCGAGCACAGCGGTGGTCAGCGCGGCGAGCGAGGAAATGCGGAACACCCCTGCCATGAACAGCCAGGTGGCGAGGCATGCCAGCCCGAGCCAGGGATTGAGCCCGACGAGTACGCCGAGCGCGGTAGCCACGCCCTTGCCACCCCGGAAACGGAAAAACACCGGGAACAGATGGCCGATGAACACCGCCAGCGCGCACAGCAGGGCAATGTCCTCGCCAAGACCGAACTGCGGCGCCAGCATGCGCGCCAGCACCACCGCCACCCAGCCTTTCAGCGCGTCGCCAAGCAGTGTCAGCACTGCAGCGGTTTTGCGTCCGGTGCGCAGTACGTTGGTGGCGCCGGGGTTACCCGATCCGAAGCTGCGGGGGTCGGGCAGCCCCATGGCGCGGCTGACGATCACCGCAAATGACAGGGAACCCAATAGATAGGCGGCGGCAATAAACAACAGCGTGGTCATAAACAAGTCAGTAAAATGGCGCGTTTGGGTTGAGCCCACGGGGGCTGCGCGATGGATATTTTATTTTTGCGGGACTTCCGTCTCGAATTGATTATCGGCATATACGAGTGGGAACGCAAAGTGCCGCAGCCGGTGCGGCTCGATCTGGAGATCGGTCTGCCCGACAGCAAGGCCGGCGGTACCGACAACGTCGCCGACACCATCGATTATGGCGCGGTGGCCAAGCGGGTGAAGGAATCCCTGCACAATGCGTCGCAACCCATCACCCTGGTCGAATCGATCGCCGAGCACGTCGCCGCCATCGTGCGCGATGAATTTGGCGCGCCGTGGGTGAAGGTGTCGGTGACCAAACTTGCCGTCGTGCCGGGAATCAAGGAACTCGGCATCATCATCGAGCGCGGTACGCGTCTGTGAGCTTGGAGCACATGGCCGCGATGGCGGCCATCCTGCTGATGGCGTATCTTGTCCGGGGCATCACCGGCTTTGGCTCGGGGCTGATTTCAGTGCCCTTGCTGGCCTTGTTTCTGCCGCTGCAGTTCGTCGTGCCGCTGATCCTGCTGCTGGACTTCACTGCGTCGATTCTGCTCGGCGGCCTGCATTTCAAGCGTGTGCAGTGGAATGAAATCGGCATCCTGATTCCGTTCGGCATCGTCGGCGTGGTGCTGGGCACCACCCTGCTGGTCAAGCTGCCGACGGAACCCGTGCTGCTGGCTCTGGCCGCGTTCATCCTGGTGTTCGCGGTGCGCGGCATGCTCAATCTCCACGGCGACAAACCCGCTTCGCGCGGATGGGCCGTTCCGGCCTCGCTCACCGGCGGCACCGTGGGCGCACTGTTCGGTACCGGCGGGCCGCCGTATGTGATATACCTGACCCACCGTATTCGCGATAAAAGCGATTTGCGCGCGACTTTTTCGGCGCTGTTCTTTACCGAAGGACTGACGCGCATAGCCAGCTTTCTGGTTACCGGACTATTGATGACGGCCAAGGTGTGGACCGCGTATCTGGCCGCGCTGCCGCTGGTGCTGGGCGCGTTGTATCTGGGCGGACGCGTGCATGTGGGCCAGGCGCAGATGGCGCGGCTGGTCGGCGTGCTGTTGCTGGCGTCGAGCGTATCGCTGCTATTCAAGGCCCTGCATGCATGAGTGAAACTGAATCGCTGCATTTTCAATCCATTTCGTTCGCCGGCCTGGTGCCAGGTGTGCGTCTGATCGTGCTGGGCGCGGTGCATGGCAACGAAACCTGCGGCACGCAGGCGATCCGCCGGGTGATCGCGGAGATCGAGTCCGGCCGGCTGGGTATTGCCAATGGCAGCGTGACGTTCGTGCCGGTCACCAATCCGCTGGCCTATGCCCGCCATCGGCGCATGGGCGACCGCAACCTCAACCGCAATCTTGCCCCCACCGCTACGCCGCTTGAGTTCGAAGACCGCATCGCCAACTGGCTGTGCCCCCTGCTGGCGCAGCACGACGCGCTGCTCGACCTGCATTCGTTCCACACGGCGGGCGAGCCTTTCGTCATGTTGGGGCCGCAAGACAACAACGGCACGCTGGAGCCGTTTGCACGCGCGGCCGAGGAAACGGCACTGGCGTTGCGTCTGGGCGTACATCGCTTCGTCGATGGCTGGCTCGACACCTACGCGGCAGGCGTCGCGCGCCGCCTGGCGGCGGGGGTGTCGGCACGCGAAGCCGACGTGCATTACGGCGTCGGCACCACCGAATACATGCGGGCCCAGGGCGGCATCGCGCTCACGCTCGAGTGCGGCCAGCACGACGATCCCGCAGCGCCCGCAGTGGCCTATCGCGCGCTGTACAACACGCTGGCGCATCTGGGCCTGACCACGGCGGACGCGGCAGAGGATCCTCCGCCGGTGACGGCCACTGAAGCGTTGCGCCTGTATCGGGTCATCGACCGCACTCATTCTGACGACACATTCACCCGCGGCTGGTCGAGTTTCGACCGCGTGCGTGCCGGCGAAACGATCGGCACGCGCCACGACGGCACGCCGGTGACGGCGGACCGCGATGGCTACATCGTGTTTCCCAACCCGGGTGCGCTGCCGGGGCAGGAGTGGTTTTATCTGGCGAGCCCGAGCACGCGGATGTGAGGGTCAGCCGCGCGGGTGATGCTGTGCGTGCAGCTGTTTCAGGCGCTCGCGCGCCACATGGGTATAAATCTGCGTGGTGGAAATATCGCTGTGCCCGAGCAGCATCTGCACTACCCGCAGGTCGGCGCCGTGGTTCAGCAGATGGGTGGCGAATGCGTGGCGCAGCGTGTGCGGCGACAGCGGGCGTGTGATTCCGGCAAGGCGGGCGCGGCGCTTGATGAGGTACCAGAACGCCTGCCGCGTCATGCCGCTGCCGCGCGCGGTGACGAACATCGCATCGCTCAGCTGTTTCCCCTGCAATAGCGGGCGGGCGTCAGACAGATAGCGCCGCAGCCACAGCACGGCTTCTTCGCCCAGCGGCACCAGCCGGTCCTTGTTTCCCTTGCCGGTCACGCGTAGCACGCCGTCGCCGAGATTGACCGCG
>NZ_JANJXQ010000256.1 GCF_024708915.1 Thiobacillus sp.
GGTGGTGGACAACAAGCCCGGCGCGGCCGGCCTGATCGCGGGCGAGGCGGTGGTCAAGGCGGCGCCCGACGGCATGACGGCGCTGCTGGGCACCACCTCGACCATGCTGACCAACAAATACCTCTACCAGAAGACCGCCTACGACCCGCTGACCGACCTCACCCCGCTGGTGCGCGTGTGCCTGGCGCCGATCGCCCTGGTGGTCACGGCCGACGCGCCGGCCCGGAACATGCAGGAGTTCATGGCCTGGATCCGCGCCAACAAGGGCAGGCTGTCCTACGGCTCCTACGGCATAGGCTCGCACGGCCAGCTCGCCTGCTCCACGCTCAGCGACATCGCGGGCGCCGACATGTCGCACGTGGCCTACAAGGGCGAGGCGCCGATGGTGCAGGACCTGCTGGGCGGCCAGATCAAGATCGGCATGGGCAGCCTGCTGTCGCTCAAGGCGCACATCGATGCCGGCAAGCTGCGCGCGCTGGCGATGACCGGCCCGCGCCATGCCGTGACGCCTTCTTCCGCATCCGCCCGGCCCGCCCCTGCGGCAAAGCCGCGCGCCGGCGCACCTGAAACAGCCGCCAAAACACTGGCCCCCAGGGTCGCAATCGCCCGCCCCGCTGCCGCGCCCGCCGCGACCGTTCAACCGGAGGCCGCCGCCCCGCCCGCGACAGCCAGGCCGGTGCGTCCGATGCTCGCCTTCGCCGCGCTGGGCCTGCCGATCAGTCGCAGTTTCTGGGGCGGTGAAACGCGCGCCAGCTACACGCAGCGGATGAACCTCGCCTTGCAGCAGGCGGGGCGCGAGGTGTTGCGCATGGACGCCCGCGGACTGGAGCTGGGGCAGACGGCGTTCAATACCTGGTGGAATGAATCAGGGCAGCACCCGCGCAGCCGTGAACTGTGCGACAGCGCCCCTGCGCCGCACGCACTGCTTTCCGCGCGAGTGGAATCGCCGACAACCAGTTCATCCGCCGAAAGCGCCTACTGGCCGGAATTGAAAATGCGTCTGTACGTCTGCGCCAACCAGCGGCTGTATCGCCAGCAGAAAACGCTGTCGCCGCAGAACGACGACGTCTGGCCGTTTGCGACCGAACTCAACAGTGAAATCGAGCGCTTTATGCGGACGTATCGCGGCGATTTGACGGAATGAGAAACACCGAAGATTTTTCCAGTCGTGAAGCCGGTCTGCCGAAGACCGCGTCATAGGAGAGCGAAATGTCCCTATCCGACCCATCCGATCTGCTCGTTTCCGAAGCGCAGCTGCTGCCGCTGGCCGAGGTTCTCAATCTGCCGCCGGACCGGCTTCTCGGCGTGTCGCCGCAGGCGCTGGCGGCCCTGGCGACGCTCGGCGTGCGCAACGTCTTCGACCTGGCGATGTCGAGCGTATTCAATACCGCGGCGCAGATTGAGGATGCCGCCGACAACCCGTCCAATGCAATGAACCGCTTCGGACGGCCTGTTTCGGACCTGCTCAAACCCGGCATCGCGGCAAGCGTCGCCATCCCCGATCTGCGCAACGCGTCGCTCGCCATCCTTGCCGATGTCACCGACGCCGCCGGAATCCAGGCGGCCCTGGGCGTCATCACGGTGCGGGATCTCTCGGTCTATCCGCCGTTTCGCGCCGCCCGCGAAATCCTCAACCGGGTGTTCTTTCCAGAGCAGCTGGAAGGCTTCGATGCAGAGAGTCCGGCAGACCTGATTCCCAAGTCCGGGGAGTTTCCCACCGAGCGCGTTCAGTACACCTCGCTGGTGCTCGACCAGATCCTGCGCCCGGACAATGCGCCCGCGCTGATCGACCTGGCCGGCCCCGACTTCACGCCCATCGACGCTGCGCAGGTCGCCGATGCCGATTTTGGTTTCAGCACCCTGGGCCTGGGGATGCTGTTGACCCTGAACCAGTCCTGGTTCATGCAGGGGGTGACCCTGGGCCACCTGCTGCACAGCATGGCGCTCGCCGCCGGCGAGAGCACGCGCATCGCCGTGATCGACTGGAGCCGCAAGACCAGCGCCGGACAGACCGAAGTGCTCGGCGAGACCGAAGACCTGAGCCAGGAGACGGCACGGAATCGCAGCATCAGCGAAGTCACCGAGGCGGTTGCACGCGAGGCGCAAAGCGGTTTTTCGCACACCGAAAGTAAATCGACCACCAAGCAGGCGGGCGCGTCGGCCGGGATTTCGATCGGGCCGTTCGGCGGTGGCGCCAGCGCAAGCATCTCGAAGACATCGACCTCCGCCGACAGCTATGCCACCAGCGCCGGCAGCCGCGAGGTCGGGGCATCCATGCTGCAGAATGCCAGCGACCGCACCCATCAGCACGCGCACGCAGCACGCACCCGGCGCGCTTCGGTCGTGCGCGAAGTGAGCCAGACCGAGCACGAAAGCGTCTCGACGCGCGTCATCACCAACTACAACCACATGCACGCGCTGACCGTGCAGTACTACGAAGTGCTGCAGATCTACCGCACCGAAACCTCGCTCGCGCGCTGCGACCGCGTGGTGTTCGTCCCGTTCAGGCTGATCGACTTCAACAACGTCGATCTGCTGCGGCGTTTCCGCGGCGCGCTCATCGACGCGTCGCTCACCCTGGCGGTGCGCGACGCTTTGCTGAACTTCGACACCCTCGAACTGGTTCCGGAGCGGCAGGCCGTCTTCCCCGGTCTGGGCGGATCGATCACCGACGTGCTGGCCAACCCGCGCGTCGCCACGCGGCGCGTGCTGCTGGCACGCAGGCGAACCGACGGGGAAACCGGAACCGAACCAGTGGAGCCGGACGTCGAGCCGCCCGTGCCGCCGCGCCCGCCGCGCCCCCCTCTGCCGGATGACGTCGCCGACACGCTGTGGGAGCACGCCGCGTCCAGGCTCGCGTCGTTCTTCGGAACGAGCACGGTCCGTCGCGGCTCGCAATCGCTTTTCGTGCCCTCCGACGTGCGGATCGAGGAAGGTGCGGTGCAAAGCCCCGTGCGTGCGATCAAGCTGGTGTTCGTGCTGCGCGACGGCACGCGCATCAGCGATCTGTCGGCCAGCGTCGCACTGGCCGACGTCGACCGCATCGCGATCGTGGGCAGCGACCCGGTCGCCGACGTCGCGGCGACCGGCGTGCTCGCCCTGTCGCGCAACGGCATCGTCTTCCCGCTGGAACTGCCGACAGCGACCGTGGCCAAGGGCGCCACGGAAACCCGGCTGATCGACGTCCGCGCCGCCGGCGCCGACGTCAACCTGACCCAGCATCTCGGCGACAACCGCCTGCACTACAGCCAGGCGGTGTTCCGCAACCTCGACCCGGCAATGATCGCCGGCCTGCTGTCGCCTTTCCGCATCACGTTGAACGGCGAGCCGTTCCCGCTGGTGCAGGTGGCCGAGCCGATCCCCCTGCGCATCGTCGGCAACGCGCTGGCGTTCAGAATCAACACCGACCCCGTCAACGATGCCGAATGGCGCGCGTTCATGGCGGACCGGGGCTTGACCATCGGCCAGGCCAAGGTCGACATCGTGCCGCTGTCCAGCGGCGGCATCTTTGCCGAAGCGGTGCTCGGGCGCTTCAATTGCGCCGAACGGCTCGACCTGTCGCGCTTCTTCAACTGGCAGGATTCGCCGATTCCGATCCAGCCGACCGACATCGCGGCGATCCAGACGGGCACCCGCGCGCAGGCGGAGAACCTCACCCCCGGCCAGTTCAGCACGCCGCTCGTCAACATCACGCCCTTCGGCGCGCTGCCCGACCCGACCGGGCTTGCCGGCGCGCTCGCGGCGGTACAGAACGGCAGCATGTTCCGCGACATGAGCGGACTGGCCGACACCATCAAGCTCGCCACCGAAACCGCCAAGCTGTCGGCGGCCGGCGCCACCGCGGTCGGCGCCCAGGCCGGCGAAGCCATGAAGACCGCGGTCAGCGCCGATACCGAGCGGCGCAAGATTGCAGCCGATCTTGAAAAGGCGAAGGTGCAGGCGGCGACCGACCTGGCCAAGGCCAAGCTCGGCAAGCCGATCCAGGACAAGAACATCACCGAGGCCGGCGCCGTCGTCAACAAGGAAGAAGAACTCAAGAAAAAGCAGCAGGAGCAGGCGAAGGCCGCCGGCGCCGGCGGGTCGTCAGGCAGCAGCGGTGCCGGATCGTCCGGCGGGCCTACGGGTGGCGGCGGCAGTGGAAGCGGGGCCGGTGGAGCCCCGGCCGCGCCCCCCCGCTCGACCGGGAATTCGGCCCTCGACCGTATCATCGGCAACGACGAGGCACTGCGCTCGTTCATCGGCCTGTCGGCCGACTCGCCGGTGCCGACCCCCGCAGTCACCGACGAGGGCGTCCCGCTGCAGAGCTGGGACGTCCATGGGCCGACGTCATTCATGATCCGCCGCTCACCCATCGAGGAACTGGACTTCCCGACGCTTGGCGACGTCAGGAAAATCATCGCCAAGGGCAACTTCGTCCCGCGCTCGGAAGACCTGACGACGCTGCTGCTCGGCGAACGCAAGGTGTTCGCGACCGGGTTCGATCAGCTGCTGAGCTCGCTCGCCCTGGTCCCCGCAGGCAGCGTGAAAACCCTGAACATCGTCGCCATCTGCCAGAGCGCGGTCAGCCTCGATTTTCTTTCGGAGCTGGTTTTCACGTCCGCGGGCGATCTCGGCGACGGCCCCGCCCCCACGAGTGAACGTCTCCTGCAAAACCTCACTCTGGCCGAAGCGGTCGCGCTGCTCGCGGCGCCCGAGTTCAACGTGGAGGCGATGGCGGTGAAGCTGAGCGACGTACGCAAGGCATTCCCGGTCGACGGCGAAGTCCGCATCTTCAACCTGTTCAACCCGCTGCGCGAGGATTTCGTCCAGGCGCTGGCCAACGTGTTCCAGGTGCGAACGAGCGCCTTTGCGCGCAAACCCGTCCGCGTCCTGGCAACGGTCATCGCCGAAACCGGGGAAACAGAAGAGACGCTCGACACGGCTGTGCTCGCGAAGAAGCTCACCATTGGCTTCCTCGGCGACCCGGTGCCGTTCGAGGCCGTTTTCTTCGAGCACCTGCTGCTGCAGGACCGCGCCCAGACCGGCCTGTTCACGGCCTTCCCGCGGCGCTAAGGCGTCTCGACGAACTCCAGTGTGTTGGCGTCCGGGTCACGGCAGAACAGCGCCGCGCGGCCCGACTTGCTTGCCGTGTACGGGATTCCGGCCGCGTCAAGACGGCTTTTCAGCGCAGCCATATTGCGCACCGCCAGTGCGATGTGGCGATCGCGTCCACCGTGCTCGGGGCGTGTCGAGCCGGCGTCGGGGTCGGGCAACTGCATCAGGTGCAGCTGCTGGCCGCCGCCGAGGTCGTACCACACCCCGGGGTAAGGCAGGTCGGGGCGGTTCGGGTACAACGACAGCCCCAGCACCGATTCGTAAAAAGTCTTGACGCGAGCCAGGTCGGAGACGAGCAAACCGGCGTGCAGCAGGGCATTGATCTCAGACATGGCGTGCCTCTTTGAGCTGGTCGTCTTCCATATGGCCGGAAAACAGGCTGGCGGTAATGATCATGGCAGCGCCAATCCATTCCTGCACGCCCATGCGCTCATCGGACAGGAAATAGGAGGCAACTGCCGCGACCACCAGCTCGGACAGGAAGATCACGATGGCCTGGTTGGCGGGCACGCGTGCGAGGCCGTACTGCACCGCATAGGTCATGCTGCCGATGGCGAGGCCAACGCCGAGCAGCAGCAGCCAGGTCTGCATTCCGGCATCTGCCATGAAATCGAGTTCAGCCGGCTTGAGCGCCAGTCCGATCAGCGTCAGCACCACCACCCCCGCCCACACGGTGACGGCCTTGGCGCCCTCGGTGACGCCGTCGAGATGGCGGCTGATGACATTGCTCATGGCAAATGCCACCCCCGCCGACAGCGCCAGCCATTCGGCGCGGCTAGCCGGCAGCGGCCATTCGCCCGGCTGCCACAGCATCACCAGCGCGCCGCCCGCTGCCAGCGCCATCACCGCCCAGCCGGCGCGGTTGAGCTTTTCGTGCAGCAGAAAGCGGGCGAACAGCACGGTCCACAGCGGCGACAGAAAAAACAGCAGCAGCACCCGCACCACCTCGCCCTGCAGCATCGCCAGCACATAAGCCAGGTTGGTCCAGCCCGCTGCCAGCCCCAGCGCGGCCAGCCACATCCAGCGGCTGCGCGCGTTCCTGAGCTCGCGGCCATGCAGCCAGCCAAACACCAGCAGCGGCACGACGTAGGTGATGAAACTCGATGCGATGCCGCCGACGCCCGCGTCGTTGAGCAGCCGGTAGGGATACCACATCAGCCCCCACAAGGTGGCGGCATAGACCAGGCTGCCGATGGCGAGGGTGCGCTGCAGGGGAATCGAGGGCATGGGGCTTTATAATGCGGGGCTTAATCAGAATCCAGACAGCAATGAATCCGCGTCTCGAACAACTCCATCCCTATCCGTTTCAAAAGTTGCGCGAACTGTTCGCGGGGGTAACGCCGAATCCCGACCTCGCGCCGATCAACCTGTCGATCGGCGAACCCAAGCATCCGACCCCGCAGTTCATCAAGGATGCGCTGATCGCAGGCTTGGGCGGGCTGGCGAATTATCCCATCACTCAGGGCTCGGATGCGCTGCGCGATGCGATCGCCGCGTGGGCGCAGCGCCGTTATGGCGTGACACTCGATCCGGCGACCGAGGTGCTGCCGGTCAACGGTTCGCGCGAGGCGCTGTTTGCGTTCGCCCAGGCCGCGGTCGACTCTACCCGCCACGGCCGCCGCACGGTCGTCTCGCCCAACCCGTTCTACCAGATCTACGAAGGCGCAGCCCTGCTCGCCGGCGCCCGCCCCTTCTTCCTCAATACGCTGCCGGAAAATGGCTTCAGGATGGACTGGTCGCGCGTGCCGGAAGACGTGTGGGAAAGCATCAGCCTGGTCTATGTCTGTTCGCCCGGCAACCCCACCGGCAAGGTGATCTCGCTGGACGACTGGAAAGTATTGTTCGAGTTGTCGGACCGGCACGGCTTCGTCATTGCGGCCGACGAGTGCTACTCGGAAATCTATTTCCCTCTCCCCAACCCTCTCCCGCTTGCGGGAGAGGGAGCAAGCGCTGGGCCCAAAGCGATCAACGAAGGCAAGCCGCCGCTCGGCGCGCTCACCGCCGCGCAGCAGCTCGGCCGCGGCTTCAGGAACCTGATCGTGTTCAACTCGCTATCCAAGCGCTCCAATGTGCCCGGCCTGCGCTCCGGCATGGTGGCGGGCGACAGCGGGGTGATCAGGAAATTCCTGCTCTACCGCACCTATCACGGCAGCGCGATGAGCCCGGCGGTGCAGGCTGCCAGCATCGCGGCCTGGAACGACGAGGCGCACGTGGCCGAGAACCGCCGCCAGTACGCCGAAAAATTCGCCGCCGTGATGCCGATCCTGAAGGACGTGCTGCAGTTCGACGCGCCCGACGCCGCCTTCTACCTGTGGGCGCGGGTGCCGGGCGGCGACGATGCCGCATTCGCCCGCGGCCTGTACGAAACGCAGCACGTCACCGTGCTGCCCGGCAGCTTCCTCGCGCGCGACGCCGCCAACCTCAATCCGGGCAAGGGCTTCGTCCGCATCGCCCTGGTGGACGGCCTGGATGCCTGCGTCGAGGCCGCACACCGCATCGCGATTCACGCCAGATCCCTCACCCCTCACGCCTAATAACCCATCACTTATTTTCAAGGAACCCATCATGCAAGAGTTGCAGAACATCATCGAAGACGCTTTCGAGCGCCGTGCCGACATCACTCCGCGCAATGCCGACGCCAAGCTCAAGGATGCCGTCATGTCGGTGATCGAGATGCTCGACCGCGGCCAGCTGCGCGTCGCCGAGCGTGCCGAAGGCCAGAACTGGATCACCCACCAGTGGCTCAAGAAGGCGGTGCTGCTGTCGTTCCGCCTGGAAGACAACGCCTTCATCAAGGGCGGTTTCACCAATTACTTCGACAAGGTGCCGAGCAAGTTCGCCGACTACAACAGCCGTGACTTCCGCGAAGGCGGCTTCCGCGTGGTGCCGCCCGCGGCGGCACGGCGCGGCGCCTACATCGGCAAGAACGTGGTGCTGATGCCGAGCTACGTCAACATCGGCGCCTACGTCGACGAAGGCACCATGGTCGACACCTGGGCCACCGTCGGTTCCTGCGCGCAGATCGGCAAGAACGTGCACCTCTCCGGCGGCGTCGGCATCGGCGGCGTGCTCGAACCGGTGCAGGCCAATCCCACCATCATCGGCGACAACTGCTTCGTCGGCGCGCGTTCCGAGGTGGTCGAGGGCGTGATCGTCGAGGACAACTGCGTGATTTCGATGGGCGTGTACATCGGCCAGAGCACCAAGATCTACGATCGCGAAACCGGCGAAGTGCATTACGGCCGCGTGCCCGCCGGCTCGGTGGTGGTGTCCGGCAACCTGCCGTCGAAGGACGGCAGCTACAGTCTGTATTGCGCGGTGATCGTGAAGAAGGTCGATGCCAAGACCCTGTCCAAGGTCGGCATCAACGAACTGCTGCGTGGAATCTGAGCCTCAGCCCCGGTATTGCCGGTTTATCGTTTCGGAAAAGGAGACGTCATGAAGCGCACCCTCGTCGTCACCGCATTGCTCGCCGTCGGCCTGACGGCATGTCAGGAGAATCCGGTATCCGGCCGCAGGCAGCTGGCACTGGTATCCGAGGAACAGGCGCAGTCTTCGTCGGCGCAGGCTTACGCGCAGACGCTGAACGAGGCGCAGAAGAAGGGCCAGCTCAGCACCGATGCGGCGCTGAATAGCCGCGTCAAGCGCATCACCGACCGCCTGATCACGCAGGCAGGCAACATGTATGCGCCCAGCCGCGAATGGAAATGGTCGGTCGCGGTGATCGACGAGCCGACGCTCAACGCCTGGTGCATGCCGGGCGGCAAGATGGCGATCTACACCGGCATCATCGAAAAACTGAAACTCTCCGACGACGAAATCGCCCAGATCATGGGCCACGAGATCGCCCACGCCATACTCGGCCATGGCCGCGAGCGCATGTCGCGCGCCATGGCCATGCAGGGCGGTATGACGCTCGGCTCCATCGTCGCCGGCCGCGACCTCAGCGTGCTGTCGCCGGTGGCCGACATTGCGCTGACCCTGCCCAACAGCCGCGCCGGCGAAAGCGAGGCCGACCGCTACGGCATCGAACTCGCCGCCCGCGCCGGATTCGATCCGCGCGCCGCAGTGCGCCTGTGGGAAAAAATGAGCGCTGCTGGCAACGGCGGCTCGCCGCAATTCCTCAGTACCCATCCCTCCCCCGACAACCGCATCCAGGCACTGAACGCGCTGGTGCCGCAGATGATGCCCATTTACGAGAAAGCACGCCGATGAACATGGAATCCGCCTCCGGTGAAAAAATCGCCAGCCTGAAAACCCTGGCCACGGTCATTTATGCGCTGTATGCCGTCTCGCTGTTCATCGGCATCACCGCCGTCGTGGCCATCGTGCTGAACTACCTCAAGCGCGACGACGCCCGGGGCACCTGGCTGGATAGCCACTTCAGCTGGCAGATCAGAACATTCTGGTGGGGCCTGCTGTGGCTCGTCGTCGGCGCCGCCACCTGGATCATCCTCATCGGCTGGCTGGTGTGGGGAGTGGCTTGCATCTGGTTCGTCTACCGCATCGCCAAGGGCTGGCTCAATCTCAACGACAACAAGCCGATGCCGGTCCAGTGATCGCGCGCCCTGCAAGGGACATGCCCCCGATGACCGCCCGCGCGCGCCGCCTCGTTTCGGCGTGCCTGCTGGCCGGCTTCAGCCTCTCGTCTCTGGCGGACGAATGGCTGCCGCCGCTTTCCCGGCAGATTGCGGGCGGCACCTTCGAGTACACCATTCGTCCGGGGGATTTCCTGATCGCCATCGGTGCCCGCTTCGGCGTGCCGCCGGAGCTGCTGGCCAGGCAGAACGCGATCTCCTACAACGCGATCATCCACCCCGGCCAGCGCCTGCGCATCGACAATCCGCACATCGCCCCGCAGCTGCTCGCCGACGGCATCGTCATCAACATTCCCCAGCGCATGTTGTTCGAGTTCGACGCAGGCAAACTGGTCGCGGCCTACCCGGTCGGGCTCGGCAAGCCGTCCTGGCCCACGCCGCAAGGCGAGTTCGAGGTCGTCACCCGCGTGCACAACAAGACCTGGATCGTGCCCAGATCGATCCAGGAAGAAATGCAGCGCGAGGGGCGGGCCGTGCTGACAGAAGTCCCGCCCGGACCCGACAACCCCCTGGGTGCCCACTGGCTCGGCCTCAGCATGCCGGGTTACGGCATCCATGGCACCATCGCCCCGTCCAGCGTGTACCATTTCCAGAGCCATGGCTGCATCCGTCTTCATCCGGACGACATCGCCGAACTTTTCGGGCGGGTGGAGATCGGAACTTCCGGACTCCTCGCTTATCAGCCTGTCCTGCTGGCGGCAACCGGAGACGGCCGCATCCTGCTCGAAGTCCATCGGGATATCTACAATAAGGGCAGCGACCCGACGCAGGCCGTTCGCGACCTCGCCGAAGCCCACGGCCTGAGCCGCGACATCGACTGGCCCAGAGTGGATGCCGTAATCGCAGCGCAGGAAGGCCTTGCCCGGGAAGTCGGCCGCCAGACACGCAACGGATCGAAAGGAACGCCGTGAAACCCAGCTTCAGCCGCCGCTCATTTCTCAAACTCGGCATGCTTGCCGCCGCACTGCCGCTGCCGGCATTCGCCAGCCGGGAGGCGGCCGAGCGCCGGCTGGGTTTCCTCAATCTGCATACCGGAGAAAAGCTCGACCTGCCCTACTGGATAGCAGGCGACTACGTGCCGGAATCCCTCGCGGAAATCAACCACGTGCTGCGCGACCACCGCACCGGCGCGGTCGCGTCCATCGACATTCAGCTGCTGGATCTGCTCGACCGCGTCAAGGCCGCGCTGGGTACCGCGCAGCCGTTCCAGGTCATTTCCGGCTACCGTTCGCCCGCCAGCAACAGCCTGCTGGCCTCAAGCTCATCCGGTGTCGCCAGGCGCAGCCTGCACATGGACGGCAAGGCCATCGACATCCGCATCCCCGGCGTGCCGCTGGCCGAACTGCGCCGCGCCGGCCTCATGCTGAAAGGCGGCGGCGTCGGCTACTACCCGGGCTCCAACTTCGTGCATCTCGACGTGGGGCGGGTACGGACCTGGGGCGGCTAGCCGCCTTCCCGCCCAAACCCCTGCGACCGGATGCAAGCGCGCGGGGCTTTTTGAAGTCAATCCGGTATCCAGTACTGGCCATGCCGGAACTGATCGTTTGCATGACAGCGAGGCCCGGAATGAACCGTACACTGCCTGTCGCATCGAACCTTGGCGTCAGCCGGCGCGCCTTCCTCAAGTTCTGTGCCCTGACCGCCTCGCTTCTCGCGCTGCCGCCGGGCGCGGCGGCCATCCTGGCCGACTCGCTTTCCAGGGCACGGCGCCTGCCGGTGGTATGGCTGTCGTTCCAGGAATGCACCGGCTGCACCGAATCGCTCACCCGCTCGTCCGCCCCCTCCATCGAGCGGCTGCTGTTCGAACTGATTTCACTGGACTACAGCCACCTCCTCCAGGCCGCTGCCGGCGCGGCCGCGGAACAGGCGCGGGAAGAAAGCCTGGCCGCAAACCACGGCCGGCTCCTGCTGGTGGTGGACGGCTCCGTGCCGACCGCGCTCGGCGGGGCCTGCTCCACCATCGCCGGCGAAGACAACCTGAGCCTGCTCGCGCGCTGCCTGGAAGCCGCCGAGGCGGTGCTGGCCGTGGGCACCTGCGCCGCCTTCGGCGGGCTGCCCGCCGCCGCCCCCAATCCGACCGGGGCGATGGGCATCGCCGAACTGATGGCGCATGGTCTGGCGCCGCGCCGGCCGCTGATCAACCTGCCCGGCTGCCCGCCCATCCCCGAGGCGATGAGCGCCGTGCTGGCCCACCGCGTGGCCTTCGGCCGGTTTCCTGAACTCGACGCCCAGGGCCGCCCGCTGGCGTTTTATGGCGAAACCGTGCACGACCGCTGTTCGCGGCGCGGCCACTACGAGGCCGGCCACTTCGCCAAAAGCTTCGACGACGCCGGCGCGCGCGCCGGCTGGTGCCTGCTGGAACTCGGCTGCAAGGGGCCGGCGACCCGCAATGCGTGCTCCACCCTGCGCTGGAACGGGGCGAGCAACCCGGTCGAATCCGGCCACCCCTGTCTCGGCTGCAGCGAAGCGGGATTCTGGGACCGCGGCAGTTTCTACGCCCCGCTTGCGGCGCCGGCGGCAGCCGCCCCCGAACCCCAGGCCCGGCGGGGCGCCGCGGTGTACGACAGGAATTGCGCCAGCTGTCACGGCAGCGCGCCGGGCGGCCTGGCGACCCCGGCCGACGAGGTGCCGGCCCTGCTGCAGTCGGGCAAGGTGCGTGCCCACCGCTTCAGCCTGGAGGACGGCGACATGCAGGCGCTGCTGGATTACCTCAAGGAAGCGCGCTGAGGCGCCCGGGCTGCCCCACAGCATTTGTCCGGCGGCAAGCCCCGGGCCGGCAAAAACCGCTTCCCCTGGCCCGAGGAATGGTCTTTACTGGACGCGAGGGCTGCCGTCATGAAAGAAATCCTCCCCGGCGTATTCCATTGGAAGACCTTCCACCAAGGCATCCAGGCCTACGTCCACTCCTACTACAGCAATGCCGCCGATCCGCCGCTGCTGATCGACCCGCGGGTTCCGGCGCAGGGAATCGAATGGTTCGCGGCGCGCGGCGCGCCGCGGCATATCTATCTCACCAACCGCCACCACTACCGTCACAGCGGCCGCTTTGCCGCCCGCTATGGCGCGCAGGTGTGGTGCCACAAGGACGGCCTGCACGAATTCAGCCACGGCGAGCGGGTCACGGGATTCAGCCACGGCAGACAGCTGCCCGGCGGCATTCTGGCCCTCAAGATCGCCGCGCTGTGCCCCGAGGAAACCGCGCTCTATCTGCCGCTGCACGGCGGCATCCTGAGCCTCGGCGACGCCATCGTGCGCGCGCGGGGCAAGCTCGGCTTCGTGCCGGACGCCTACATGGGAGACGACCCGGAAGGCGTCAAGCATGGCCTGCGTAAAGCCTTGCTCAAGCATCTGCGCGAACGTGAATTCGACCACCTGCTGTTCGCCCACGGCGCTCCCCTGATCGGCGGCGCCCAAACCAGCCTCGGAAAATTTCTGCAAGGGATCGGATATTAGAGCGGTCGTCTTTCCCGGCAGCCAGACTCGCCCGGAGCGGAGCGCGGCGCATGAAAAACGGGGCCAGGCAATTTGCCTGGCCCCGGTCTTTGCGCCGCAGTCAGCACGGGATTGCGTTTACATGCGTCCCAGGTCCTGAATCGCATCCACCACCATGCCGGTGCCGATCGCAATCAGCAGGATATCGCTGGCCACCCGCACGTACTTGTGGCCGGAAGGCGGTGCCCCCAGGCTGACCACCACGCGCGGCGGCAAGTCATAGTAGATCACCTCCCGCGGCAGCGGCCGGCCTCTTTGCCATTTCTTGGCCTGACCGGGCGGCATGCAGCCATTGTGCTTTTTTGCCAGCCCCGGCGGGCAGCGGCCGTGACGGAAGCCTTCCTCGTAATAGTCGCGTACCACCATGCGCTGATGGTCGTTGAAATGCACGCTGACCCGTACGTCGCCACTGTAATCGCCGCGGCGGCCATCCCTGTAGTCGCCACGGCGGTCGTCATGCCGATCGTCGCCGCGCGAGCCCTGGGCGCTTTTGCCCGGTTTGCCATTGCCCGCCCATTCCGGTTTTTCGGCCGGAGCCGGGCTGGCAGCGAAGATTCCGGTCAGCAACAAGGCCAGGACGAATTGTCTTTGCAAGGGGGTTCGCATATTTTCTCCGCTCAATAAGGTCTGTGGATTGTCCGTCGCATCGGCTGCCTCGTTTGAAGCCGGGCCAGCGCTTGCGCATACTATTGACACGGCCCGACGATGTTTGAACCCGCATTGTATTTCTCACGGCATCCTGCTTTGAGCGGTTCGTTGGCCCGTCTCAATAGAACGCTGTTTTCAATGCTTATTGATTCGGCCTCCCACGCTGCCACGCACAGCCCGGGCAGGCCGAACCTTGATCCCGCTTCAAACTTCATCTGGCCGAATCAATAAAACACCTGCGCGGGGAACGGCCACCTGTCTTTGTGGGCGGGGCGCGACCCGCCGGCCGGCCGCGAACTCATGCCGACAGCCGCTGGATCAGCCATACCCCCGCGCCCGCGACAGCCAGGCAAATCAGGCAGGCGAGGACGATTTTGGCGGATTTCGGCATCGGTTCGGCTGCTTATTCCTGTTTGCCATCAGCCACGCCGGCCGGGTAACCCACCGATTGCGCGAGAACGACGCGTTGATGGCGCCCCAGACCCAGGGCGGCGCCCAGTGCCTCGCGGTTGATCAGGCCGCGCACCACCACCGCCAGGCCGGCCGACGCGCAATACAGATACACGTTCTGGGCGACGAAGCCGGCGTCGGCAGCACTGTAGAACATCTTGTCCTCGAGGCCGGCCCCGCTCATCCGGTCGAAGTCCGCCACGTACACCAGGTTCACCGGCGCGGTCGCCACGAAATCCTGTGCGCCGGTCAGATGGCGGATATCGCCGGCCGCCACTTTGATCAGCGCATGCGCCGGCGGATCGTAGCGATACACGCCGTCCGCGGTCGTCACGTACACGTCGATCTCGCGCCAGTCGCGCGCGGAGGGCGCGGTGCGCTGCCCCGAATCCGGCCGGTTCACCCCGTTTGCCGCCCACAGCAGGTTCGACAGCATCTGCGGCGGCAGCGGCCGGCCGTCAAACGCCCGTGCCGAATGCCGCGCCTGCAATGCCTGCATCAACAGCATGCCGCCTGCCGTCTCGGGCGGCGGCAGCCTGGTCGTGCCGGTTTCCTGCGCCATTCCACTTCCCGTCATGCTCATCATCAATACCCCCGCGACTCGCCACCATCCCATGTCGGATTCTCCCTTGCAGAGAACGAACGATTCCTATCAATCTAGACCCACCGCCCGCCGTAGCAAATCCTCGTCCGCACCGCCGCGAGTCCATTACCCTAAAACCTGGTGACAGCCTGCTCGTTCCGGCGGGCACCACTCATTCCCATTGGAATCCAGGCAAGACTGAAGGTGCTCGATTCCTGGAGTTCATCGTGGCTGAAAAAGGTAGTTGTCACCGACCCGGATGGATTTGTCTGGGAGATTGCGCATAATCAAGGTTTTCCGCATGTCTGAACGACCTGGCGTCTCAACCGCAAAAGGAGCCCCGTCCATGATCAACCTGCCCGACTCGTTGCATGCCTGGGGAACGCCCGGGTTCGAGGCTGTTCTCAAGCGGGAAATCGAACAGCTGGATGCCGTTCAGCTGCCGCTGCAACAGGGCCTGGCCATCAGCAGCCATGTCACGGACCGGCCTTTCCAGGCGATGCTGATCAGCGTGCGCGAAGAATCCGGCCTGATCCGCGTCAAGGCGGGGATTTTTTATACAGGGGTGATTGCCGGCTGCAGTTGCGCGGACGACCCCACGCCCATCGACGAACAGACAGAATACTGCGTAGTGCAGTTCGATATCGATCCGGCGACGGCCGCCGCCACGGTGACGCTGCTGGAGGAATAGGCAGGCCGCTAGGACACGGCAGGCCTGATTTCCAGTTCTTCCGAATACGGCCGGCTCGGGTACTGGAAGGCAACCGGTCCGTCGGGTTTCGCATGCACGAATTGATACACGAAGGGATCGGTTGAGCCGGCCATCTCGACGGCATTGCCCTCGGCCACCACCACGCCGTCGTGGATGAAATAGACGTAGTCGGCGACCTTCAGCGATTCCGACACGTCGTAGGTCACCACGACCGAAGTCAGCCCGAGCGCATCGTTGAGACGCCGGATCAGGTTGGCGATGGTATTGAGCGAGATCGGGTCGAGGCCGGCGAAAGGCTCGTCGTACATGATCAGCATGGGGTCGAGCGCGATCGCCCGCGCCAGCGCCACGCGGCGCTCCATCCCGCCCGACAACTCGCCGGTGCGCAGGGCGTGGGCGCCGCGCAGGCCGACGGCATGCAGCTTCATCAGTACCAGATCGTGGATCACCTCTTCCGGCAGGTCGGTGTGTTCACGCATCGGATAGGCGATGTTGTCGAACACCGACAGATCGCTGAACAGTCCGCTGACCTGGAACATCATCCCCATCTTGCGCCGCATCGCATAGAGGCCGGCGTTGTTCAGTTCGTGTACCACCTGGCCGTCGAATGCCACGCTGCCGCGCGACGGTTTCAGTTGGCCGCCGAAGTGGCGCAGCAGCGTGGTCTTGCCGCAGCCGCTGACGCCGAGGATGGCGACGATCTTGCCACGCGGGATGGCGAGATTGATCCCGCTCAACACCTGGCGGTCGCCATAGGCGAAATGCAGGTCGTGGATCTCGACCAGGGTGTCGGTGTTGTTCACTTTCAAGGACGGCATGATCAGGTTTCGCTCAACAGTGCTTCCGGCGCTTCCAGTGCGGCCTTCACCGCCACCAGGAACTGCACCGCGTCGCGGCCGTCGATCAGCCGGTGGTCGTAGGTCAGCGCCAGATACATCATCGGGCGGATCACCACCTGGCCGCTCTCGGCGACCGGACGTTCCTGGATGGTGTGCATGCCGAGGATGGCCGACTGCGGCGGATTGAGGATGGGAGTCGACAGGAGCGAACCGAATACGCCGCCGTTGGTGATGGAAAAGCTGCCGCCCGACAGGTCTTCGAGGGTGAGCCGGCTGTCCCGCGCACGCTGGGCGAAGTCGGCGATGGCGCGTTCGATTTCGGCAGAACCGAGCGTCTGCGCGCGGCGCAGGATCGGTACCACCAGCCCGCGCGGGCTGGAGATGGCGATGCCGATGTCGACGTCGCCATGCCACACGATGTCGTCGCCGTCGATGCTGGCGTTGACGACGGGGAACTGCTGCATCGCCTGGCACACCGCACGCACGAAGAACGACATGTAGCCGAGCTTGACGCCGTGTTTCACCTCGAACTCGGCCTTGAAGCGCTGGCGCAATTCGTTCACCGGCTGCATGTTCGCCTCGTTGAAGGTGGTGAGCATGGCGGCGGTGTGCTGCGCCGCGACCAGACGCTCGGCGACGCGCAGGCGCAGGCGCGACAGCGGTTCGCGGCGGCTTTCGCCTGGCGGGACGGTGGCCGCCGCTGTCGCGGCGGCAGGTAGCGGCACGCTGGCTTTTACCGGCGCCGCCATGCTCGCGGCTGGCGCGACGGCTGCAGCCGGCGGCGGCGCGGCCGGTGCAGGCTTCGGCTTCGCTGCGGGCGCGGGGACAACCATGCCCTCGCCGGTCTCGATCACCGCCACCACCTCGTCGGCCTTCACCACCGCACCCTCCTCCCTGCGCAGTTCGAGCAGCGTGCCGGACGCCGGCGCGGGGATTTCCAGGATCACCTTGTCGGTTTCCAGGTCGACCAGGGTTTCGTCGCGCGCCACCGTCTCGCCCACCTGTTTGCGCCACGGCAGCAGGGTGCCGCTGGCGACCGAATCGGACAGGGTCGGCACACGCACGTCAATTTTCATACGAAGTCTCCAGCGCATCGTTCAGCAGCGCATCCAGTTCCGCCCGGTGGCGCGAGACATAGCCCGACGCCGGCGCCGCGGCAGCCGGGCGGCCGGCGTAATTGAAGCGCCGGCCGCCCGGCGCGCAGTGGTTGAGGTGGTGCAGTGTCTGGAACCACGCGCCCTGGTTCATCGGCTCTTCCTGCGCCCAGACGAAGGTGTCGGCCTGCGGATAGGCGTTCAGCACGGCGCGGAATTCGGCTTCGGGGAAGGGGTAGAGCTGTTCGATGCGCACCAGCGCGATATCGTCCAGCCCGCGCGCGACACGCGCCGCTTCGAGGTCGAACCATACCCGTCCGCTGCACGCCACCACGCGTTTGCAACCGCGCGGCGCGCGCGGATCGTCGATCACGGGCAGGAACGCTCCGCCGCTCAGGTCCGCCAGCGACGAGGTGGAGGCCGGATGGCGCAACAGGCTCTTCGGGCTCATGATCACCAGCGGTTTTCTCAGCGGGCGCACGATCTGCCGCCGCAGCAGGTGGAACATCTGCGCCGGCAGCGTCGGTACGCACACCTGGATGTTGTCCTGCGCGCACAGTTGCAGATAGCGTTCGAGGCGGGCCGACGAATGCTCCGGCCCCTGCCCCTCGAAGCCGTGCGGCAACAGCAGCGTGAGGCCGCACAGGCGCCCCCACTTGGCCTCGCCGCTGGTGATGAACTGGTCGATCACTACCTGCGCGCCGTTGGCGAAGTCGCCGAACTGCGCCTCCCACACCACCAGCGTGTCGGGGTCGGCAGTGGCGTAGCCGTATTCGTAGGCCAGCACCGCCTCTTCCGACAGCAGCGAATCAATGATGGTGAAGTTGCCCTGCCGGTTGTGGATGTGTTCGAGCGGAACGTAGACGCCGCTCTGGCGGCGCTCGCGCTTCTGGTCATGCCATACCGCATGGCGATGGAAAAACGTGCCGCGCGCCGAATCCTGGCCTGACACCCGCACATTGTGGCCGGCGTCGAGCAGGCTGGCATACGCCAGATGCTCGGCGTAACCCCAGTCCACCGGCAGGTCGCCCGCGCGCATCCTGCGGCGGTCGTCCAGCACCTTCTGCACCCGGGAGTGCAGTTCGATCTCATGCTGCAGCGTGGTGATGCGTTCGCCCAGGAAGTCCAGCCGCGCTGGCGCCACCGCGGTGGCGACCTCGCCGGCCGGCGCGCCCTTGAAGCGCCCCCAGTCCATGCTGTAGGTTTCCTTGAAATCGGACAGCGCCGGCGCGCTCAGCGACTCGCCGTGTTCCAGCCGCGCACGGCAGGCATCGACCAGGTCGTCGGCCTGCGCCTGATCGAGCAGCCCCTCGTCCACCAGCCGCTGCGCATACAGGGTGCGCGTGCTGGGATGCGCCTGGATGCGGCGATACATCAGCGGCTGGGTGGCGAGCGGCTCGTCCTGCTCGTTGTGGCCGTGGCGGCGGTAGCACACCAGATCGATGAAGACGTTCTTGTGGAAGGTGTAGCGGTAATCGACCGCGGTCTGCACCGCGAACGCCACCGCCTCGGGATCGTCGCCGTTGACGTGCAGCACCGGCGCCTCGACCATTTTCGCCACGTCGGTGCAATACAGCGTCGAGCGCACGTCGCGCGGATCGGAGGTAGTGAAGCCGATCTGGTTGTTGATCACCACGTGGATTGCGCCGCCGTTCCTGAAACCGCGCGTCTGCGACATATTGAGGCTTTCCATCACCACGCCCTGCCCCGACAGTGCGGCGTCGCCATGCAGGATCACCGGCACCACCTCGTAGCCGAGCACGTCGCCGCGCCGGTCCTGGCGCGCGCGTACCGAGCCGCGCACCACCGGATGCACGATCTCGAGATGCGAGGGATTGAACGCCAGGGCCAGGTGCACCGGTCCATACGGCGTGGCAATGTCGGCGGAAAAGCCCTGGTGATATTTGACGTCGCCCGACAGCGGCGAATCCGCGTCGCCGTTCGCTGGTTCTTCGTACAGGCTTTCGAGCGGACGCCCCATGATGTTGGCCAGCACGTTGATGCGCCCGCGATGCGCCATGCCCATGACGATTTCCTTGGCACCGTGGCGCGCGCAGCGCGCGATCACCTGGTCGAGCAGCGGGATCAGGCTCTCGCCGCCTTCCAGCGAGAAGCGCTTCTGCCCGACATGGCGGGTGTGCAGGAATTTTTCCAGCGTCTCGGCATCGGTCAGCCGCTTCAGCAACTGCATCTTGAGTTGGGTGGACACGCCAAAACGCCCCTGCGCACTTTCGATGCGTTCCTGCAGCCAGCGTTTGCGTGCCACGTCGGCGAGGTACATGTACTCGACGCCGACATGGCCGCAATAGGCGCTGTTCACGCGCTGCAGAATATCGGCCAGAGTGGTACGCCCCACGCCGAACAGCGATCCGGTCTCGAATTCTCGGGTCAGATCCGCCTCGCTCAGTCCGTAGTGTGCCGGATCGAGTTCGGGATCCGGCGGCGGCTCGAAACGCCGCAGGGGATCCAGCTCGGCCTGCCGCGCGCCCAGATAGCGGTAGGCATTGATCAGCCGCAGCACCGCGACCTGGGCGGCATCCGATGCGGCTGCCGCCCCCGGCAACGGCTGGTTCAGCCAGGGCGCCAGCGCATCGTCGCCGAACTGCTCCAGATACGCCGCATTGCCGGCATAAAGCGGTGACGTCAGGCGCCAGTCGGGTGCGTTCATGTCGAAGCGGCCGGCCAACGTGCTGCCGGCTCAAGCACCGCGCTGCTCCAGCGGCACGTATTCGCGACGTGTCGCACCGGTATAGAGCTGGCGCGGGCGGCCGATCTTGTGGGCCGGATCGGACAGCATTTCGTTCCACTGCGCCACCCAGCCTGATGTCCGCGCGAGGGCGAACATCACGGTGAACATGCTGGGTGGAATACCCATGGCACGGAAGATGATGCCGGAATAAAAATCGACGTTGGGATAAAGCTTGCGCGAAATGAAATAGTCATCTTCCAGCGCGATGCGCTCGAGTTCCATCGCTATCTTGAACTGCGGATCGTCGCGCAGGTCGAGTTCGTCCAGGACTTCGTAGCAGGTCTGGCGGATGATACGGGCGCGCGGGTCCATGTTCTTGTAGACGCGGTGTCCGAAACCCATCAGCCGGAAAGTGTCGGTCTTGTCCTTGGCGCGCTTGATGTATTCGGGAATGCGCGAGACGTCGCCCATTTCGTCGAGCATTTTCAGCACCGCCTCATTGGCGCCGCCGTGCAGCGGCCCCCATAGCGAAGCCATGCCGGCCGCGACGCAGGCATAGGGATTGGCGCCGCTGGAGCCGGCCAGCCGCACGGTCGAGGTCGAGGCATTCTGCTCATGGTCGGCGTGCAGGATGAAAATACGGTCGAGCGCGCGCGCCAGCACCGGTTTGGGCTGGTAGGGCTCGCACGGGGTGGAAAACATCATGTGCATGAAGTTCTCGGCATACGACAGGCGGTTCTGCGGATAGACGAAGGGCTGGCCTTCGTTGAACTTGTAGGCCCAGGCCGCCACCGTGGGGATCTTGGCGATCAGGCGATGCGCGACGATTTCGCGGTGGTGCGGATCGAACAGATCGGTCCCTTCATGGTAGAAAGCCGACATCGCGCCGGTAACGCCGATCATCACCGCCATCGGATGCGCACTGCGGCGGAATCCGCGGAACACGTTCTCCATCTGGTCGTGCAACAGGCTGTGATGACGGATCGAGTTTTCGAACGCCATTTTCTGCCCGGCCGTAGGTAATTCACCGTGGTTCAGCAGATAGCAGACCTCCATGTAATCCGACTGGTAGGCCAGTTCTTCGATCGGGTAGCCGCGGTAGTACAGCAGCCCTTCGTCGCCGTCGATGTAGGTAATGGCGGAATTGCAGCTGGAGGTGGCGGTGAACCCCGGGTCGTGGGTAAAGTAGCCGTGCGGACCGAGCTCGCGGATGTCGATCACCGGCTTGCCATAGGTACCCTGCTCGATGGGCAGTTCGATGGACGGACTGCCGTCGCTGAAAGTGAGGGTGACGGTTTTTTTCATTGCAATTCCAAAAATAGTGCAGCCCGATAATGCTGTAGGCGTTCAACAAGCGCTTCGAGAGCGGCATCGCCCGCAGGCGACCTGCCTTGCAGCCGGTCGACGATTTCCATGTCGGACAAGGCCAGCAACCGCTCCAGCGCGGCTGTCTCGCAAGACTGCAGTGTAGCGCGGTGCGCCTGCAGAAAGCCACCCAGCCAGAGATCGAGTTCGAGCAATCCGCGGCGGCAGCGCCAGGCCATTCTATCGATTTGAGCTTCACGTTCACCCCCTCTCCCGCAAGCGGGATAAGCGGCGACTTGTCCGCTCGCGGGCTTAGTCGATCGCTTAGAGGCTTCATCAGAGGGTTGGGGTGAGGGGGCGAAGCCGTCAGACACGCCGTTTCACCAGCAAGGATTTGATGCGCCCGATTGCCGCCGTCGGGTTCAGCCCCTTGGGGCAGGCATCGACGCAATTCATGATGCCGCGGCAGCGATACAGCCGGTACGGGTCTTCCAGGTTGTCGAGCCGCGCGGGCGTTGCTTCGTCGCGGCTGTCGGCAATAAAACGGTAGGCCTGCAGCAAGCCCGCCGGGCCGACGAATTTTTCCGGGTTCCACCAGAACGAAGGACACGCCGTGGTACAGCAGGCGCACAGGATGCATTCGTAGGCGCCGTCGAGCAGCGCGCGATCCTCCGGACTCTGCAGACGTTCCACCTCGGGTTCGGGGTCGTCGTTGATGAGCCAGGGCTTGATCGAGCGGTACTGCCTGTAGAACGGCTCCATGTCGACGATCAGGTCGCGGATCACCGGCAGACCCGGCAGCGGCCGCACTTCGATCGGCTGCGTCAACTCGGACAGCGGCGTGATGCACGCCAGCCGGTTGCGGCCGTTGACGTTCACCGCATCCGATCCGCACACACCTTCGCGGCAGGAGCGGCGCAGGCTCAGGGTTTCGTCCTGCGCCTTGATCGCGATGAGCGCGTCGAGCAGCATCTTGCCGGCCGGGTCGATGTCGAGGTCGACGTCCTGCATGAAGGGTCTTTCGCCGGATTCGGGGGAGTAGCGGTAGAGGCGGAATTTCATGCGGGCCTCTTGTGTAAGTTGAGTTTCCGGGGACGAGCAGTGGCTTCGCTTTTCGCCTGCGGGCGAGTTACTTTCTTTTGCTTCGCCAAAAGAAAGTAACCAAAGAAAAGGCGACCCCACATCGCTGCCCTGCGGGTTCCCGATTTGGCGCGCGCGGGCGGGCGCTCCACCAACTCGCCCTGGCAAGGCACACAAAACGTGCCTTGCTGCGGAGCTCGGACACGGTTCCGCTTTTTTCCCACCCGCACACACCAAATCGGCAGCGCTGAAGGGGGACAACCCAGGGTGCCGCCATCGCCTGTTATCCGTCCTGCGTCAAGCACAGGCGTTCGCAAGGGTGCCCCTTGTGTGTCGCCGAGAAGCGCAGCCGGACGGGGGGAAAAGGTGCGGGGTGTCTGAGCCCGCCAGGGCGAGTTCCCGCGCCGCCCCGGCCGGCGAGCATCGCAGGGGAGCCGAAGGCCGACACACCAGGGGTGGCCTTTTCTTTGGTTACTTTCTTTTGGCCACGCAAAAGAAAGTGACTCGCCCGCAGGCGAAAAGCGAAGCCGTCGCAAAACGAAATAACCCATGTCCCCCATCAATACACCCGTTCCTTCGGCCGAATCGACTCTACCGTCAGCGGCTTCAACCGCACCGGCTTGGCATCCACCTGGTCTCCTTCACGCGAATACAGCGTGTGCTTCAACCAGTGCTCGTCGTCGCGCTGCGGAAAATCCTCCCGGGTATGCGCGCCGCGGCTTTCGGTTCGGGAAATCGCCGACACCAGCGTCGCGCGCGCCACGCCGATCAGGTTTTCCAGCTCCAGCGCCTCGATGCGCGCGGTGTTGAACACGCGGCTGGTGTCCTGCAAGCCCGCATGCGCCAGGCGTGCTTCCAGCGTGTCCAGTTTTTCCAGGCCCTCGCGCAACACCGCCTCGGTGCGGAATACGCCGGCATGCAGCTGCATCGTGCGCCGCAAGTCGTCGCTGATCGCCGCCACGCGCTCGCTGCCGGGCTTTTCCCAGCGCTGCAGGCGGGCCAGGCCGGCATCGGCAGCGTCACCCGGCAAGGGGCGCGGATACGGGTTGTCACGCAGATACTCCAGCATATGCTTGCCTGCGGCGCGGCCGAACACGACAAGGTCGAGCAGCGAATTGCCACCCAGCCGGTTGGCGCCGTGCACCGACACGCAGGCGCATTCGCCGACGGCATACAGTCCCGGCACCGGTTCTTCCGGGCCGAAGCGGGCGGGCGCGACGACCTGGCCGTGCAGGTTGGTGGGGATGCCGCCCATCATGTAGTGCGCGGTGGGAGCGACCGGAATCGGCGCCTTGACCGGGTCGACGCCGGCGAAGCGGATCGACAGCTCGCGGATGCCGGGGAGCTTGTCGACGATGGCCCGCTCGCCCAGGTGGTCGAGCTTGAGATCGACGTAGTCCGCGCGCGGCCCGCAGCCGCGCCCCTCGGCAATTTCGACGGCAATCGCGCGCGCCACCACGTCGCGTCCGGCGAGATCTCTGGCATGCGGCGCATAACGTTCCATGAAACGTTCGCCGTGCCTGTTCAGGAGATAGCCGCCCTCGCCGCGCACGCCTTCGGTGATGAGGCAGCCGACGCCGGCGATGCCGGTGGGATGGAACTGCCAGAACTCCATGTCCTGCAGCGGCAGCCCGGCGCGCAGCGCCATGCCGAGACCGTCGCCGGTATTGATCATGGCATTGCTGCTGTTGCCGAACGCGCGGCCGGCCCCGCCGGTGGCAAGCAGGGTGGTGCGCGCCTCGATCAGCAGCGGTTCGCCGGTTTCGATCGAAAACGCGCTGACGCCCAGACAGTAGCCGTCGGCGTCGCGCAGCAGGTCGAGGGCAAAGTATTCGTCGAAGAACTGCGTGCGATGCTGGATGTTCTGCTGATACAGCGTGTGCAGCAGCGCATGGCCGGTGCGGTCGGCAGCGGCACAGGTACGGGTGGCCTGGTCGCCGCCGAAATGCTTCGACTGGCCGCCGAACGGCCGCTGGTAGATCTTGCCGTTGTCGAGGCGGGAGAATGGCAGCCCCATGTGCTCCAGTTCGTAGACGGCGCTGGCCGCCTCGCGGCACATGAACTCGATCGCGTCCTGGTCGCCGAGCCAGTCGCCGCCCTTGACCGTGTCGTACATGTGCCATTCCCAGCGGTCGTCGTCGACGTTGGCGAGCGCGGCGGTAATGCCGCCCTGCGCCGATACCGTGTGCGAACGCGTGGGAAAGACCTTCGACACCACCGCGACCGTGTAGTCGGAACGCGCCAGTTGCAGCGCCGCGCGCAGGCCGGCGCCGCCGCCGCCGATGATGAGTGCATCGAAACGACGCGTGTTCATGCTGCACGTCCCAGCGCCGCATCGAACAGGATCACGGCCAGCCACGCCACGCTGCCCGCCAGCATGGCGATCGCCGCCAGATACAGCGCCAGCCGCAGGCCGGCCGGGTGAACGTAGTCCATGCAGATGTCGCGTACCCCCACCCAGGCGTGCAGTGCCAGCGCCGCGGCCGTGAGCAGCATCAGCACGCGCAGCCACGGCGGCGCGAACAAAGCCTGCCAGCCGGCGGAATCGAGCGGCAAGGCGGCCAGGAAATAAGTCGCCAGCAGCGGCAAAGCCAGCGCCAGCACCACGGCAGTGGCACGCTGCACGAGCCAGGTGCCGGTGCCGGTATGCGAGCCAGTGGTGGATTTCATGCGAACAGTCTCCAGGCGGCAAGCAGCGTGAGCAGCCCGCTCGCCAGCAAAACCGCGATGCTGCTTTGCCGCGCCCGGCGCAGGCCAAGGCCCCAGTGCGCATCCAGCGCCAGGTGCCGCAAGCCGGCGAAAAAATGATGCACAAACGCCCATACCAGAAACAGCAGCACCAGCCTGGCCAGCGGATGCATCAGCCAATCGGCCATGCGCTGGAAGCCGGCTTCGCCCGACAGTGAGACCGACAGCGCCCACACCCCGAACGGAAAAGCCACGAACAGCAGTGCGCCCGAAACGCGATGCAGGATCGACACCCAGCCGGCGAGCGGCAAATGGATGCGGAACAGATTCAGGTAGACGGGACGCGCGGCCGGCTTCACGACAGGGCACCGGGTTTCAGTCCGGACAATGATTGCCGGGATCGCCAGCTAAACAACGTCAACACGCGGAACGCATTCAGGCAAGTGAGTCTGGCGTGCATCTCTTATGGACGGGCCGCCTGGGAGCACCCTGGCTGCGGCTGGTTTCAAAGCGTTTCATTCACCTTCTCCCCGTTGAATACGCAGCCGAGAAACCCGGCGATCTTGCTGGCATCACGGATCGCGTTGGCAAGGCACATCGTCGCGCCGGGCGACGGGGTGATATTGAACAGCAAACCTTCGTCGCTGTCGATCGCTGCCTCGCCCAGCACCAGGCGATGCTGGGCGCGGTCGATCAGCTGCGGCCGCAGGCCGCCGACGCCGCGCGCATAACGCAAATCCGCCATGCGCAATGCCGGCAGTATTTTTCGCGCTGCCTGTGCAAATAGCGCAGCCCGCAGCAGCGGGATTTCGTACAGCAGATTACGTGCCATGTAGCGGCGTATTTCCGCCACACCGAGGATACCAGTAAACGTGCCGAGCGTGCCGGCATCGAGCCGCATCGTACGCAAGAACCCGGGCACGCTCGACCAGCGCCTGCGTTCGAGGAAAGGCACAAGCAGCGCGGTGGGACCCAGCCGCATCCACTGCCGATGCTCGATGTCCGGATCAGCGTGGAGGGCGGCAAACGGCAGATGCTCGCTTTGCACCGTATAGACCTTGCCGCGCACCCGGCATCGCGCATGGAAAAAGCTGCCCGCCACCGGCAGGATCGAATACTGCCATCCATAGCCCATGTTCTGCGCGAAGCCCAGGCTGTGCGCGCCCGCGCATACCGCCACGAACCGCGCGTGCAGCGCGCCTCTCGAAGTCTGCAGCACATAGCCTTCCGCCGTGCGCACAATATCCCGCACACGGCAGGAGAGATGTACCTTCAGTCCGCCGTGCTGCGCCTGTGCGCGTTGCAGAAAGAAGCGCGTGAGGCGGCCGAAATCCACCGCGCACCAAGAATCCGGGGAAGCCAGCGCAGCCAGTTCCTCGCGCCGGCCGCCGGCCACGTCTGGCTCGACTTCGGCGATGCCTGCCTGGTCCAGTAGATGCAAATCGGGATACAGGGCCTGAAACCGGCCATGGCGTTCGCGCAGCGCTGCGCACTCCGCTTCGCCCACTCCCAGCACCATCTTCGGCATGCGGCGCAGTATCCCTTCCGCCGCCGCCGCTGCGGTCACGCAACGCACGAGCATGTCCGCCGCATGTTTCACCTCGGCGGCTTTTTTCAGGCTGTAGTTGGTTTCGATATCCCCGTAGTGCAGGGTCTGGCTGTTCTGGCTTGCGGCGGAATTGATCGCCGCGGGGTGGTGCGACTTTTCCACCAGGACAAGCGAGGATATCCCGGTGTAGCGCGTCAGCACGTAGGCCAGCGCGGCCCCGGAAACGCCACCGCCGATGATGGCAACCTGATATGCGGGATGGGCCATGATGGGAATGAGTCCAGACTCGTCCCATCATAGGCCAATCCGGTTCTAGCTGTCGTGCCAGGCCGCCGCCACGGCGGGCGGAATGCGCTCGATCAGGCGTGTATCGAAAGGCTTGGGCAGAATGTAGTCTGGCCCGAACTCCAGATGCTCGAGCCCGTAGGCGGCGAGCACGTCGCGCGGGACCGGTTCGCGCGCAAGCATGGCCAGCGCATGCACCGCGGCAATCAGCATGTCGCGGGTGACGTGGCGGGCACGCGCATCGAGGACGCCACGGAAAATAAACGGAAATCCCAGCACGTTGTTGACCTGGTTTGGAAAGTCCGAACGCCCGGTCGCCATGATGAGATCCTGGCGCACGGATTTCGCCGTGTCGGGATGAATTTCGGGATCGGGGTTGGACAGGGCGAAGATCACCGGCCTGTCCGCCATGCTGCCCACCATGTCCCGGGTCACCAGGTCCGGCCCCGAAACACCGACGAGAACATCCGCCCCGCGCATGGCGTCGCTCAGCGTCCGGCGGTCCGTGGTATGGGCGAAAAGCTGCTTGTAGACGTTGAGATCGCTGCGTCCTGCGTGGATAACGCCCTGGCGGTCCACCATCAGGATATTTTCCGGCTTGGCGCCCATCGCCACCAGGAGCCGCATGGAAGCGATGCCGGCCGCGCCCGCGCCGAGGCAGACGATGCGCGCCAGTTCCAGTTTCTTGCCCTGCAGGTGCAGCGAATTGATGAGGCCGGCGCAGATGATGGTGGCGGTGCCGTGCTGGTCGTCGTGAAACACCGGGATGTCGAGCCGCTCGGTCAGGGCCTGCTCGATTTCGAAGCAGTGCGGTGCAGCGATGTCTTCGAGGTTGATTCCGCCGAAGGTCGGCGCGATGGCTTCCACCACCTTGATGAAATCCTGCGGGGTCTCGGCGTTGACTTCGATGTCGTAGACGTCGATGCCGGCGAACTGCTTGAACAGCACACCCTTGCCTTCCATCACCGGTTTGGCGGCGAGCGGGCCGAGGTTGCCCAGTCCGAGGATCGCGGTGCCGTCGGTGATCACCGCGACCAGATTGCCCTTGTTGGTGTAGTCGTAGGCTTTCACGGGATCTTTCGCGATTTCCAGCACCGGCTGCGCCACACCGGGCGTGTAGGCGAGCGACAGGTCCCCCTGGGTGGAACACGGTTTGGAGGATTCGACCGAGAGCTTGCCGGGCTTGGGCAGGCGATGGTAGTCGAGGGCTTTTTTCTTGAGGTCGGCTTGACTCATGACGGCAAAAAACTGGCTGAATAAACAAGCCGTCATTATCGCGGATTTATTCGCGTTGCGCCGCGCATCGAGGCGCGCGGCCGGGCTGCCTCAATCTTTCCAGATCTTGAGCTGGGCACGCAGGCGCGCCACCGCCTGCGAATGCAGTTGGCACACGCGCGATTCGGAGACGCCGAGCACGGCGCCGATTTCCTTCAGGTTCATGTCCTGTTCGTAATACATGCCCATCATGCTGCGCTCGCGCTCGGGCAGATGATGAATCGCGGCAATCAGGCTGTCGCGGAAACCTTCGTCCTCCAGCACCGCGAGCGGATCGCTGCTGCCGTCGACCAGGTAGCGTTCCAGGAAACTGGCACTGTCCTCATCGGAAAAATCCTCGTAATACAGCAGCTGCGAACACTTCACGTCGCCCAGCATGGACTGGTACTGATCGATCGGCATGCCCAGCTCGGCGGAAATCTCCTGCTCCGATGGCGCCTTGCCGTTGCGCTGCTCCAGCCGGTGGATGGCGGCTTCGATCTGCCGCGATTTCTGCCGCACGTGGCGCGGCAGCCAGTCGGCCTCGCGCAGCTCGTCGAGCATGGCGCCACGGATGCGCTGGGTGGCATAGGACTCGAATTGCGCCCCCTGGGTGCCGTCGAAGCGCGACACCGCGTCCATCAAGCCGATCAGCCCGACCTGGATGAGGTCGTCGACTTCCACGCTGGCGGGCAGGCGCGCCATCATGTGATATGCAATGCGCTTGACCAGCGGCGCATGTTTCGTGACTTGTTCGTCTTTTGACGAGGCTTTTTCAGCCATGCTTCAGGACCCTATTTTAGATTTTTCCTGTTTTATCAACGAGCCGTCGGACTCGCCTCCTCGTTTGCCATTCTAACGGCAAGCGCGGCAAATAGGCCATCTTCGTGGGCCGCACTGTAAATGGCGTGCGCGAAGCGCCGGTCGAGAAAATGGCCGCAAGCAGCGCACACGCGATCGCAGGCAGCGGCGGCGCCCAGCAAGCCGATGCTGCGCACCCCGTCGGCCCGGGACAGGGTCTTGAGCAAGGCGTAAGCGCGCAGCATCGATTCGTGCGCAGCGTTCACCTCGACGACCACGGCGTGAACTGCGCCGGGCATCAGCGCCAGATCGTCACGGTTCGGCCCGGCGTCGAACACCACGGCATCGTAGCCCCGGGCGATGCCCGCCAAGGCAGGGGCGTCCGCCCTCGCGCCGGGCGCATGCCAGCCGTCGCCATGCGGCAGCGGCAGCGTGTGCAACTGTCCGCGTTCAAGCTGCTGGCGCCAGCCGAACAAGCTGCGGGCGGGCGCGTCGGCCAGCAGCCGTCCCCGTGCATCGACCAGCAGCGCAGTCCAGCCGCGCTGGTGCAACGCCAGCGCCAGCCGGGAGGTGGATTGGGCGGAGTCGAAAAAACACTGGATGCAGCGTAGCGGCTGCCGGGCGCTGCGCCGCCGCAGCCCGGCGGCCTGGTCAGCCGGCACTTGTGCCCTTCAGGGCAAGGCGCTCCTCGCGTTCGGCCTCGACGCCGGCAAACAGCGGCCAGTCTTCGGCCTGCAGCGCATAGGGCGTGGCAAGCTGGCCGCCCTTCAAAGCGCGGTCGACAAGGTAGGGGGCGCTGGGTGCGTGCAGGTCTTCCGGCACGCGCTGGCCGCCGCTGATATACGCCAGCGGCAGGCGATGGCGGATCAGGCTGTCGAGCGCCGCCCCGGGTTGCGGGGCTTCGTCGAGTTTGGTGAGGATGCAGGCGGCCGCGCCCTGGCCGAAATGCGTCATCGCCTGCTCGATTGCCGCGCCCTGCTGGCCGGCAGAGATCACGGCTAGGCGGCTCACGCCGAGAGCATCGAGCGTCCGCCCCTCGCGGCTGCGCGGATCGGACGGCGAAAAACCGGCCGTATCGATCAGCACCAGCTTTTTGGCGGCAAGTTCAGGCAGCAGCCGCGCCAGCCGGGCCTGGTCTTCCGCCACGTGCAGCGACACGCCCAGCAGGTCGGCATACACCGTCAATTGCGCCGCCGCGCCGATGCGGTAGGCGTCGGCCGCCACCAGCGCCACCTTCGCCGCACCGTGCGCATCCGCCGCCCGTGCGGCGAGCTTGGCCAGCGTGGTGGTTTTGCCGGAACCGGTGGAGCCCACCAGCGCGTAGCATCCCCCCCTGGCCAGCAGATCGGCTTCGCGCCCCTGTAGCGGCAGATTGCGGATCAACACCTGGCGCAGCCAGCGCAAGGCGGCATCGGTATCGAGCCCGCGCGGCAGACGCGCGGCCAGGGTGCGGGCAAGCGTGCTGCCGAAACCGGCGGCGAACAGGGTCTGCATCACCGCCACCCGCGCCGGATCGCGCCGCCGCGCCGATCCCCATGCAAAGCCCGCCAGCTGGTTCTGCAGCAGGCCGCGCAGGCGCGCCAGCTCATTCAGGATGCGCGAGCCGCCGGTCGCGTCCGGCGCCTCGCCGGCAGGCTGCGCCGCCAGATCGCCGTAGGCGCTGGCCAGCAGCTCGACGCCCTGCGGATGCGGCCGGGTGGCCAGCACCACGGCGTCGTCGCCCAGTTCGCGGCGAATGCGCGCCAGGCCCACGCGCGCATTCGCCGCCACGAATACCTGTGCGCTCATGCCGCCGCCTCGATGGTCAGTTCCGTGCTCACCTGCACCATTTTATCGGCAGGCACCTCGGCATAGGCGATCACCGACAGCTGCGGCAGGTTGCGCCGCAGCAATCGCGACAGGATGGCGCGCAGGCTGGGAGAAATCAGCAGCACCGGCGGGTAGCCCGCCTCCTCCTGCCCGGCCAGCGCACGTTCGGCCGCTTCGTTCAGCGCATCCAGCGTGGCGGGCGACAGCAGGGCTTCGCCTTCATCGCCCATCTCGTTCAGCAGGCGGGTTTCGGTGGATGCGGCCAGGCCGATGACGTGCAGCGCGTTGCCGCCTTCGAACAGGCGGTCGACGATGCTGCGTCCCAGCGCCGCGCGCACGGTTTCCACCAGTTCGTCGATCGCCTGGTTCTTCGGCGCGCGCGCCGCCAGCGTTTCGAACAGGGTGCGGGTGTCGCGGATCGAGACGTTTTCCGCGATCAGCTGCTGCAGCACCGCCTGCACGCTGGTCAGCGGCAGATGGCGCGGCGTCACGTCCTCGACCAGCCCGGGATGGCTGCGCGCCAGCGTGTCGAGCAGTTGCTGCACCTCGGTGCGCCCCAGCAGTTCCGGCGCGTGCTGGCGGAACACGGCTTCGACCTGGCGCGCGATGAGATCGGCCGGTTCCAGCACCACAAAACCGCGCAGTTCGGCTTCCTCCTCCCGCCCCGCCTCGATCCAGACCCCGGCCAGCCCGCTCAGCGGATCGGCCCCGGGCGTTCCGTCGATGCGCCCCAGCACGTCCCCCATGTCCACCGCCAGCACTTGGCCGGTTGGCAGCTCGCCGTGCGCCACGTCGACGCCCTTGAGGGTGATGCGATAGCTGTTGGGCTTGAGGTCGAGGTTGTCGCGCACGCGGATCAGCGGCACCACCAGTCCCATGTCGGTGGCGAAGCGGCGGCGCGCCTCGGTGATCCGGGTCAGGGCCGCACCGCCCTGGTTGCGGTCGACCAGCGGAATCAGCCGATAGCCGACTTCGAGCGCCAGCACGTCGACCGGCGGGATGTCGTCCCAGGTGACGTCGGCCGGCGCG
>NZ_JANJXQ010000086.1 GCF_024708915.1 Thiobacillus sp.
TTCCGGCTGGACCTGGCTGGTGAAGAAGGCCGACGGCTCCGTCGATATCGTCAATATGGGCGCCGCCGGCACTCCGCTGACCACCGGCGACAAGGCCCTGCTGTGCGTCGACGTGTGGGAGCACGCCTACTACATCGACTATCGCAACCTGCGTCCCAAGTTTGTCGAGACCTACCTCAACAATCTGGTGAACTGGAAGTTTGCCGAAGCGAATTTCGCCTGATCCGGCTTGCCGGCTGGGTGAAGTAAAAAAACCGGGGCGCGTGCCCCGGTTTTATTTTGTGCCTGTGCTGGCATCCGCCAGCCGCAGGATGTCCAGATAGCCATGATTGGCCATTGCCTGCGCCTCGTGCAGCAGGTCTGCATTTTCCGCATCCGGCGACGCTGTGCCATCCAGCAACTGCAGCATCCGCGTCCAGCGCGCGCACTGGTTTGCCACCGTCAGCGGCGCCGCCAGGCCGCGGCGGCGCAACTCGGATGCGCGGCCGATCAGGCGGAATTTCGCGGCTTCGAGTTGCGGCGGCAGCGGCAGCGACAGATCGAAGCCGATCTCCAGTCGGTACGTTTCATCAATGCAGGACGCAGGCGGGGGGGGTCGCCAGGAGAGTTCATCCGGGTTGGGCGGCGTGGTGCGGCCGGGATCGAGCGGAAATTTGTGGAAGCCCCATTTCGCACCCATCCAGCATTCGAGCAGCACGCGGTCGTCGTCGACCGTGCACAGTTCGCTGGCAGGCGCCGTGAGTTCGGCGTCGCCCGGCAGCGGGCCGTAGGCGCGCGGATCCTGCTTCCACTTCGAGAAGTCGCGCCTGGGCGGGGCGCCGTAGTCGGCTTCGAGCGCGCGCCAGATCGTGATGAACGCCTGGTAGTCGCGCTGGTAATCCGGGTTGCGGCGGAGGAATTCCCAGGCCCACTGGTCGCGCGACAGCGCGGCGCAATGGGCGTAAGCGTCGGCCGTCATGTCAGATCGGCAGGAACGCCATGCTGGCGACGTTGACCACGCCGAAGCGGATGGCGCGGTTGCTCTTGTCTTCGATGATTCGGGCCAGCGTGTCCTGGATGCCGATGAGCTTGCCGAATTCGCGTTCGAAGCTGAGATTGGCCACACCGTCGCCGTTGAAGCCATTGGAAAGCAGCATAAGCTCGCCCTGCGCGTTTCTGGCGTTGGAGAGCTTCCACACTACAGCCTCGGTATTGCGCGCGGCGTTGTAGAGCTTTTGCGCATCCACCTCGGTCAGCAGATAAAACTCGGTCTGCTGGTTGAATGCGGCCATGTGCATGACCAGCAGACCGTTCATCAGGGTTTTCACCCGGTCGCCGGTGAAGTCGGCGCGCCAGGGGTCGAGCAGGGCGGATTCCCAGGGCAGGTTTTTCTGTTGAGCCAGATGCCAGTGTTGCAGCGGCTCGAACAGGGAGGCGGTGGCTTCGTCGGCACTGGCAAAGCCGGTTTTGCGCCATTCGGCGGGATTGCGGCGGTAGAGCTTGAGGGTAAGCGTCTTGAGGATGGCGATGACTTCCTGCTGATGGATTTCGATCACCGTGTCGACATCGCCCTTGGCCAGTTCCTTGATGCTGAAACTGCGTACGCTGCTGCTGCCGTCGCGGCGCTGGATGGGCTGCCCGCTGCAGGCAGCGAGCAGGGCAGCGGTCAGCAAACAGGCGAGCAGGGCTGGGATACGCTTCACGAAGAGCAGCTTACCTCAATCTTTCTCGCCCAGTCTGGCGGCTCAGCGGCGTAGGCCTCGTATTCGGGTTGCTCGTCGAACGGGCGCGTCAGCAGCGCGTGCAGGCGATTCACCTCGCTGTAATCGCGATCGTCCGCGGCACGGCGGATAGCAATTTCGGCGAGATGGTTGCGCAGGATGTATTTGGGGTTGACCGCGCGCATGGCCCTGCTGCGTTCGGCATCGACCGAACCCTGCTGGCGCAGCGTGGCGGCGTAGCGCATCGCCCAGGCATCGAAGGCCGTGCGGTCGATGAACAGATCACGCAGCGGGGAATTGGCAGCCTCCGTGGCGCTGTCGAAGTCGCACAGGCGACGCATGAAAATCGTGTAGTCGACATGGTTTTGCGCCAGCAACTGCAGCGCGTCCGTGACGAGCGTGGTTGTTGACACTTCAGTGTCTTTACAACCACGGCCTGCCCCTTGCGGGTGCTGCGTCGCGGTTTCGCTGCAGGCTGGCAGGCCGAACTTGGCGGCCATGCGTTCGAGATACGCTTTGCCGAATACTTGCGGATACTCGCTGATCGCCTGCGACGCTGTTTCCACCGACATCAGTGGTACCAGCGCCTGCGCGAGCTTGGTGACGTTCCACGCCGCCACGTCGGGCTGCCGGTCGAAGGCATAGCGCCCGCCGCTGTCGGAATGATTACAGATGAAGCCGGGGTCGAACGCGTCGAGGAAGCCAAACGGGCCGTAGTCGAGCGTGAGGCCGAGGATCGACATGTTGTCGGTGTTCATCACGCCGTGCGAGAAGCCGACTGCTTGCCAGTGCGCCATCAGTTCGGCAGTGCGGCGGGCGACTTCGCGCAGCAGCTCGGCGTAGGGTTCGGCACGCGCCGCCAGTTCGGGGTAGTAGCGCGCGATGACGTAATCGGCCAGCTGTTTGAGCGGTTCGATCTGGTTGCGGTAATAAAACACCTCGAATGAGCCGAAGCGCACGAAGCTCGGCGCCAGCCGCGTCACCAGCGCGGCGGTTTCCTCATCCTCGCGGTAGACCGGGCGGTCGCTGCCGACGATGGCGAGCGCGCGGGTGGTGGGGATGCCGAGCGCATGCATAGCCTCGGAACACAGGAACTCGCGGATGCTCGAACGCAATACCGCGCGGCCATCACCACCACGCGAGTAGGGCGTGCGGCCGGCGCCTTTCAGCTGCACTTCCCAGCCTTCGCCTGCGGCATTCCTGACTTCACCCAGCAGGATCGCGCGGCCGTCGCCCAGTTGCGACACGTATTGGCCGAACTGGTGGCCGGCATACAGCGCGGCAATCGCGTCCATGCCCGGCAGCAACTGATTACCCGCCAGCGTCTCGATCAGTTCCGGTCGCGTCATTTCACTGGCATCAAGGTCGAGCAAGGCCAGTGCTTCCGGGCTGTAGCAGACGAGGTAAGGGTCGGGAACGGGGGTTGGGCAGACACGCGAGTAATAGGCTTCCCGCAGGCGGGCGAAGCCGTTGTCGAAGGTCAGCGATTCAAGTTTGGCCATGCGGAAATTTTACGGCCTTGTCAGGTCTGCGCGACCCGCCCGACTTCAGGGTTATCACGTATGGAATTGCCCAGACGGCTAGCCGTACAACTGGACTGCAAAGCCGCCGTGCGCCCATTCGGCTTTCAAAGCCCAGCCGGCGGTTTGCGCAAGCGCGCTGAACTCGTCGCAGCGGAACTTGTAGGAATGCTCGGTGTGCAGCGTTTCGCCCAGCGCAAAATGGAAGCGCTGGCCTGCGACGTTGACGTCCTGTTCGGCAAGGCTGACCAGATGCATTTCGATGCGGCCTGCCACTGGGTTGTAGAACGCGTAGTGACGGAAGCAGGAAGGGTTGAAGTCGGCGCCCAGTTCGCGGTTCAGCCGCTCAAGCAGATTGAGGTTGAAGGCGGCAGTGATGCCGGCAGCGTCGTTATAGGCGGCGTGCAAAAGCAGCGGATCTTTCTTGAGGTCGAAGCCGATGAGCAACTGCCCATCGGCGCCGGCCAGCTGGCGGAAGCGCGCGAGCAGGGCGGTCGCCGCCTCGGGCGGGAAGTTGCCGATGCTGGAGCCGGGGTAGTAGATCAGCCGCCGACCGGGCGGCAGGCAGGGGGCCGCGGCTTCCAGGTCGCGGATGAAATCCATGCCCAGCGCGGTGACGGCCAGCCCCGGGTAAGCGTGGACAAGGGCTTGCGCGGCGGCGGCCAGCGGGGCGCCGGCGATGTCCAGGACGACGAGATGGGTGGGGTGCAGGGCGTCGAGCAGCAGGCGCACCTTGCTGCACTCGCCGGCACCCGGCTCGACGATGCAGTCGACCGGGCCGACGGCGGCCGCGATGTCGGGCAGGCGGGAGGCCATGAGCGCCCGCTCGGTGCGGCAGAGGGCATATTCGGGCTGCGCGCAAATGGCTTCGAACAGACGGCAGCCCCGCTCGTCGTAGAAATATTTCGGCGGAATGGCTTTGGGGCAGGCGCTCAGGCCGGCCAGCACGTCGCTGCGCAAATCGTCGTCGGCGACGGGAAAGTCCTGAAAGGTGAACGACACTCAGACGGCGATCGCAACATCACGGCCGGCTTGCAGCCGGCCGATTTCCGCCGCCTGCGCGAAGCCGTGGCGCCGGAAGGTTTCCAGCACCGCGTCGCGCGCCTCGGCGGCGCAACTCACCAGCAGGCCGCCGCTGGTCTGCGGGTCGGTGAGCAAGGCCTGCTGCCAGTCGGCGATACCGCCGGCCAGGCTCACTTCGCTGCCGTAGCTCGCCCAGTTGCGCTGGCTGGCGCCGGTGACATGGCCGCCCTGCGCCAGTTCGCTCACGCCGGGCAGCAGGGGCAGGCGGCCCAGCCCGACCTGGGCCGCAACCTTCGATGCCCGGGTGATTTCGAGCAGGTGGCCGAGCAGGCCGAAGCCGGTGATGTCGGTCATCGCATGCACGCCCGCGGTTGCGGCCAGATCGGCGCCCGCGGTGTTGAGCTGGGTGGTGGCGGCGATCATCGCCGCGTACTGATCCGCACTCAGCAGGCCTTTTTTCAGCGCCGCGCTGTAGATGCCCACGCCCAGCGGTTTGCCGAGGATCAGGTGGTCGCCGGCCTGGCCGCCGCTGTTTTTCTTGACCTTGCGCGGATCCACCACGCCGACGCCGACCAGGCCATAGATCGGTTCCGGGGCGTCGATGGAATGGCCGCCGGCGATGGGGATGCCGGCCGCTTTGCACACCGCTTCGCCGCCGGCGAGGATCTGCCGGATGACCTCGTTGGGCAGCTTGCCGATCGGCATGCCGACGATGGCCAGGGCGAACAGCGGCCGCCCACCCATGGCGTAGACGTCGGACAGCGCATTGGTGGCGGCGATGCGGCCGAACTCGAAGGGATCGTCGACGATGGGCATGAAGAAATCGGTGGTCGCCACGATCGCCTGCTCGTCGTTGAGGCGGTAGACCGCGGCGTCGTCGCCGTGCTCGATGCCGACCAGCAGATCGGGATAGGCCGTCGCCATGTGCGAAGCGAAGGGCGTGTCGGCCAGGATGTCCCGCAATACGGCGGGCGCGATCTTGCAGCCGCATCCGCCGCCATGGGAAAGCTGGGTCAATCGGATGGGCTGGTCGGGAATAGGGTTGCTCATTTTCAGAATTCGCCCGTCGCGGGAAGGGCGCCTAGAATTCGGTTGGACATAGTGCATCTATATAGCATGAACCGAACCCGACCCGTCAGCGGCCATACTGCGAACCAGCTCATCGAGCGGCTGGCGCAGGCGCGTGGCCGCCTGCGGACATTGATCGGCTGCCTGCCCGCGGGCGGCTGGCTGGGGCCGCGCGCCGCGCATCTGAATCCGCCGCTGTGGGAATACGGGCACATCGTCTGGTTTCAGGAGCGCTGGTGTTTGCGGGCACGGCCCGACGGCGGGTTTGCTGCCAGCCTGCTGGCGGCGGCCGACGCGCTGTACGATTCCTCCAGCGTTCCGCACGATTGCCGCTGGGATCTGGCCTTGCCCGAACCTGCCGCAGTCGACGAATACGCAGAGCGGGTCGCCGCTGCCGTGGCCGTCCGCCTGCGCAGCGGACTCGACCCTGAGATCGCTTATTTCGCCGAGTTGTGCCTGTATCACGAACTGATGCACGTCGAGGCCTGGTGGATGGCATTCCAGAATCTGGGCTATGCGCCGCCCGAGCGGCCCGACGTCGCCGGCGCGTTGCCGGCGCAGCGGCTGGCGTTCGCCGCGGGCGAGGTGGAACTGGGCAGCGGAAGCGGCGAGGGCTTCATTTTCGACAACGAGAAGTGGCGTCATGCGGTGCCGGTCCCGGCATTCGACATCGACGCAAGTCCGCTGTCCGAGGCGGCTTTCGCCGAATTCGTCGACGCCGGCGGTTACCGGCGCAGCGCGGGGTGGACGGAAGCAGGCTGGGCCTGGCGGGCCGCCAGCGGCGCCTGTCAGCCCGTTTACTGGCGGCAGCAAAACGCGGCCTGGCAGGTGCGCCGCTTCGACCGCTGGCTGCCGCTCAGCGCAGACCGGCCCATGCTGCACGTGAACCGTCACGAAGCCGAGGCCTGTGCCGCCTGGATGGGGCGGCGGCTGCCCGCCGCGGCGCAGTGGCTGCGGGCAACGCAGCGGCTGGAATTTCGCTGGGGCATGGCGTGGGAATGGCTGCGCGATGCGTTTGCGCCTTATCCGGGGTTTGCGCCCGATCCCTACCGGGATTACGCGCAGCCCTGGTTTCACACGCATGGCGAATTGCGCGGCGGCGGACCGGTCACCGATGCGTCGCTCAAGCGTCCCGGCTTCCGCAATTTCTATTTGCCCGAGCGGCGCGATCCCTTCGCCGGCTTTCGCACCGTGAGCGCGGATTGAGGTTGCGGCTCAGCCGCCGGTCATCGACATGAAGCGCAGGATCTTGTGCGGCGCTTCGCGGAACTCGTGGCGTTCCGGCTTGAGGTTGATGGCGTCGAGAATGGCGGCGTCGAGTTCGGCGTCGTTGCAGCCGCCGCGCAGCAGCGGGCGGAATTCGAATTTCTCGTCCTGCCCCAGGCACATGTAGGCGGTGCCGTCGACCGCGATGCGGATGCGGTTGCAGGTCTGGCAGAAGTGCTGCGAGATCGGCGTGATGAAGCCGACGTTGAAGCGGCCATCCGGGGTGCCGAGGTAACGCGCAGGCCCGGCGCCGGGGAGCGTCGTTTCGATCAGATCGAACTGCTGGCGCAGACGTTCCTTCACTGGCTGCAGGTCGAGGTATTCGGCATTTTGCCCGGTGGCGCCCATCGGCATCGACTCGATCAGCCGCAGCACGAAGCCGCGCTCCATGCAGAAGGCGACCATCGCGTCGATCTCGTCGTCGTTGGTGCCGGCGAGCGCCACCATGTTGAGCTTGATCGGTGCGAAGCCGGCGTCCTGCGCAGTCGCCAGCCCGGCCATCACCTTGGCGAGCACGTCGCGGCCGTTGATTTTTTCCACCCGCGCCTGCTGCAGCGAGTCGAGGCTGACGTTGAGCCGCGTCACGCCGGCGGCCTTCAAGGCCTGCGCATGCTTGTTGAGCTGGGTGGCGTTGGTCGACAGCGACAGGTCCTGAATGCCGGGCAGGGCGGCGATGCGTCCGGCGAGTTCGGCGATGTTGCGCCGCAGCAGCGGCTCGCCGCCGGTGAGGCGGATGCGGCTCACCCCCAGGCGGGCGAAGGCGCCGACCAAGCGTTCGATCTCGTCGAAGCCGAGCCAGTGTTCGGGTTCTTCAAATCCCTTGAAGCCTTCCGGCATGCAGTAGCTGCAGCGCAGATCGCAGCGATCCGTCACCGACAGCCGCACGTAGTCGATGCGGCGGCCAAACTGATCGGTGAGAACGGGCGCGTCCATGATGTCGGCTGTGACTGGCAGGAATGGGCTGTATATGGGAAAATATAACAAGCTTGGGGGCATCGTGCAATGAAAGTATTCGGCATCGCAGGTTACAGCGGCAGCGGCAAGACCACCCTGATCGAGCGCGTGCTGCCGCAACTGGCTGCGCTCGGCGTGCGCGCGGCGGTGATCAAGCACACCCATCACGATTTCGACATCGACCGCCCCGGCAAGGACAGCTGGCGCGCGCGCGAGGCGGGCGCGGCGGCGGTGCTGCTGGCCTCCGATCACCGCACGGCGGTGCTGACCGAGCATCGCAACACGCCGCCCGTGCTGGACGATTTGCTGGCGGCACTGCCGCCGTGCGACTTGGTGCTGGTCGAAGGCTACAAGCGCGAGCCTATCCCGAAGCTGGAAGTGCATCGCACCGAGACTGGGAAACCCTGGCTGTTTCCCGAAGACCGGCAGATTTTGGCGGTGGCGTCCGACGTCGCGCCGCCCGACGGCTTTCCCCGCATCGACATCGATGCCGTTCAAACCCTTACGGACTTTATTCTGAACCATGCTCTCAGCCGATCAACTGCTTGACGCACTGCTCGAACGCGCGCGCGGCCTGACTGCAACCGAGACCGTCGCCGTCGCCGCGGCGCTCGGGCGCGTGCTCGCCACCCGCCAGACCTCCTCGATTACCGTGCCGCCGCTCGACAACAGCGCGATGGACGGCTACGCCGTACGCCTTGCCGACGTGGCGCGCCCGGGCGTCAGGCTGCCTCTGTCGCAGCGCATCCCGGCCGGCACGGTCGGCCAGCCGCTGCAGCCCGGCACCGCGGCGCGCATCTTCACCGGGGCACCAGTACCGCCAGGCGCCGACGCCGTACTGATGCAGGAAGACTGCAGCGCAGACGGCGCGGATATCGTCATCAACAAGTTGCCGCTGCCTGCCGAAAACATCCGCCGCGCGGGCGAGGACATCGCCGCCGGCGCGCAGATCCTCGCCGCCGGCAGCCGCATCGGCGCGGCCGAAATGGGGCTTGCCGCGTCGGTCGGCTTGGCCGAGCTGCCCGTGTTCAGGCGGCTGAAAGTGGCGTGTTTCTTCACCGGGGACGAACTGGTGACGCCGGGCCTCGCCCTGCAACCTGGCCAGATCTACAACTCCAACCGCTACACGCTGACCGGGCTGGTGAACGGCCTCGGCTGCGAACTGATCGATCTCGGCATCGTGCCGGATACACTGGAGGCGACCGAGGTCGCGCTGGCCGGCGCCGCCAGCGTTGCCGACGTCGTCATCACCAGCGGCGGGGTCTCGGTGGGCGAGGCCGATTTCGTGAAAGCCGCAGTCGAGAAACTCGGCCGGGTCGAGATGTGGAAAGTGGCGATGAAGCCCGGCAAGCCG
>NZ_JANJXQ010000017.1 GCF_024708915.1 Thiobacillus sp.
GCGATGATGAGTTGCAGGCGCTCTTTGGCGACCGAGGCGGTGGCTTTCTTTTCGCCGAATATGAGGGAGAGCCAGGACATGTCACTTGCCTCCGAACAGACGTTTGATCAGGCCCGGCTTTTCGTATTCGACGAAACGCAGCGGGTGTTCTTCGCCGAGAAAACGGCCGATCGTATCCTGGTAGGCGTCGGCGACCGGCGTGTCTTTCTGGTGGATGGCCGGGATGCCCTGGTTGGACGCCTGCAGCACCGCCTCGGATTCGGGAATCACGCCCAGCAGTGGAATCCGCAGCAGTTCCTGGATGTCGGTGTAGGTCAGCATCTCGCCATCGTGCGCACGTTTGGGTGAATAGCGCGTGACCAGCAGGTGTTCCTGCACCGGTTCGCGGCCTTCGATAGCGCGGCGGCTTTTCGACTGGATGATGCCGAGAATGCGGTCGGAGTCGCGCACCGACGAGACTTCCGGGTTGGTGACGACGATCGCCACGTCGGCAAAGGTCAGCGCCACCACCGCACCGTGCTCGATGCCGGCGGGCGAGTCGCAGACGACGTAGTCGTAGCCCTGGTGTTCGAGCTCCTTCAGCACCTTTTCCACGCCTTCCTCGGTAAGGGCGTCCTTGTCGCGGGTCTGCGAGGCGGGCAGCACGTACAGGTTGTCGGCGTGTTTGTCCTTGATCAGCGCCTGGTGCAGGTTGGCGTCGCCCTGGATGACGTTGACGAAGTCGTACACCACGCGGCGCTCGCAGCCCATGATGAGATCGAGGTTCCTCAGGCCGACGTCGAAATCGATCACGGCCGTCTTGAAGCCGCGCAGGGCCAGGCCGCTGGCGATCGAGGCGCTGGTGGTGGTCTTGCCGACGCCGCCCTTGCCTGAGGTGACAGTGATGATGGTGGTCACGGAGCTTCCTTTTTTGCTGGGGAGTTAGAGAGGTTCGATGACGATCTGGCTGGCATCGGCCAGGCGGATTTGCGCGGGTTTGCGCGCTACGGCGGCATCCGGTGCAGATTCAAAGGTGCGATAGACGCCAGCGATCGAGACCAGTTCGGCTTCGAGATGGGTGGTGAAGATGCGTGCCGAGGCGTCGCCGCGCGCGCCGGCGAGGGCGCGGCCCTTGAGCGGCGCATAGACGTGGATGCTGCCGTCGGCGATCACTTCCGCGCCGGGGTTGACCGCGGCCAGCACCACGATGTCGCCGCCCGCCGCGTACACCCGCTGGCCCGAGCGCAGCGGCTTGTCGATGATGCGGGTGGGGGCGGCGGCAGGCGCGGCGGCGGGTTCCGGTGCGGCCTCGGCTTGTGGCGCGGACGGCGCGTCGACAGGCGCAGCTGTCGGCGCGGGCGCGACATCGTTGAGCACCAGCAGCCCGGCCTGCGCGGCGGCGGCGGCCAGTTCGGACGACGCATTCTGCACCGCGAACGGGTTCAGCCCCCGGCTTTTCAGTTCCTGCGCCAGCCAGGTCCAGTCGGGCGATGCCGCGTCGGCCGGCAGACGGCCGCACTCGAATACCGCGGCCTCGCCAGCGAAGAAATCCGGCGTTGCCGCAAACAGCGTGGTGAGGTGCGTGTTCAGCGCAGCATGCTCGGCGCTGTTGAGGATGACTTGTATCCCGGCAAGCCGCGTGGTTTTCAGTTCCAGCGCGGGTGCAGGGCGGGGCTCACGTCGGCGCGGCATGGCAGGCAGGGCGGGGAGAATTCACAAAACGGGCGGATAGAAAGCAACCCCGAGAGTCTAGCCGCACCTGCATGGCGGGGCAAGGCGCGTTATACCCCGCGCCCGCCCGCGTGTTGAGGCGGTTCGGCAAGCCGGCCGCCAGGCGATGGGAAACGCCTATTTCCCCGGGATCAGCAAAACAGGTTTGACGGCAAGACGTGCGGTTCCCTCGGCGACGCTGCCGAGTAACAGGCGCGTCAGCCCGCGGCGGCCATGGGTGCCGATGACGATGAGATCGGCCGGCCAGGCTTCCGCGTCGTGGGCAATCATCTCAGATACCCGCTGATTCATGGTCTCGATCTGGACGAGATGCGTTTCAACCCCCACCCCGGCAGCCGTTGCGGCCGTTTCTGCCTGGGCCAGGATTGACTGCCCGTTTCTGGCGATGCTCTCCAGCATGGCGGGCTGGTCAATAAACTCGGCGCCAAAATTATTGATGTTCGTGGCGTCGATCACGTGCACGATCCGCAGGCGGGCGTGCTGTTCGGAGGCAAGCCTGATGGCAGCCTGCAACGCAAGATCGCTGGTTTCGCTCGCATCTACAGCCACCAGAATTCGATTGAACATGATGTCTCCTTGAAAAGATGCCACGCGGAAGACCGTATCAACAACCGGATGATGGTTGAAATATAGACGCTGGCGCTGGTGTGAGGCGGCACGATGAACCCATGCCGCCCATACGGAGCCGCGGGGGCAGTGCGGAATCGGCCTGTTCGCAGCGTGGCGGGTTGCCGCGATGATCGCAGGCGTACCCGGGCTCAGGCTGCCTCTTGCGGCCGCATCTGCCGGCGGTAGAGGAATTCCAGCACCTGGCTGCGCAGCGCGGCGTAGTGCGGGTCGTGCGCCAACTGCAGGCGGTCGCGCGGCCGTGGCAGACCGACGTCGAGGATTTCGCCGATGGTGGCGGCCGGGCCGTTGGTCATCATCACGATGCGGTCGGACAGCAATACCGCCTCGTCGACGTCGTGGGTCACCATGATGACGGTGCTTTTTGTCGCTGCGACGATCTTCATCAGTTCGTCCTGCAGGTGGGCGCGGGTCAACGCGTCGAGCGCGCCGAAAGGCTCGTCCATCAACAGCACTTTCGGTTCCATCGCCAGCGCGCGGGCGATGCCGACGCGCTGCTTCATGCCGCCCGAGATCTCGCCCGGCAGCTTGGCCGCGGCATGGCTCAGACCCACCAGATCGAGCGCGGCGCGGGTACGCGCCTTCAATTGCGCACTGGTTTCGCGGCCGCCGAACACTTTTTCCACCGCCAGATGGACGTTTTCGAACGCGGTAAGCCAGGGCAGCAGCGAATGATTCTGGAACACGACGCCGCGTTCCGGGCCGGGCCCCCTGATCTCCTTGTTGGCGAGCAGCAGCACGCCGCCGCTGGCGTCGAGCAGGCCCGCCACCAGATTGAGCAGGGTCGACTTGCCGCAGCCGGAGTGGCCGATCAGCGCGATGAACTCACCCTGCTCGACATTGAGATTGATGCCGGTGAGCGCGGTGAATTTGCCTTTCCTGGTGCTGAACACCATCGAGGCGTTTTCGATCTGGACGTAGCTTTGCATGTTTGTCTCCGTGAAGGGTGAGGTGGCAGGCGTGAGGGCGGCGTGTGTGAACTTCACCTCACGCCTGACCCTTTACGCCTCACTCATACGAGAACCGTTTCGCGATCAGCATCAGACCCTGCTCCAGCAGCAGCCCGACGATGCCGACGATGAAGATGGCGATGATGATGTGGGCGACGTTGAGGTTGTTCCATTCGTCCCATACCCAGAAGCCGATGCCGACGCCGCCGGTGAGCATCTCGGCGGCGACGATCACCAGCCAGGCGACGCCGATTGCCAGCCGCACGCCGGTCAGTACGTAGGGCAGCACGGCCGGGAACAGGATGCGGGTAAACACCTTGAACTCGGACAGGTTGAGCACGCGCGCGACGTTCAGGTAGTCCTGCGGGATGCGCTGCACCCCGGCGGCGGTGTTCAGCACCATCGGCCAGATACTGGAAATGAAAATCACCCAGATCGACGCCGGCTCGGCCTTCTGCAGCACCAAGAGGCCGATCGGCAGCCAGGCGAGCGGCGACACCGGCCGCAGGATGCTGATGATGGGCGATAGCATCTGGTTGAGGAAGGCGAAGCGGCCGATCATGAAACCGAGCGGAATGCCGATGGCGGCGGCGAGTCCGAAGCCGATGCCGACGCGGTAGAGCGAGTTGAGGATGTTCCAGCCGATGCCCTTGTCGTTGGGGCCGTTGTCATAGAAGGGATCGGAAAACAGATCGACTGCGGCGACCCAGGTTTCAGCGGGACCGGGTATCGTGCCGCCGGTGTTGGCGATGATCGCCCACAGCGCGACGAAAAACACCAGGCCGAGCGCCGGCGGGATGCTGGCCTTGACGCCGTTGACCACGCCTTCGAGGAAGCGCTTGCCGCCTTCGGTTTCGAACAGCGGCGTGCGGCGCGCCGGCAACACGGGTTCGTTTGCGGCGAACTGCTCGGTTTCCGGTGCTGCCATGACTTCGGACAGGTTTCGGTCGTTCAATGTGACTGCATTCATATGCGTTCTCCTTGTGCCCCGGCGAGGCCGGGGCATGCGTCATCCTCAGGCCTTGATCTTGAAACTGTCGGCGTACCTGGCTGGATCCTTGCCGTCCCACGCCACGCCGTCGATCAGCTTCGACGAGCGCATCCCGGACTTCGGCAGCGGGGTCTTGGTCATCGTGGCGGCATCCCTGTAGATGTCGATGCGGTTGACCTGCTTCGCCACTGCCAGATAGTCCGGGTGGGCCTTCAGCAGGCCCCAGCGCTTGTGCTGGGTGAGAAACCACATGCCGTCGGACAGGTAGGGGAAACCGACCTGGCCGCCGTTGAAGAACTTCATGTAGTTGGGGTCGGCCCACTTCTTGCCGTTGCCGTTGTCGTATTCACCCTGCATGCGGCCCACGATCGAACCGTAGTCGGTGTTGACGTAGGACTTGGCTGCGATCACCTTCGCCACTTCGGCGCGGTTCTTCATGTCGTCGATGTATTTCGACGCATCGAGAATGGCGGCGACCATCGCCCGCGCCGTGTTGGGGTATTTCTGCACGAATTCTGCGGTGGTGCCGAGCACCTTCTCCGGATGATCTTTCCAGATGTCCTGCGTGGTCACGGCAGTGAAGCCGATGTTGTCGCGGATCGCGCGTGCGCCCCATGGCTCGCCGACGCAGAAGCCGTCCATGTTGCCCACCCGCATGTTGGCGACCATCTGCGGCGGCGGCACGACGATGTTCTTGACGTCGCGGAAAGGATCGATGCCGTAGGCGGCCAGCCAGTAGTACAGCCACATCGCGTGGGTGCCGGTGGGGAAAGTCTGGGCGAAGGTGTATTCGCGCGGCTCGGCCTTCACCAGCCTGGCGAGCGAGGCGCCGTCGACCGCACCCTTGTCCTTCAGTTGTTTCGACAGCGTGATCGCCTGGCCGTTGTTGTTGATCGTGGCGAGCACCGCCATGTCCTTCTTCGGCCCGCCGATGCCGAGCTGCACGCCGTAGATCAGACCGTACAGCACATGGGAGGCGTCGAGTTCGCCGTTCACCAGCTTGTCGCGCACCGCCGCCCACGAGGCCTCCTTGCTGGGCGTGATCTTGAGGCCGTATTTCCTGTCGAAACCTTTCACCGAGGCCATCACCACCGACGCGCAGTCGGTCAGCGGAATGAAGCCGATGCTGAGATTGGGTTTTTCCGGTGCATCCGAGCCGGCGGCCCAGGCGCCCTGTCGCACCCCCGGCGGCACCAGCGCCATGAGGGCGGCAGCGACGGAAACGCCGGTGGTTTTTTTCAGGAAATCACGCTTACCCGGGTCTTGTACGATGGGCTTGTCCTGGTTGTCGCTCACGTTGCGTTCTCCAAATACCCAAAGGGCATAAATAAAAAGGCGTCGCCTTCCGGGCGGACGCCTTTGTCCAAGAAATGAATAAATCAGGGCCACGCTGAAAGCCACATCGTTGCGACTGTTCAGCAGAGGTATAGCAACCGCTGTGCCAGAACCGCGGATTCCTTGTGTTTTCTGGCTTGGCAGGGTTTTCGTGGTCTGGCGGCCCGATCGGTGCGTTGCGATTGCGCACCTATGCAGTGCGCATCCGCGCCGCCATGCACCAAACGAAACTAGATTTTTTGCAGGATCTGGCGCGCGATTTCTGCCAGCTTCATGCCACGATCCATCGCCGTGCGCCGCATTTCGCGATACACCTCGGGCTCCGATGCGCCGGTCTGCTTGATCAGCAGCGCCTTGGCCTGGTCGATCAGCCTGCGTTCGGCCAGTTCGAGGCGCGCCTGTTCAAGCTGGCCGTGCAATGTCTGGAAGGCTTCGAAGCGCGATACCGCGACGTCGAGGATGGGGCGCAGGCGCGCCGGGTCGAGCCCGTCGACCACGTAGGACGTCACCCCCGCCTGCGTCGCCGCGCGGATCGATTGCGTGCTGCCGTCGCCGGTGAACATCACGACCGGACGCGGACAATTCTGGTTCGCCACGCAGAGGTGCGCCAGCGTATCGCGGTCGGGCGAGTCCTGCGCGATGATCACCACGTCCGGGCGCAGCGCCCGCACCTGCGCATCCAGACTGCGCGCCGAATTGAGCGTGGCCGCGACCACACAGCCCGCCGCTTGCAGCGCGGGCACCAGCATCGCCAGCCGCTCGGGCTGGTTTTCAATAATCAGTACGCGCATGTTCCATTCGGTTGTCTGTAGGCGTCGTAAAAAAGCGGCCTCCGGAGGGGCCGCCAGGTCGGAGGAGGCTGCCTGAGCGTGGTTGTTGCTGCGTAGCAGCTTTACAACCACGGCCTCCCCCTTGCGGGGACAACCAAGGCCTGCCCTTTATGGGTGGAGCAAGCGGGCCTTGCGGTCTGGATGCTCGCTCTGGATACAGCAGGGGGCGTGCCAGCTTCTGGAATACTTGATTATCAAATGCTTGTGTGTTTTTGAGGCGTGCGGGGCACGGGCTGGGGTGTGCCGTTGTGGTGCATGGGGCGGGGGAATGGAATCAAAACGGGGCGCAGATGGGGCGCGTCATTGCGAGCACCCGTAGGGCATAAACGTGGCGTAGCAATTCTGTCTTTGGATTGGTGCGGAGCACGGCTGAGTAGTTGGCGCTTCTGTGAGACTGCTGACCGTTGGCCGGGGGTTGCCCGGCGGCAAGTTACTTTTCTTGTCTCGCCAAGAAAAGTAACCAAAAGAAGGCGACCCCGACATCCCCGAATTCCCGAGAATTGGTCCTGCCGGGTGGGCGGCAAAGAACTCGCCCCGCTTTTGCTGGGTTGGTTTAATTCTTGTGAGCGGGGCTCAAACACCTTTGCCGCTGATCCACCCGGCAGGACCAATTCTCGGCGTGGCTGTAAGGGGGAAACAAAAACCAGGCCAATGGTGTCAGGACAGTTTGTGTACTTGGGCGAGCTTTACTGCGAAACACTCAATCCGAGTCCGCGACGGTAGCTCATCGCCAAACTGGTTTTGACGTCCTTCCCCTTACAGCCCCGCCGAAGATCAAGTGTGGCGGGTGGATCAGCGGCAAAGGTGTTTGAGCCTCGCCTACAAAAAAACAAATTAAAAACAGCAAGGCGGGGCGAGTTCTTTGCCGCCCACCCGACGCGCTTGATCTTCGGGAATTCGGGGATGTCGGGGTCGCCTTTTCTTGGGTTACTTTCTTTTGGCGAAGCAAAAGAAAGTGACTTGCCGCCGGGCAACTCCCGGCCAACGGACTCAAGTACAGCGAACACTTCAACTACCCGGCAACCACTCAGCCGTCACTTGCACTTCATCTCCGGCGTCAGCTTCATCCACTTCGCCAGCCAGTTCTTCGCCCGCTCGCGTGCATGCCGTGTGGCGATCTTTTCCTCCGGCGTCTGGTCGGGGCGGAAGTCGAACGCGCGCCGTGCCATCGGGTATTCCTGCCATTCCACCGGCACGCCGCGCTCCCACAGCGCATAGAACGCGCGGCCGCCGTTCATGCGGCGCAGTTCGTAATCGGCGTCGCCGATCAGGTACAGGATCGGTGTATTGAGCTGGGCGATTTCGGGCGCGATGCTGAACAGCTGCTCCGGCTCGGGCGCGTTGGGATTCTGCATGTGGCCGTAATAGCTGACGATGGCGGCGATGTCGTTGCCGCGCCTGGCGGCCAGCCGGATCGCGTAATACGGGCCGCGCGACAGGCCGACGATGCCGGCCGGCTGTTTGCAGGCGTTGGGCAGCGATTTCAGGTAGTCGAGTCCGGCTTCCACATCCATTTCGGTGTCCGGGTTGTGCGCAGAGGGCCAGCGCTCGATGAAACGGCCGCTCTGCCAGTCGGGCGCGACGACCAGAAAGCCCTGCTCGGCGAGTTCGCGCACGTGGGCGCGCTCGTCGCCTTCGTAGCCGCGTTTGGCGTGGATGAACAGCAGCGGCGGGAACGGGCCCTTGCCGGCGGGGGTGGCGATTTCGACCGGCACCTCGGAGCCGTCGGCGGCCTGGATGGTGGTTTGGCTCAGCTCGACGGCGTTGGCGAAGGCCGGTGCGCCCAGCGCCGATGCTAAGATGGCGCCCGCGATGACGAGTCTTTTCATGGTCTTCTCCTGGTGTTGTTCTGGCCACCATTCTAGGCCAGTGCCCCCGGTTTCCTGTGCGGTCAAAACCTGCCTCGGCGGGCATCGATGCCGGTGAACGCCTCCCTCGACGAACCGGCGATTCCGCCCCGGCTGCAGCGGCCGCTGGCGGCGATGTGGATTTCGCTGGGCCTGCATGCGGCGCTGATTGCGCTGGTGCAGCTGGCGCCGCCGTCTGCGCTGAGCCTGGAGGGGCCGGTGATCGAGGCGCGGCTGGAGTCGCCGCCCGCTGCGTTGCCTGCGGTGGATGCGCCGCCCCTCGCGCCCGCGGTGGATGCGCCGGACGACCCCGTGCAGGAGCCCCCCCGGCTTGCACCGAGCGAGACGGCGGAGGCGCTGCCGGTGGCCGAGCCGCCTGCACCGCCGCCCGTATCCCTCGCGCCGGCTGCTGCCGAAGTACAGCCGGCCGCGCCCGCTGCGCCAGAGCCTGATCCGGCGCCATCGCCGTCGGCAGCTTCCGCGCCGATGCCGGGCGTGACGATCAGCAGCCCGGTCGATCTCACCTACTACGGTGCGCGCGACGTCGACGTGCATCCGCGTGCCTTGCGCGAGATCGTGCCGGATTATCCTGTCGCCGCCGACCGTCAGCGGCTGTCCGGCAAGGTGCGGCTGCAACTGAAGCTGGAGGCGGATGGCCGCGTCAGCGACGTCGATGTCGTGAGTGCCGCCCCACCCGGCATGTTCGAGGATTCAGCGCTGAAGGCGTTCCGCGACGTTCGCTTTGCTCCGGCGCAAAAGGGCGGCCGCCCGGTGCGCGCGCGGGTGCTGATCGAGGTGGAGTACGACTGGGAAGGACGGCCGCGGTAAGCAGTGGCAGGCGGCGGGTTTCAGGGGGCGTCGGCGATGCCCTGCAGAATGGGGCAGTCGGGGCGGTGGTCGCCGTGACAGGCCTGCGCGAGTGCTTCCAGGGTGGTGCGCATCTCGGTCAGCGCCGCGATGCGGGCGTCGAGATCGGCGATGTGCGCTTCGGCCAGGCGCTTGACGTCGGCGCTGGCGCGTCCGGGGTCGTCCCAGAGCGACAGCAGCTGGCCGATCTGATCGAGCGAAAATCCGAGGTCGCGCGCGCGGCGGACGAAGCGCAGCAAATGGACGTCGCGTTCGCGATATTGCCGGTAGCCCGCCTGCGTGCGGCTGCTTGTGCGGATGAGGCCGCTGCGCTCGTAATGGCGGATCATCTTGGCCGACACGCCGCTGGCGCGGGCGGCATCGCCGATGTTCATCGCGCGTCCCCGGCAGGACGCCAGCGCCGCAGCAGCAACGCGTTGCTCACCACGCTGACGCTGGAGAAGGCCATCGCCGCGCCGGCAATGACCGGATTCAACAGGCCCGCCGCGGCGAGCGGAATGCCGACCACGTTGTAGATGAAGGCCCAGAACAGGTTCTGCCGGATCTTGCTGTAGGTGCGCCGGGAAATGTCGATGGCGTCGGCCACCAGCGCCGGGTCGCCGCGCATCAGGGTGATGCCGGCGGTATGCATGGCGACGTCGCTGCCGGAGGACATGGCGATGCCGACGTCGGCGGCGGCGAGCGCCGGGGCGTCGTTGATGCCGTCGCCGACCATCGCCACCGTCCCGCCCGCGGTCTTGAGCCGGCCGACGTGCATGGCCTTGTCCGCCGGCAGCACTTCGGCCAGCACGGTGTCGATGCCGAGCGCGTCGGCCGCCACCTGGGCGGCGCCGCGGTTGTCGCCGCTGAGCATGACGGTGGCGATGCCTTGCGCCTTGAGGCGCGCCACGCCTGCGGCGGCAGTGGGCTTGATGGCGTCGCCGAAAGCCAGCACGCCCAGTGCGCGGCGGTCGCTGGCGCGCGCCAGCCACGACACGGTGCGGCCTGCGGCCTGCAGTTCGGCCGCGGCGGCATCGAGCGCGGCGGTGGCGACGTCGTTCTCGGTCATCAGGCGGCGATTGCCCAGCCAGTATTTCTCGTCGCCGACTTCGCCGGCAATGCCGCGCCCCGGCAGCGCCTGGTGCGCGCGCGCGGGCGGGGGGGCGCTGCCGGAAGCGGCGTGCTTCGCCAGTACCGCGCGCGCCAGCGGGTGCTCGCTGCCTGCCTGCAGTCCGGCGGCGATGGCCAATACCTCGTTTTCGTCGTTGCCGTCCGCCACCAGGCAGGCCACCACGTGCGGGGTGCCGTCGGTGAGGGTACCGGTCTTGTCGAACACTACGGTGTCGACCTTGTGCGCCAGTTCCAGCGCTTCGGCGTCCTTGATCAGGATGCCGTGGCGCGCGGCGACGCCGGTGCCCGCCATGATGGCGGTAGGGGTGGCCAGACCGAGCGCGCACGGACAGGCGATCACCAGCACTGCGACTGCGTTGAGGATGGCCTGTTCGGCGTCGCCGCCCAGCGCCCACCAGCCGGCAAAGGTGAGCAAGGCGATTCCCATCACCACCGGCACGAACACCGCACTCACCTTGTCAACCAGCCGCTGGATCGGCGCCTTGGCGGCCTGCGCGTTTTCCACCATGCGGATGATGCGCGCCAGCGTGGTTTCCGTTCCCACTGCCGTGGTGCGCGCGAGCAGCACGCCGTGCGCGTTGATGGCGCCGCCGGTCACCGTATCGCCCGCCTGCTTGTCGACCGGCAGGGATTCGCCGGTGAGCATGGATTCGTCGATCTGACTTTCGCCTTCGATCACCTCGCCGTCGACCGGCACCCGTTCGCCGGGGCGGATCACCACCAGATCGCCCACCCGGATTGCGTCGATCGGCATGTCGCGGTCGACACCGTCGAGACGCACCCGTGCGGTGGCCGGGCGCAGGGCCTGCAGGGCACGGATGGCTTCAGTGGTCTGGCGTTTGGCGCGCGCCTCCAGCCATTTGCCCAGCAGCACCAGGCTGATCACCACCGCCGACGCCTCGAAATACAGATGCATCGGGTCGCCGCTCGTTAGCAGCAGGTATACGCTCAGACCATAGGCCGCGCTGGTGCCGACGGCCACCAGCAGGTCCATGTTGCCGCTGCCGGCGCGCAGCGCCTTCCAGCCGGCGCGATAGAAACGTGCGCCGAGCCAGAACTGCACCGGCGTCGCCAGCACCATTTGCAGCCAGCCCGGCGGCATCCAGTGCACGCCGAACAGGCTGCCGAGCATGGGGGCGACCAGCGGCAGCGATAGCGCGATCGCCAGTGCCACCGGCCACCAGTCGGGCAGCGCGCGCCGCGGCGCAGCCGGGCTGGCGCTTGCCGCCTGCGGCCGTGGGGCGCCCAAGCCCGCGCCCGCCCCCCCGGCGAAAAGCGCGGCGGCCGCCGGGCCCAGCGCCACCCCCCCCGGCCCCGGCGCCGGGGGTGGGGGGGCTGGGCCGGGCGCCCGCCGCGGTGACCGCGGCGGTGGCGCGCGCCGGCTTGGGCGCGCCACGGCCGCAGGCGGCAAGCGCCAGCCCGGCTGCGCCGCGGCGCGCGCTGCCCGA
>NZ_JANJXQ010000019.1 GCF_024708915.1 Thiobacillus sp.
GCCAAGTCGCGGCTCGACTGGATGAAGAAGCAGCTCGACAAGCTCAACGTGCAGCTGGTGGTGCGCGGCACCGACTACAACCGTTTTCAGGACAAGATCCGCAAGGGCAATGCCCAGCTGTTCGAATGGGGCTGGAACGCCGACTACCCCGATCCGGAAAATTTCTTCTTCCTGCTCTACGGCCCGCACAAGAAAGTCGGCAGCGGCGGCGAGAATGCCGCCAACTACGACAGCCCCGAGTTCGACCGCCTGTTCGAGCAGATGAAGGACATGGACAACGGCCCTGCGCGCCAGCAGGTGATCGACGCCATGCTCGACGTCGTGCGCCGCGATGCGCCGTGGATATTCGCCTACCATCCCAAGGCCTTCGGCCTGCGCCACGGCTGGGTGCACAACGTCAAGCCCAACCTGATGGCGAACAACACCCTCAAATACCGCCGTATCGACGCTGCCGTGCGCGAAGCCCGGCGCGCCGAATGGAACCGCCCGGTGCTGTGGCCGATCGTGCTGCTGGCCGCTGCGCTGGTGGCCGTGATCGCGCCGGCAGTGATCGCGTGGCGGCGGCATGAACGAAAGACCGCCTGATGTTCGCCTATATCCTGCGCCGCCTGCTGTACGCGATCCCTATCCTCATCGGGGTCAACCTGCTGACCTTTGCGCTGTTTTTCGTCGTCAACACGCCGGACGACATGGCGCGGCTGCAACTCGGCGTCAAGCATGTGACGCCGGAGGCGATCGAGCGCTGGAAGACCGAGCACGGCTACGACAAACCGCTGCTGCTGAATGCGCAGGCAACGGGCAGCGCGCAGTTCACCGAGACGATTTTCTTCCAGCACTCGGCGGCGATGTTCGTCTTCAAGTTCGGCAAAAGCGACGACGGCCGCGACATCGGCAACGAAATCCGCACCCGCATGGGGCCGAGCCTGGCGATCGCGCTGCCGGTGTTCGCCATCGGCTTGCTGGTCAACATCACCTTCGCCTTGCTGATGGTGTTTTTCCGTGCCACCTACCTCGACCTGTGGGGGGTGGTGCTGTGCGTGGTGCTGATGTCGATCTCGGGCCTGTTCTACATCATCGCCGGACAGTATTTCATCGCCAAGTTGTGGAACCTGCTGCCGATTTCGGGCTATGCCGGCGGCATCGGCGGGCTCAAGTTCATCCTGTTGCCGGTGTTGGTCAGCGTGGCGGCAGGAATCGGCAGCGGCGCGCGCTGGTACCGCACGATTTTCCTCGAGGAAATCGGCAAGGACTACGTGCGCACCGCGCGCGCCAAGGGCTTGTCCGAAATCCGGGTCTTGTTTCGCCACGTGCTGAAGAACGGCATGATCCCGATCCTCACCGGCGCAGTGGTGGTGCTGCCGCTGCTGTTCATGGGCAGCCTGATCACCGAGTCTTTCTTCGGCATTCCGGGACTGGGCAGCTACACCATCGACGCGATCCAGGCGCAGGATTTCGCCGTGGTGCGTGCGATGGTGTTCCTGGGCTCCTTTCTCTACATCGTCGGCCTCATTCTTACCGACATTTCCTATTCGTGGGCTGATCCGCGGGTGAGGCTGCAATGAGTTTCATGCCCGTGATCCTGTGGACCGATGCGCTGATTTTTGCGCTGCTGGCGGGCGTGCTGGCGCTGGCCTGGTTGATCCGTCGCCACGCTCATCTGCGCGCTCCGTGGGAGGCCGTGGCGCAGCGCCCGATGGCGATGGGGGCGGCTCTGGTGCTGGGCGTCTTCGCCGTCATCGGCCTGCTCGATTCGCTGCATTACCGGGAACGGCTGCCCGACAGCCCGGCCGACAAGCCGCAGTATTCGGTCGAGGTGATGAGCGCGTTCGACGCGCTGGTGGGCGGCCTGCGCACCCGCCAGGAAAAAACCTATTCGGCGCCGCTGGCGATGCAGCTGTATGCCATGGAATTCGTCGAGCGGAATGGCGTGGCGGTGCGCGACTATCCCCGCCTGCAATATGGCGGCGCGCATCTGCAGCACGCCGGCGACCGGGTATCCGACATCGCGCGGCGCAGCCTTGCCGGCGCCGCGCAGGGCGCCCTCGCCGGCCTGCTGCTGTTTGCCGGCCTGGCTGCGTGGCAGGCACGCCGGCTGCAGCTGCCCGTCGGTACATGGCTTGCAAGGTGGCGACAGGGCGGCTTGAACTGGCCCGGCCGCACGCTCGCCGGCATGCTGGCGCTGCTGCTCATGCTGGGCGGCGCGATGGCGCAGCTGGCGTCCGGCTACCATGTGCTCGGTACCGACAAGGTCGGACAGGACGTGCTCTACATCAGCCTCAAAAGCATCCGCACCGGCCTGGTGATCGGGTCGCTGACCACGCTGGTCACGCTGCCGCTGGCGATCGGCCTGGGTATCGTGGCGGGCTATTTCCGTGGCTGGGTGGACGATGCGATCCAGTATGTCTACACCGTGCTCAACTCGATCCCGGGCGTGCTGCTGATTGCGGCTGCCGTGCTGATCGTGCAGGTCTATATCGAATCCAACCCCGAACTGTTCGACACCGCCGCCGCGCGCGCCGACATTCGTCTGCTGGCGCTGTGCCTGATCATGGGCATGACCAGTTGGACCGGACTGGCGCGGCTGCTGCGCGGCGAATCGCTCAAGTTGCGCACGCTCGATTACGTCGAAGCGGCGCGCGCCTTCGGCGTATCGAATGCACGCATCATCAGCCGCCATATTTTTCCCAACGTCTTCCATCTGGTGCTGATTGCGGTCGTTCTGGATTTTTCCGGGCTGGTGCTGGCCGAAGCGGTGCTGTCCTACGTCGGCGTCGGCGTCGATCCTTCCATGTACAGCTGGGGCAACATGATCAACGGCGCGCGCCTCGAACTTGCACGCGAACCGGCAGTATGGTGGCAGCTCGGTGCGGCGTTCGCCTTCATGTTCGCGCTGGTGCTGGCCGCCAACCTGTTTGCCGACGGCGTGCGCGACGCCTTCGACCCGCGTCTGGGAGGCCGCCGGTGAAGCCCCTGTTGCGGGTCGATGGGCTCGTCACCGAAATCGGCCGCGGTGCGGATACCCTGCGCGTGGTCGATGGCGTGTCCTTTCATGTCGCTGCCGGCGAAACCTACGCGCTGCTAGGCGAGTCCGGCTGCGGCAAGTCGATGACCGCGCTGTCGCTGATGCGCCTGCTGCCGGATGGCGGCCGTATCGTCGCGGGGGCGGTGCAACTGGACGGACAGGATGTGCTGGCGCTGCCCGAGCGCGACATGCGGCGCGTGCGTGGCGGCGGCATGGCGATGATTTTCCAGGAACCGATGCTGGCGCTGAATCCGGTCGTCAAGGTGGGCCATCAGATTGTCGAAGCGCTGGTCCTGCATCAGGGACTGAGCGGGCAGGCGGCGCGGCAGGCGGCACGCGGACTGCTCGATTCGGTGGGGGTGCCGGATGCGCTGCAGCGGCTCGACAGTTATCCGTTCGAGCTGTCCGGCGGCCTGCGCCAGCGGGCGATGATCGCGATGGCGCTGGCCGGCCAGCCCAGGATCCTGATCGCCGACGAGCCGACCACGGCGCTCGACGTGACCATCCAGGCGCAGGTGCTCGACGTGCTGCGGCGCCTGCGCAGCGAAAAGCGGATGGGCATGCTGCTGATCACGCACGATCTCGGGGTGGTGGCCGAGAACGCCGACCGCGTGGGGGTGATGTATGCCGGCGAGTTACTGGAAGAAGGGACGCGCGACGCATTTTTCGCGGCCCCGCAACATCCGTATAGCCGCATGCTGTTCGAGGCGCTGCCGCATCCGATTCCGCACGGACTTCAGCCCGTAGCGGAGCAGAGTCCTGCAGGGCGTCCCGGCGATGGCGCGCGGCTGACCACGATTCCCGGCCAGGTGCCGAAGCTCGACGGCCGGATGCGCGGCTGCCGCTTTGCGCCGCGCTGTCCGTTTGCGATTGCGCGCTGCCGCGACGAATCGCCCGACTGGCAAACGATCGACGATCAGCGGGTGCGCTGCCATCTGGCGGGCATGCTGCCGCTGCGCAGTGCGCCCGCGGTGGCGACGCCGACGCATTCGACCCAAGCGGCGCAAGCCCTGCTGCAGGTGGACGGCCTGAAAGTGTATTTTCCGATCAGGCGCGGCTTCATCCAGCGCACCGTGGGTCACGTACGCGCAGTGGACGATGTGACGCTGGCGATCCAGCCGGGCCGCACGCTGGCGCTGGTGGGCGAATCCGGCTGCGGCAAGACCACCGTGGGCAAGGCGCTGCTGCGGCTGATCGAACCGACCGCGGGCCGCATCGTGCTGGCCGGCGAGACCGTCACCGCGCGCAATGCATCCACCCTGCGGCGACAGGCGCAGATGGTGTTCCAGGATCCGTTCAGCTCGCTCAATCCGCGCATGCGGGTGGCGGACATCCTGCTCGAAGGCATGGACGCGCTGGGAGTGGGGGCGGCTAACCAACGCCGCGACGCGGTTGCGCTGTTGCTGCGCCAGGTGGGACTGCCCGACGACGCGGGGGGGCGCTATCCGCATGCGTTTTCCGGGGGGCAGCGGCAGCGCATTGCGATTGCGCGGGCGCTGGCGGTGTCGCCCAGACTGGTGATTTGCGACGAACCGACCAGCGCGCTCGACGTCTCGGTGCAGGCGCAGATACTGAATCTGCTGAAAGACTTGCAGGACAGCCTGGGTCTGGCCTATCTGTTCATCACCCACAACCTCGCCGTGGTCGATTATCTGGCGCACGAGGTGGCGGTGATGTATCTCGGGCGCATCGTCGAACAAGGCCCGGCGGCGCAAGTGCTGCGCGCTCCGCGCCATCCTTATGCCCAGGCGCTGGTGAGTGCCGTGCCGCGTATCGAACCGTCGGCCGGGCAGCGCATCGTTCGCCTGAGCGGCGACCAGCCGTCGCCGCTCAATCCGCCCAGCGGCTGCCATTTCCATCCGCGTTGCCCGCATGCAAGCGAAATATGCCGGCAAATCTATCCCGATCAAACCGCGGTGGGCAGCGAGCATTGGGCGCGTTGCCACTGGGTGGCCGCGCAGGGGCAGGCATTTTCTGGACGGAGTTTCAATTGAATACCGGCAAACGCAGTCGCAATTTCTGGATCGGCAACCTGGTTCTGGGCGTGGCCATGCTGACGCTGCTTTTCATGGGGCCGCTGTCGGATGCGCTGGGCATCTGGGCGGCGGTGCTGTGGATGGTGCTGGCCGCCGTCGGCATGGCACTGGTGATGTCGGACAAGTCGGATGAGCCGCCTGCGCCCGATTAGGGCGGGTTAGGTTAGGCCGCTCTGATTCAGCGCGGGCTCAGGGGCGTTCGACTACGATCTGCTGGCCCGCACGGATGACGCTATCGTTCCCGAAAACCGGATTCCAGGTTTTGAGGTCGGCCAGACTGACGTCGAAACGCTGCGCGATGGCGTGCAGGCTGTCGCCGCGTTTGACGGTGTAGTGAACAGGCCCGGCAGGTTTTCCGGGAAGGGGGGTGAAGGCGACGTGCCGGACGGCTTCGGGCTGCCGAGCGGCCTGTTCGTTCAGGGGCAAGCGCAGGGTCTGGCCGGCTTTGAGACCGCCAGCGAGGCCGGGGTTGGCCTGGGTCAACTGGGCGACGCTCAGGCCGTAACGGCGGGCCACGCCGAACAGCGTGTCGCCGCGCTCGACCAGATGCTGGCTTGCGCTCGTCGTTGTTGCCGCGGCGACGCTTTGCGCCGCGGCCACGCCACGGCCGCTGACGGGGACGAGTATGGTTTGCGCGCGCACCAGCTTGCCGCGTTTCAACTGAAACTGGTTATGTTCTTCGAGGCGGGCGAGGCTGACATCGAAGCGCTTGGCGATGGCTTCGGGGCGTTCGCCTTTTTGTGCCGCATAGGGCTGCCAGGAGTCCCAGCTGGCAGTCTCCAGGTTGCGCTGGAATTTGTCGGTTTTGTCGACCGGGATCAGCAGGTTGACCGGCGTGTCGGAACGGATGAGCTTGCGCGGAAAGGCGGCGTTGAGTGCGATGAACTCGTCGCTGCTCATGCCCGCCAGCCGCGCGGCGGAGTGGATGTCCATGCTGGCATGGACGGTGACCTGGTCGAAATAGGGCTGGTTGGGCAGCGCGTCGATGGCGATGCCGTGCTGTTCGGGATTGCGGATCAGGTTCTTGATGGCGAGAAGCTTGGGGACGTAATGGCGGGTCTCGCTGGGCAGGGACAGGCTGGCGTAATCGGTGGGCAGTCCCTGCTGGACGTTCTTCTGGATGGCGCGCGCGACGCAGCCTTCGCCACAGTTGTAGGCCGCCAGCGCCAGCTGCCAGTCGCCGAAATCGAGATACAGCTTGCCCAGGTAGTCGAGCGCAGCTTGGGTGGCGGCGGTGAAGTCGCGCCGGCCGTCGTACCAGCTGTCCTGCTTGAGGCCGTAGTGGCGGCCGGTGGAGGGAATGAACTGCCAGATGCCCGAGGCGGCAGACGGCGATAGCGCGGTGGGGTTGAATGCGCTCTCGATCATCGGCAGCAAGGCGATTTCCATCGGCATCGCACGGCGGTCGACTTCCTCGACGATATGGAACAGATAGCGGCGCGCGCGGTCGACCATGCGGCGCACGGATTCCGGCCGCGCCGCGTACCAGGATTCGTGCACGGCAACGAGCGGGTTGGACGCGGCGTCCTCGATCTTGAAGCCGTTGCGGATGCGCTGCCAGACATCGTCCTGGCTGGCGCTGGCGGAGGAAGCGTCGGCGGCTGTGCTGCCGGCGTCAGCGTCCCATTCCAGGAACTGGTTGGCGGCGAAGGATTCCGTTGCAGCAGCAGGGTAGCTGAAAAGCAGTGCCAGCACGGCCAGGCTGAAGCGGTTTAATTTGCTGCCGGCCGGTCGGGAACGGGCCAATTTGATTCCGGGCAAGTCGGTCTCCCGTACTCAACAAGCGCTCATCCTAAGGGGTTGGACCGGGGGCGGTCAACCGTCCCAGGCGTCCTTGGCGGCGCGGATGGCGCCGAACGTCTCGGCCGGGCTGGGATGCGGCCGATTCAGGTAACGGGCGGCAAAGGCCGTCATGTCGGGATCGTGAAAGCGCAGGAATGGATTGGTGGCTTTTTCCAGGGCCAGGGTGGACGGCAGGGTGGGCTGATTGCGCGAACGCCGCGCGCGATCCTGCCGTTCGCGTTCCAGCAGGGCGGGATTGCCGCCGTCCAGGGTTTTGGCGAAGTCGATATTGCTTAAGGTGTATTCATGCGCGCAGCAGACTCGGGTAGCATCGGGCAGGGCCAGAATGGCATCGAGACTGGTGGCCATCATTGCCGCGCTGCCCTCGAACAGCTTGCCGCAGCCGCAGCCGAATACGGTGTCGCCGCAAAACAGGAAACCGTGGCCGACGTAGCTGAGGTGGTCGAGCGTGTGGCCGGGGGTGGCAAGAACCTCGAAACATATTTCCGGCTGGGTCAGCGTCACGCAATCGCCACCGTGCAGGGGATGGCTGACGGCGGGAATGCGGGGGTTCTCCGGGGCGTAGACGGCACAGCCGTAGCGTTGATGCAGCAGGGCGTTGCCGCCGGTATGGTCGCGGTGATGGTGGGTGATCAGCAGCGCCGTCAGCGCGAGCCGATGCGCATCGAGAAAGGCAATCAGCGGCGCCGGGTCGCCAGGATCCACGGCGACGGCGTGGCGGCCGTCGTGCAGCACCCAGATGTAGTTGTCGGTGAACGCGGGCAGGGGGATGAGGGTCAACATGAATAGGCTTGCCGGACAGGAGGAATGACTATGTTATCCAAGCTGGATGAAGGATGGTTCGATACGCCGCTGGGAAAGCACTTGCTGTTCCGCGAGCGGCGCTATTTCGACCGTGCGGTGTCGGATGTGTTCGGTTTCAACGCCGTGCAGGTGGGGCTGCCGCAGATCGATTTCCTGCGCAACAGCCGGATTCCGCTGCGGGTCACGTGCGCGGTGGAAGCGCCCGCCCAGGTCGGGGCCGACCCCATGTTCCTGCCGTTCGAGAGCCAGTCGCTCGATCTGCTGCTGCTGCCGCACGTGCTGGAGTTCAGCGCCAATCCGCATCAGGTTTTGCGCGAGGCCGAGCGCGTGCTGCGCCCGGAAGGCCGCCTGGTGCTGGCCGGGTTCAATCCGCGCAGCCTGTGGGGGCTGGCGCGCAGGCTGCAGGGCGGCGAATGCGGTTATCCGTGGAACGGCAGCTTCCTGAATATTTCGCGGGTGAAAGACTGGATGGCATTGCTGGGCCTCGAGGTGGCAGCCGGCAGCATGTGCTGCTACCGTCCGCCGATCAACCGCGCAAACTGGCTGCGCCGGCTGCGTTTCATGGAACCCGCCGGCGATCGCTGGTGGGCGATGGGCGGCGGCGTGTATTTTCTGCAGGCGGTGAAGCGCGTGCAGGGCATGAACATCATCCTGCCGCAGTGGAAAACGCCGGTGACGCAACGTTTTCTGTCGCCCGCGGCCAAGGTGATCAATCTCAAACAGTATCGGGTCCATCGTGAACGCTGACACCATTTACATATACAGCGACGGCGCCTGCAAGGGTAATCCCGGCATCGGCGGCTGGGGTGCCCTGCTGGTGACGGGCGGCCACCGCAAGGAAATCTATGGCGGAGAGGCCGCCACCACCAACAACCGCATGGAAATGACCGCGGTGATCCGCGCGCTGGAGCTGCTGAAGCGCCCCTCCACGGTCGAAGTCCACACCGACTCGCAGTATGTGCAAAAAGGCATCAGCGAATGGTTGCCCGGCTGGAAGCGGCGCAACTGGCGCGCCGCCGACGGCAAGCCGGTGAAGAACCAGGATCTGTGGCAGCAGCTCGACGCCTTGAACCAGCAGCACCGCATCGAGTGGATATGGGTGCGGGGGCATGCCGGCCACCCCGAAAACGAACGTGCCGACGTGCTGGCCAACCAGGGCGTCCTGCAGGCGCAACAACACTGAAGCTGACACTATGCGGCAAATCATTCTGGATACCGAAACCACCGGCCTCGACCCCAGCCAGGGGCATCGCATCATCGAAGTGGCGGCGGTGGAGATGGTCAACCGGCGGCTCACTGGCAATCACCTGCACCGTTATGTGAACCCGGATCGCGACATCGACGCCGGGGCAATGCAGGTGCACGGCATCACTCCCGAGTTCCTGCAAGACAAGCCGCGCTTTGCCGGCATTGCCCGCGAGTTCGTTGATTTCATCCAGGGCGCCGAACTCATCATTCACAACGCGCCGTTCGACGTGGGCTTTCTCAATATGGAGCTGCGCCTGCTGGAGATGTCGCCGCTGGCGACTTGGTGCGACGGCGTGACCGACACCCTGGCGCTGGCCAAGACGCTGCACCCTGGCCAGCGCAACAACCTGGATGCGCTGTGCAAACGCTACGGCGTGGACAACACGGCGCGCACGCTGCACGGCGCATTGCTCGACTGCGAGCTGCTGGCGGCGGTGTACCTGGCGCTGACGCGCGGCCAGGAAAGCCTGTCG
>NZ_JANJXQ010000032.1 GCF_024708915.1 Thiobacillus sp.
TGGCGCCGAACGCCACACGGACGGCCCCGGCGATCGAGCCGCCGCGCCAGTACCCCGACAAGCCCGCGGACGTGTTCCTGTTCGGCACCTGCGTGCTGGACCTGTTCTTCCCTGATGCCGGCATGGCGGCGATCCTCGCGACCGTGATGGGTCTGATGAAGGCGGGCGAGCACGTCGTCGCGTCGCGCTCGATCTTCGGCTCGACGGTGCAGCTCTTCTCCAACATCCTCGGCCGCTTCGGCGTCGAGACGACCTACGTGTCGCCGACCGACCCGGAGGAATGGCGCGCGGCGGTCAAGCCGAACACGAAGCTCTTCTTCGTCGAGTCGCCGTCGAACCCGCTCACCGAGGTGAGCGACATCCGCGCCCTCGCCGACATCGCGCACGCGGCGGGCGCCTGGCTCGCGGTCGACAACTGCTTCTGCTCGCCGGCGCTGCAGAAGCCGCTCGCGCTCGGCGCCGACATCGTGATCCATTCCGCGACCAAGTACCTCGACGGGCAGGGCAGGGTGCTCGGCGGCGCGGTGCTCGGCAAGAAGGACCTGATGGAGGGCGTCTACACCTTCCTGCGCACCGCCGGCCCGACGCTCTCCGCGTTCAACGCCTGGGTGATATTGAAAGGATTGGAGACGCTGTCGATCCGCATGGACGCGCATTCGAAGAACGCGCTGGCGCTGGCGCAGTGGCTCGAGGCGCAGCCGCAGGTCGCGCGCGTGCTGTACCCGGGGCTGCCGTCGCACCCGCAGCACGAACTCGCGATGGCGCAGCAGAAGACCGGCGGCGGCATCGTCGCGTTCGAGCTGAAGGGCGGCCAGGAAGCGGCGTGGAAGCTGATCGACGCGACGCGGCTGCTGTCGATCACCGCCAACCTCGGCGACACCAAGACGACCATCACCCACCCGGCGACCACCACGCACAGCCGCATGACGCCGGAGCAGCGCGCCGCGGCGGGCATCGGCGACGGCCTGGTGCGCATCGCGGTGGGGCTGGAGGCGGTCGCCGACATCCAGGCCGACCTCGCGCGAGGGCTGGCGTGAGGCGGCTGCTGCCCGCGCTGTGCCTGCTCGGCGCGACCGCAGGCCATGCGGCCGACATGGCCGTGGTGCGCTACGTCGACCAGGATCCGGGCGACCCGCCGTACCTGACGCGCATCCTCGTCACCCCCGATTTCCTGCGCATGGACGGCGGCGAGGATGGCGGCGACTTCGTCCTGCTGGACCGGCGTGGCCGCCAGGTCATCAGCGTCATGCGCGACGCCGGCCTCGCGATGGCGTTCTCGCCGGGCGAGATTCCGTCCAGGCCGGCCGGCTGGGCGCCGCGGCTCGACACCGGGGCGGGGGCGCCCGGTACCCGCCGGTTCAGCCTCGTGGTGAACGGCGTGGTATGCAGCGAAGGCGTGGCCGCGGCGGCCGCGGCGCCGGACGTGGCGCGCGCGATGGCGGAGCTGAAGGCGGTGCTGGCCGCCACGCAGTACCGCGTGTGGAAGGATTCGCCGCCCGAGATGCAGCACGACTGCGACCTCGCGAACCAGGTATGGGAATCGGGCGCGACGCTCGGCCTCGGCCTGCTGCTCGAGGAGCGCGAGTTCACCGGGCGCACGCGCCGGTTCGAAAGCGAATCGAGGCAGCCCCTGCAGCCCGAACTGTTCCGGGTGCCGGACGGCATGGCCGCGGTCAACGCCCCGTCATAGGTCTTCCAGCCGCAGCGCACAGCCGGCGGCATCGCACACCACGTAGCCCCAGCGCGCGTACCAGTCGGGCACCACCCAGCGCTCGCAGTCGCGGCCGTCGACCGCATGCGCGTGGCGCGCGGGCCGGTGGGTGTGGCCGTGGATCAGGCGCGCCGCCTGCTGCTCGCGCAGGACGCGCACCACTTCCGCTTCGTTCACGTCCATGATCGCGGCGGGCTTGTCCGCCTTGGCCGCCTGGCTGCCGGCGCGCGCCCGGCGCGCCAGGCGCCGGCGCAGCGAGAAGGGCAGGTGCCGCAGCAGCGCGAGCGTCAGCGGGTGCCGCACCCGGCGGCGGAAGGCCTGGTAGGCGGTGTCGTCGGTGCACAGCGTGTCGCCGTGCATGAGGAGCGTCGGCACGCCGTAGAGGTCGATGCGGGCGGGGTCGGCGACGAGCGTCATCCCGGCGCGTGCGGCGTAGCGTGCCGCCAGCATGAAGTCGCGGTTGCCGTGCATGAAACGGACCGGCGTGCCGGAATCGGCGAGCGCCCTGAGGCGCCGTGCCGTTTCGTGCGCCACCGCCTCGTCGTGGTCGTCGCCCACCCACGCCTCGAACAGGTCGCCGAGGATGTAGAGCGCGTCGGCGCCGGCGACCTCCTCCTCGAGGAAGCGAAAAAAACGCCCGGTCGCGGCCGGGCGTTCGTCGGTGAGATGCAGGTCGGCGACGAAGAACGTGCGGCCGGCACCCGGTTTCGACGTCGGGCTCACCGGCGCGTCAGACGATTTCCGCCTTGGTGATGACGATGTCCTCGAGCGGCACGTCCTGGTGGCCGGCGCGGTTGCCGGTCTTCACCTTCCTGATCGCGTCGACCACCTCGGTGCCCTCGACGACCTTGCCGAACACGGCGTAGCCGTAGCCCTGCGGGGTGGGGGCGGTGAAGTTGAGGAAGCCGTTGTTGGCGACGTTGATGAAGAACTGCGCGGTCGCCGAGTTGGGGTTCGGCGTGCGCGCCATGGCGATGGTGTAGGCCTCGTTCTTCAGGCCGTTCGCGGCCTCGTTCTCGATCGGCGCGCGGGTAGGCTTCTGCGACATGCCGGGTTCCATGCCGCCGCCCTGGATCATGAAGCCGTCGATCACGCGGTGGAAGATCGTGCCGTCGTAGAAACCGTCGCGCACGTATTGCAGGAAGTTCTCCACCGTCTTCGGCGCCTTGGCGGCGTCGAGTTCGAGGGTGATGGTGCCGAGGGAGGTGTGCAGCTTGACCATGGGTGTCCTTGTGGGATGAGTTGGGGTGAATGATATCGCGGCGCTCGTTCCCGTGCGCGCCCGGGCGGCCTATCGGGGCAGCGTCGGCGTCTCGAGCGTCGGGTCCGCGGCCGGCCCGAGTACCGCCTGCTTTCCGAGCAGCGACCGCATCAGCGCGAGCTTTTCGCCCGTGGTCGCGTTCTTGCCGTCGAGCGCCAGCGCCTTCTCGTATTCGGCCAGCGCCAGCCTGGCATGGACGTCGCCGAGATTCTCGTGCGCGGTGGCGTAGCCGGGGTGGGCGCGCAGGGCCGATTCCAGCGCGATCCGCGCGGATTCGTAGCGTCCCTGCGCAGCGTGGAGCACGGCCAGGTTGTTGTAGGGTTCGGGCAGTTCCGGGTAATCCTCGGTCAGCGCGGTCAGCACCTCGATCGCCGCGTCGGGCTTGCCCTGGTCGGCGAGGATGAGCGCCTTGAGGAAGCGCACCCGCGCGTTGCCGGGTTCCGCGGCGAGCTGGCGGTCGGCCGCGTCGAGCGCACCGGCGAGGTCGCCCCGCTCGAACTGCGTGCGGATGTCCCCGAGCGCGTCGGCCAGCACGGGGCCGGCGGCGAGCAGCGCGCTGGCGGCAACGGCGGCGAGGAGACGTGGCAGGGCCATGTGATATGCTCGGCTGATCCAGGGAAGACGGCATTCTAGCAACATCGCCCCGGCCGAGACAGCGCCGCGCTTCCCGTCGTCGTCCACCTTCGCCGCCTGCTCGCACCGATGCTGCACATCACCAATTCCCTCACGCGCACCAAGGAAGAATTCGTCCCGCTCGTTCCCGGCCGGGTCCGCATGTACGTCTGCGGCATGACCGTGTACGACCTGTGCCACCTCGGGCACGCGCGGGTGTTCGTCGTGTTCGACATGGTGACGCGCTGGCTGCGCGCGAGCGGCTACGACGTCGAGTACGTCCGCAACATCACCGACATCGACGACAAGATCATCAGGCGCGCCCAGGAGAACGGCGAGACGCCGGCCGCGCTGACCGAGCGCTTCATCGCAGCGATGCACGAGGACGAGCGCGCGCTCGGCGTGCTGCCGCCCGACCACGAGCCGCGTGCCACGCAGTACGTGGCGAAGATGCTGGCGATGATCGAGCAGCTGCTCGCCAACGGCCTCGCGTACCCGGCGCCCAACGGCGACGTCTACTACAGCGTGCGCGGCTTCCCGGCATACGGCCGCCTCTCCGGCAAGAGCCTCGACGAGCTGCGCGCCGGCGAGCGCGTCGAGGTCGACCCCAACAAGCGCGACCCGATGGACTTCGTGCTGTGGAAGGCCGCCAAGCCGGGCGAGCCGGCGTGGGACTCGCCCTGGGGGGCGGGGCGCCCCGGCTGGCACATCGAGTGCTCGGCGATGAGCGCCGACCTGCTCGGCCGCCATTTCGACATCCACGGCGGCGGCCAGGATCTGCAATTCCCGCATCATGAAAACGAAATCGCCCAGTCGGAAGGGGCGAACGGCTGCACCTTCGTGAACTACTGGATGCACAACGGCTTCGTGCGGGTGGACAACGAAAAGATGTCCAAATCGCTGGGCAATTTTTTCACCATCCGCGAGGTGCTGGAAAAGTACGATGCCGAAGTGGTGCGCTTCTTCATCCTGCGCGCGCATTACCGCAGCCCGCTGAATTATTCGGATGCCCACCTCGACGACGCCAGGGGCGCGCTGACGCGCCTGTATACCGCGCTGAAAAACGCGCCGCCGGAGGCGGACGCACCCGCACCCGACTGGAGCCAGCCTGCGGCGCTGCGCTTCCGGGCGGCGATGGACGACGATTTCAATACCCCCGAGGCGCTGGCGGTGCTGTTCGAGCTGGCGAGCGAGGCGAATCGCGGCGATGCCGTCGCGGCGCGGACGCTGCGCCATCTGGGCGGGGTGCTGGGGCTGCTGCAGCGTGATACGGCAGACTTCCTGCAGGCGAAGGCGGCCGACGGCGGCATCGGCGAGGCGGAGATCGAAACCCTGATCGCTGCGCGGCAGGCGGCGCGCAAGGCGAAAGATTTTGCCGAATCCGACCGCGTCCGCGATGCCCTGACGGCGGCCGGTATCGTGCTGGAAGACGGGCCGGGCGGCACCACCTGGCGGCGTGCCTGAAGTGCCGGGCGCGCTGACCGCAGCATGACGTCCAGCCCCCTGGTCCTGGTCGGTGCCGTGGGCTGGCAGCATCCCGCGTGGCGCAAGGGGTTTTACCCGGACGGTCTGCCGGATGACTGGATGTTGTCTTATTACAACACGCAATTCCAGACGGTTTATCTGCCGGCATCCGTCTGGCAGGCGACCCCCGAAGCAAGCTGGGCGCAATGGCTGGACGATACCCGCGCAGCGTTTTATTTCGTGCTGGAGCCGGCAGCTGCGGCGCCGGCCAAACCCGCTCAGGAACGGGTGTTGCTGGCAACGCCGGCATGGGAGGCGCGCCATATCTGGTGGCTGGACGAAACGCCGGATCTGCGCCTGCTGGCACAACGCATCGCGCAGCAGGCGGCGACCGGCGAGCCCCTGTTCGTGCTCAGCCGCAGCGGCAATCTCGGTTTGCTGGAACAGGCCAACACCCTGAGGCAGGTGATGGGCTACTGAATAAACGGCAAAACGCCTGCGTCATGGCTGCGGGATGGCTGCTCTTCGGTAAAATGGCAGGCCAAACAAAATACAGGCTCGATTTCTTGCAACACGACAATCTGGTCGAAATCGAAGATGTCGCATTTGGCTACGGTGCCCGACCGGTTTTGAAGGGGATCAACCTGACCGCCAAACGGGGACAGGTCATAGCCATCATGGGCAGCAGCGGTTGCGGCAAAACAACACTTTTGCGTCTGATTGGCGGGCAGGTCAAGCCCGGCCAGGGGACGGTGCGCGTAGCAGGCGAGTCGGTGGGCGACCTCGATCCGGCCAGCCTGTACCGGCTGCGCCGCAAGATGGGCATGCTGTTCCAGTTCGGCGCGCTGTTCACCGACATGTCGGTGTTCGACAATGTGGCGTTCCAGTTGCGCGAACACACCGACCTGCCGGAAGACGCCATCCGCGACCTGGTATTGATGAAGCTGCATGCCGTCGGCCTGCGCGGTGCCGCGCAGTTGATGCCGGCCGAACTGTCGGGCGGAATGGCGCGGCGGGTGGCGCTGGCACGCGCGATTGCGCTGGAGCCCGCGCTGGTGATGTACGACGAGCCGTTTGCCGGACTCGATCCCATTTCGCTGGGCGTAACCGGCAACCTGATCCGCCGCCTGACCGATACGCTGGGGCTGACCTCGCTGGTGGTGACCCACGACGTGCAGGAGTCGTTGAAAATCGTCGATTACGTTTATTTCGTCTCGGAAGGCGTGATCGTTGCCAAGGGGTCGGCAGACGATATCCGTGCGTCCGACCTGCCTTATGTGCACCAGTTCGTGCACGGCGAAGCCGACGGCCCGGTACCGTTCCATTATCCGGCGCCGTCCTACGCCGACGACTTGCGGCTGGGAGGATAAAGTGCTCAAACGATCGATCGAAAACCTGGGCAATCGCACGATACAGGGGGTGTGGCGCATCGGTTTCGCCGCCCGCTTCTTTTTTGCGATGCTGCTGCACTCGGGCACCGCATTCCGCCGCTTCGGCTTGACCATCCGCGAGATGTACTTCACCGGCGTGCTCTCGCTCATCATCATTCTGGTGTCGGGGCTGTTTGTCGGCATGGTGCTCGGTCTGCAGGGCTACGAGACGCTGCTGACCTACGGCTCGGAAGAGGCGCTGGGCGTTCTGGTGGCGCTCTCGCTGGTGCGCGAACTGGGACCGGTGGTGGCCGCCTTGCTGTTCGCCAGCCGCGCCGGATCGGCCATCACCGCCGAGATCGGCCTGATGAAGGCGACCGAGCAGCTCTCTGCGATGGAAATGATGGCGGTCGATCCGATCGCCCGCGTGGTGGCGCCGCGCTTCTGGGCCGGGGTGATTTCGATGCCGCTGCTGGCAGCACTGTTCTCTGCGATGGGGATTTTCGGCGGTTATCTGGTCGGCGTGCAGCTGATCGGGGTCGACGAAGGCGCGTTCTGGTCGCAGATGAAGAACGCGGTCGACTTCGAGCAGGACATCCTCAACGGCGTCATCAAGAGCGTGGTGTTCGGCGTTGCCATCACCACCATCGCGCTGTTCGAGGGCTACGACGCGCCGCCGACCGCCGAAGGCGTGTCGGGCGCCACCACGCGTACCGTGGTGACTTCGAGCCTGGCCGTGCTGGCGCTGGATTTTGTTTTGACTGCATTCATGTTCCGGGGGATCAACTGACAATGAACAAGACCGTACTCGATCTCTGGGTGGGATTATTCGTCATCGCAGGCATCGCCGCGCTGCTGTTCCTGGCGCTCAAGGTAGGCAGCATGAGTACCGTAAACACGTCGGACAGTTACGAAGTCGTCGCCCGCTTCGAGAACATCGGCGGACTCAAGCCGCGCGCGCCGGTCAAAAGTGCCGGGGTGGTGGTGGGCCGGGTGGCGGATATCCGTTTTGACAATGAAACTTACGAAGCGGCCGTCACACTTCGTGTGGACAAGCGCTATGCTTTCCCCAAGGACACCACTGCCGCGATCATGACCTCGGGTCTGCTGGGCGAGCAATACATCGGCCTGGAGGCCGGCGGCGACAGTTCGAAGCTGAAAGACAAGGACCGGATTCTCATCACGCAAGATGCCGTGGTGCTGGAAAATCTGATCGGCCACTTTATATACGGTAAGGCTCAAGAAGGAGCGCCACAATGAAAATCAACGCACTCACCCGTACCCTGCTGGCGGCCGGCCTGTTGCTGGCCGCCCTGCCAGGACAGGCGGACACCATCAACCTGCAGCAGGCGGTGGAAATGAGCCTGGCGGCCGACCCCCGCATCAAGGAGCGCGAACAGGTGGTCGAAGCTGCGCGCGGCATGCTGCAGGAAGTGCAGGGCAACGCCGGCTGGCGGGTCAGCGCCAACGCCTTCATCGGCCTGGCGCCGGAAGCCGAGGGCGGCTTCTACCAGGGCGGGGCCTTCAGCGGAACCACTCCGCGCACCGACGGCGACAGGATCGAAGGCATTTCCGACTGGACGCATCTGGATTTCGCGCTGATCAAGCCGCTCTACACCTTCGGCAAGATCGAGCATTACGGCGAGGCCGCGCGCGGCAACATCGACCTCAAGCGCGGCGAGCTCAAGCAAACGCGCGGCGATACGGTCTACGACACCAAGCGCGCCTATTTCGGCTATCTGACCGCGCGCGATATCCGGGTTTTCCTGGAAGACATGCAGGGCCGGCTGGATCGGGCCATCACCTCGGTCGAACGCGATCTCAAGGAAGAAACCGGCGAGGCCAAGCAGTCCGACCTGTATGCGCTGCAATCGGCTAAAGGCTTGCTGGCCAAGTACGTGTACCAGTCGCACGCCATCGAGAAAATCAGCCTGGACGGCCTCAAGGTGCTGACCGGTGCCGGGTTGAAGGCCGATCTGAAGGTGGCCGACGAACGTCTCGAGCCGGTTGCCTTCCCGCGCGTCGATCTGGCCGAGTTCCAGTCGCGCGCCTTGCAGGAACGCCCCGAAATGCAGCAGCTCGAAGCCGGCCTGCGTGCCCGCCGCGCCCTGGTGGCCGCCAAGAAAGCCGACCGCATGCCGGACGTGTATGCCGGCGTGATCGGGCAGTTCAACTACGCTTCGCAACGCGAGCGGCTGGACAACCCCTATCTCTACGATCCCTTCAATGGCGGCGGCCTGACTCCGGTGGTGGGGGTGAAATGGGACACCGTGTTCGGCGCCGCCAGCGCCCGCGTCAATCAGGCGCAGGCCGAGCTGGAAGCGCTCAACCACAAGAAGGCGTTTGCCGTGGCAGGCATTCCGTTCGAAGTGGGCGAGGCCTACGCCAATGCCGAGGCCAACTACAATGCGCAGCGCGATCTGGGCGAAGGCGCGGCGGCAGCGCGGCGCTGGATGGTGGCGTCGCTGGCCGATTTTGCGGCCGGGATCGAAAGCGCCGACAAAGTGGCCAACGCGCTCAAGAATTACGTCCTGACGCAGACCGAATATTTGCGTACGGTCAACGATTACAACATGAACGTGGCGCAACTGGCGCGCCTGACGGGTGAACTCAAGTAAACGGCGGGCGTCTATTTCTTGACCCGGTTCATGCAACTCCGATTTTTTCGAACAGGAATACCTACAAACATGTTGCGCACATTCTTTTCGCTGCTGGCACTGGTGCTGGGGCTCAACACCGGATCGGCGTTGGCCGCCGACACGCCGCCCGATGTGCTGGCACGCACCACCACGCAGGAAGTCCTCGCGATCCTGAAACAGGACAAGGACATCCAGAACGGCAATCAGAGCAAGGTGTATCAGCTGGTCGAAGCCAAGATCCTTCCCAACTTCGATTTCAACCGCATGACCCAGCTGGCCGTCGGCAAGCACTGGCCGCGTGCCACCGCCAAGCAGAAGCAGGAACTGGTGACCGAGTTCCGTAACCTGCTGGTGCGCACCTATTCCAGCTCGCTCACTGCGTTCACCAACCAGACGGTCGAATTCAAGCCGCTGGCGATGAAGCCGGACGACACCGACGTGACCGTGCGTTCCGAGATTCGCCAGCCGGGCGGGCAGCCCATTCCGATCGACTACAGCATGTACAAAACCGCCTTCGGCTGGAAGGTTTACGATGTGTCGATCGACGGCGTCAGCCTGGTGACCAATTATCGTGCGTCCTTTTCCAGCACCATCCGCCAGAACGGCATCGACGGCCTGATCAAGACCCTGTCTGCCCAGTCCGAACGCGGGGCGGCCAAACCGGCGCCGCGCCCCGGCTCGTGATTGCCTGCGAGGGCACGCGCTGCCGTATCGCCGGCGCGGTGACCGTCGACAGCGTCGGCAGCCTGCTGCGCGAATTGCGGCCGCTCCTCGCGCAGCAGGTCGATACGCTGGATTTCAGCGGGGTCGAAGCCGCCGATTCGGCCGCCCTTGCGCTCATCTTCAGTGCCATGCGCCAGGCCCGGCAGTCAGGCCGCTCGCTGAGCTGTACCGGCATGCCCGCCAGCTTTATTACCCTGGCCGAACTGTATGGGGTGGCCGAGCTGTTGCCCGCATGAGCCAGGCAAACCCCGCGATCCGTGTCAGCGAACTGCGCAAGCGCTTCCGCACCACCCAGGCGCTCGACGGGGTTTCGCTCGACATCCCGCAGGGTGAGTTTTTCGGCCTGCTGGGGCCCAACGGCGCGGGCAAGACCACACTGATCTCGATTCTGGCCGGGCTTGCCCGCGCCGATTCAGGTCATGCCGCCATCATGGGCCACGACGTGGTGCGCGACTATCGTCAGGCGCGCCGCGCCCTGGGCGTGGTGCCGCAGGAGCTGGTCTACGATCCCTTCTTCAACGTGCGCGAAACCCTGCGCATCCAGTCCGGCTATTTCGGCCTCAGGCACAACGACGGCTGGATCGACGAGATCATGCATCACCTCGATCTCACCCAGCACGCCGACAAGAACACGCAGAACCTGTCGGGCGGCATGAACCGCCGTCTGCTGGTGGCGCAGGCGCGGGTGCCCAAGCCGCCGCTCATCGTGCTCGACGAACCGACTGCCGGCGTCGACGTCGACCTGCGCCGCTCGCTGTGGGAATTCATCAGCCGCCTCAACCGCGAGGGGCACACCATCCTGCTGACCACGCATTATCTGGAAGAGGCCGAGGCGCTGTGCAGCCGCATCGCCATGCTGAAAAGCGGGCGCGTCGTCGCCCTCGACGCCACGCGCAACCTGCTGCAACTGACCAACGAGCATTGCGCACAGCTGCGGCTCGACGCCGAATCCGTGCCGGCCGCCTGGCAGGATCGCCTGCAGCGCGAGACGGACGGCTGCTGGCGTTTCAATTTCGGTGAGTACACGGAACTGGAAAACCTGCTGGCCGACCTGCGCGGCGCCGGGATCCGCGTGACCGAGTTGCACCTGCTGGAGCCCGACCTGGAGGATGTCTTCACTGACATCATGAAACGCACATGAGTCAGGTCTTTGTGATGGCGTTGGAATCGCGGCGAGGGCGCCGCTCCTACCTGATGGAGCACGCCCGCCGTGTGGGAGGCCCGCCCTCGGGCCGATTGGTTTGCGCCATTCCCGTGTACACCCGTTCGATGGAGGCCTCATGAGCGGCTTCCCGGCACTCTTCTACAAGGAAATGCTGCGTTTCTGGAAGGTGGCGGTGCAGACCGTGGTCGCCCCGGTGGTGATGGCGCTGCTGTACCTGCTGATCTTCGCGCACGTGCTGGAAGCCCACGTCGAGGTCTATCCCGGCGTCTCCTACGCCAGCTTCCTGGTGCCGGGGCTGGTGATGATGAGCATGTTGCAGAACGCGTTTTCCAACAGCTCGTCCAGCCTGATCCAGTCGAAGATGACCGGCAACATCGTGTTCGTGCTGCTGCCGCCGCTGTCGTACCTGGAGTTTTTTCTGGCCTATCTGGGGGCGGCGATCCTGCGCGGATTGATCGTCGGGATCGGCGTATGGGCGGTGACCCTGTGGTTCGCTTCGTGGCAGATGCCGCAGCTTGGCTGGCTGCTGGCATACGCAGTGCTGGCCTGCGCCATCATGGGGGCGGTCGGCATCGTGGCCGGCATCTGGGCGGAAAAATACGACCAGCTGGCGGCGTTCCAGAACTTCCTCATCCTGCCGCTCACCTTCCTGTCCGGCGTGTTCTATTCGATTCATTCGCTGCCGCCTTTCTGGCAGGCGGTCTCGCACGCCAACCCGGTGTTCTACCTGATCGACGGCTTCCGCTACGCCTTCGTCGGCCAGTCCGACACCGATCCCTGGCTCGGCCTGCTGGTCGCCGGGGCCTGCTTTGTGGCAATATCCGCGATTACCCTGGCGCTGCTCAAGCGCGGCTACAAACTCAGACACTAGATTGGGAAAGTCAAGCATGGTTACCCCCGACGACATCAAAGGCTGGATCACCGAGAAACTGCCGTGCGATCACATCGAACTGGATGGTGATGGCCAGCATTTCCAGGCGGTGATCGTCAGCCCCGCCTTCAGCGGCAAGAACATGATCCAGCAGCATCGGCTGGTCTACGATGCGCTCGGCGCACGCATGCATGCGCAGATCCACGCACTGTCGATGAAGACCTACACCCCGGAAGACTGGGCCAGCCGCTGAATGGATGCATTGCTGATCCACGGCGGCAGCCCGCTCGCCGGTGAGGTGCGCATTTCCGGCGCGAAGAACGCCGCGCTGCCGATCCTGACCGCGAGTTTGCTGACCGCCGACCCCTTGCGGCTCGGCAACGTGCCGCATCTCAAGGACATCAGCACCATGCTGGCGCTGCTCGGCCACATGGGCGTGCGCGTGACACTCGACGACCAGAACCATGTCACCCTGTGCGGCGAATCGATCCCGCACAAGGAAGCCCCCTACGAAATGGTGAAAACCATGCGCGCCGCGATCCTGGTGCTGGGGCCGACATTGGCGCGCTTCGGCGAAGCGCGGGTTTCGCTGCCCGGCGGCTGCGCCATCGGTTCGCGCCCGGTCGACCTCCACATCAAGGGCCTGCAGGCGATGGGCGCCGACATCAGCATCGAGCACGGTTACATTCATGCGCGCTGCAAGCGCCTGCAGGGCGCGCGCATCGTGATGGACATGGTGACCGTGACCGGCACCGAAAACCTGATGATGGCCGCGGCGCTGGCTGAAGGCACCACCGTGCTGGAAAACGCCGCGCGCGAACCCGAAGTGGTCGATCTGGCGCGTTGCCTGATCGCCATGGGCGCCAAAATCGAAGGCGCTGGCAGCGATGTCATCACCATTCACGGCGTCGACACGCTCCACGGCGCGGACTATTCGGTGATGGCCGACCGCATCGAGACCGGCACCTTCCTGGTTGCCGCCGCCATGACCGGCGGCCGTGTGCGCACCACCCACGCCCAGCCCGACACGCTGGAAGCAGTGATCGCCAAGCTGCGCGAGGCGG
>NZ_JANJXQ010000060.1 GCF_024708915.1 Thiobacillus sp.
TGCCGAAGGCGTGGCCGACGTCGACGTGATGGCGCACGGCCTGACCATCACCCTGATGGGAAAAAGCTCGATCGGCGAGCGCAGCATCGTCATCCATGCCAATGAGGACGACTTCTCCGACCCTGCCGGCAACTCGGGCGCACGCGTGGCCTGCGGCTATATCGATCTGGTCGAACTGCACATGCGGATGTAGAAACGCCGCTGCGCGCCAACCTGCTGAACGACTTTGCGGCCGTTCGCACGCCTATTCCAGATCCTGCACATACCAGTCCATCGCCTCGGCCAGACCTTCGCCGATGCGATGCGTCGGCGCATAGCCGAGCCGCGCGCGCGCCTTTGAAATGTCGGCGAGCGAGTGGCGCACGTCGCCGGCGCGGAAATCGCGGTAGACGGGCTTGAATCCGGCCAGATGCGGAAATTTCGGCGCGAGCAGGGCACGGATGGCTTCGAACAGCTGATTCAGCGTGGTGCGATCGCCCACCGCCACGTTGTAGACCTGGTTGGCCGCGTCCGCATGCTGGCTGGTGGCGGCGAGCAGGTTGGCCTGGATGACGTTGTCGATATAACAGAAGTCGCGGCTGGTTTCGCCGTCGCCGTTGATGTACACCGGCTCGTTGTGGATCATGCTCGCCACCCACTTCGGCACCACCGCGGCGTAGGCGCCGTCGGGATCCTGGCGGCGGCCGAAGATGTTGAAGTAACGCAGGCCGATCGATTGCATGCCGTAGCAGCGGCCGAACACGTCGGCGTACAACTCGTTCACCAGCTTGGTCACCGCATACGGCGACAACGGCTTGCCGATGACGTCCTCGACCTTGGGCAGGCCGGGGTAGTCGCCGTAGGTGGAGGAGGACGCGGCGTAGACGAAGCGCGCGACCCCGGCGTCGCGCGCGGCGACCAGCATGTCGAGAAAGCCGGTGTTGTTGGCGGCGTGGGTGGCGAGCGGGTCTTCCAGCGAGCGCGGCACCGAGCCGAGCGCGGCCTGGTGCAGCACGTAATCGACATCCTTGCAGACGGTATGACAGGTGATGAGATCACGGATGTCGCCGCGCTTGAAGCTGAAATTCGCCCAGCGCTCGGGACCGACGCCAGCCTGCACCTGCGCCAGATTCTTTTCGTGGCCGGTGGCGAAGTTGTCCAGCCCGACGACGCGCTGGTCGAGCAGCAACAGGGCTTCGACCAGGTTGCAGCCGATGAAGCCGGCAGCGCCGGTGACGAGCCAGGTTTTGGGCGCGGCGCGAAGCTGCGTTTTCAGCGCGTCGAACGCGGTCATTACAGTCTCCAGAGCGCGAAGCCGGCGGCTTCCACCGCAGCCGGATCGTAGGCCGACTTGACGTCGGTGAACGCGCCGCCCTTGTTCAATTTGGCGGTGAGCTCGGCAAACGGTTTTTCCAGGTAGGCGCTATGCGACACGGCCGCGACGATGGCATCGCATTGGGGGAGGTCGTCCCACGCGGTGAGGCTGATGCCGTATTCGTGTTCGGCTTCGCGGGTTTCGCCGAGCGGGTCGTGCACGCGCACGTCGCAGCCGAAGGACTGCAGTTCGCGGATGACGTCGACCACCTTGGAGTTGCGCAGGTCGGGGCAGTTTTCCTTGAAGGTGAGGCCGAGCACGTTGACCTTGGCGCCCTTCACCTGCACTCCGTTGGCGATCATCTTCTTCACCGTTTCCTGCGCCACGTAGGCGCCCATACCGTCGTTGATGCGGCGCCCGGCAAGGATCACCTGCGGATGGTAGCCGAGCATGTCGGCCTTGTGGGTGAGGTAGTAGGGATCGACGCCGATGCAGTGGCCGCCGACCAGGCCCGGACGGAAGGGCAGGAAGTTCCACTTGGTGCCGGCCGCTTTCAGCACTTCCAGGGTATCGATGCCGAGGCGGTGGAAAATCAGCGAGAGTTCGTTCATCAGCGCGATGTTGAGGTCGCGCTGGGTGTTTTCGATCACCTTGGCGGCCTCGGCCACCTTGATCGAGCTGGCGCGATGCACCCCGGCGGTGATGACGCTGCCATACAGTTCGGCTACCTTGTCCAAGGTGGCGGCATCGTCGCCCGACACCACTTTCACGATTTTCGTGATGGTGCGTTCCTTGTCGCCGGGATTGACGCGCTCGGGCGAATAGCCGACGTGGAAGTCTTGCCGCCATGTCATTCCCGACAGTTTTTCCAGAATCGGAATGCAGACCTCTTCGGTGGCGCCGGGGTAGACTGTGGATTCGTAGATGACGGTGGCGCCCTTTTTCATGTGCTTGCCGACCGTGGTGGAGGATCCGATCAGCGGCGAAAAATCCGGGATGTGCGCCGCGTCGACCGGGGTCGGCACGGCGACGATGATGAAGTCGGCCTGCGCCAGGTCGGCAGGGTCGGCGGTCACCGTCAATTGCGTGGCAGCCTTGAGGTCGGCCGTCGACACTTCGCCGGTGGGGTCGCAAAATCGACGGTAATGCTCGATTTTTTCAACCGAAAGGTCATAGCCGATGGTGGTCATTTTCTTGCCGAATTCCGTCGCCAACGGCAATCCCACGTAGCCCAGTCCGACAACCGCAACAACACTCATGCTTGGATTCCCCTATGAATAGAAAGTTTTTGCTGCCGCCCGGATTGTATCGAATTTGTGTGGCGCTGCTGGGCCACCGCCACCGGCCGACAGGGCACGCTTCCAGCAAGCGGCATACCAGTTGGGCGTTGCTGGCCCTGTTCGCCGCGCTGCCCGCCCACGCCGACGTGGCAGACACGCTGCTCATGGTGAAGCCGGGCGTGGTCGGCGTCGGCACCTTCAATCCCAGCGGCAGTCCGCGCGCCAACCTGCAGGGCACCGGCTTTGCGGTGCTCGACGGACGCTACGTGGTGTCGTGCGCGCACATCTTTCTCAG
>NZ_JANJXQ010000062.1 GCF_024708915.1 Thiobacillus sp.
GAGCTCTTCGGCCTCGTCCAGGAAATCCCGCAGAAGGAGACCACTCCCTTCTATCCGCGCAGCCCCTATGCGGTGGCCAAGCTCTACGCCTACTGGATCACCGTCAACTACCGCGAGGCGTACGGCATGTACGCCTGCAACGGCATCCTCTTCAACCACGAGAGCCCGATCCGCGGCGAGACCTTCGTCACCCGCAAGATCACCCGCGCGCTGGCGCGGATCAAGCTCGGCCTGCAGGACTGCCTCTTCCTCGGCAACATGGACGCCAAGCGCGACTGGGGCCACGCCAAGGATTATGTCGAGATGCAGTGGCTGATGCTGCAGCAGGACCAGGCCGAGGATTTCGTCATCGCCACCGGCGTGCAGTACAGCGTGCGCGACTTCGTCAACGCCGCCGCCAAGGAGCTTGGCATGGCGATCCGCTGGGAAGGGCAGGGCGTCGACGAGAAGGGCTACGATGCCCATGGCAAATGCATCGTCGCTGTCGACCCCCGCTACTTCCGCCCCACCGAAGTCGAAACCCTGCTGGGCGACCCCAGCAAGGCCAAGAACAAGCTCGGCTGGACGCCGAAGATCAGCTTCGACGAACTGGTTGCCGAGATGGTGCGCGAGGATCTGAAGGCGGCTGAGCGCGACGAACTGGTGAAGAAGCACGGCTACAAGGCCATGGATTACCATGAGTAAAACCCCGGTGCCTGTTGAGGCCGTGGCTCATCGCATCCTGCTGATTCGTGGCGAAAAAGTCATGCTGGATGCGGATTTGGCGGAGCTTTATGGCGTGCCGACCAAAGCACTCAACCAGGCGGTGAAGCGGAATATCGAACGCTTCCCAGGCGACTTCATGTTTCAGCTTTCCAAGCTGGAGAAGGATGAGGTGGTCACAAGTTGTGACCACCTCGCCAATCTGAAATTTTCCCGAACGCTTTCCTTTGCCTTTACCGAGCACGGCGCGCTTATGCTTGGGAACGTATTGAAGTCCGACCGTGCGATCGAGGCCAGCCTATTGGTTGTGCGAACCTTCGTTCAATTACGCCAAATGCTTTCCACCCACAAGGAACTGGCAGCCAAGCTTGAAGCGCTGGAGCGAAAGATTGGCAGCCACGACCAGGCGATTGCGGGTTTGATCGATGCCATTCGTCAATTGATGGCGCCGACAGAAACCGGCAAACGCCAGATCGGTTTCATCACCGGCGATATGTCAGGAAAAATGAAAAAATGAAAATCGGGGATAAAATTTACGTGGCCGGCCATCGTGGCCTTGTCGGCTCCGCCCTGATGCGCAACCTGCGCGACAAGGGCTACACCAACTTCTTGACGCGCACCCACGCCGAGCTCGACCTCACCAGCCAGGCGGCAGTCGAAGCCTTTTTCGCCGCCGAGAAGCCGGACTATGTGCTCCTGGCCGCTGCCAAGGTCGGCGGCATTCACGCGAACAATACCTACCCCGCCGAATTCATCCGCGACAACCTCGCCATCCAGACCAACATCATCCACGCCGCGTACAAGAATGATGTGAAGCGCCTGCTGTTTCTGGGCTCCAGCTGCATTTACCCCAAGCTGGCGCCGCAGCCGATGAAGGAAGCGCACCTGCTCACCAGCGAGCTGGAGCCGACCAACCGGCCCTATGCCCTGGCCAAGATCGCCGGCATCGAGATGTGCTGGGCCTACAACCGGCAGTACAAGACCCAGTACCTCGCCGTCATGCCCACCAACCTGTACGGCCCCGGCGACAACTACAACCTGATGAACTCGCATGTCATCCCGGCGATGATCCGCAAGTTTCATCTGGCCAAACTGGCCGCCGAGCGTAACTGGTCCGCTATCGAACAGGACGAAACCCGGAATGGTCCCATCCCGCAGGACCTCAAGGACCGCCTCCTTGCAACTTGCAACTTGCAACTTGAACCTTCGGTTTCCGTGTGGGGAACCGGCACGCCCAAACGCGAATTCCTCTACAGCGAAGACATGGCCGATGCCTGCGTCTACCTGATGAACTTGCCGGACGAGCAATTCGTTCCGCTCTTGGGGCGGGATCGCAACGACGGCCTGCCGCCGCTGCTGAACATCGGGGTGGGACACGACCTCAGCATTCGCGAACTGGCTGAAGCCGTGGCGGCGACGGTGGGCTATCAGGGCAAGCTCGAATTCGACACCAGCAAGCCCGACGGCACCCCGCGCAAGCTGATGGATGTGGGGCGGCTGAATGCGATGGGGTGGAAGGCGAAGACAGACATGCGCGAGGGATTGGCGCGAGCGTATCGGGATTTTCTGGACCAAGTGTGCACAGGCGAAGGCTGATATGCGTATTTGCCAAGGCACGGGATACGCTCTCGCATGACGCTCTTCCTCACCATCTACGCGCTCATTGCAATTTCGGTTGCAATTGTCGGCGTGATAGGCATGTTCATCGCCTCTCGCGGTATAGACCGATATGGTTCGAATGGCGTGCTGACGTTTTATCTTTGGATGGTTCTGCTGGCGCCAACCGTGCGTCTCTTAACTGCACCTCGTGAGTACCTCACAGAATCGGATGCCACTCTTGCTGGTTATACCGCTATTGCCGGGTGGGTAGGCTGGGCGTTGCGTCTCTCCAGCCTGTCCATTGTCGGGGTGGCGATTACCGTGATCGTTATGGCGTTGATCAAGCGACAGAAACAGCAGGGTGCCACCTTCCTGATAGTGGGCTTGTTTGCTGTCGTCTTTTCCATGATCACCAGCGTGACTCTTGGCGAGAAACCTGCGTTTATTTATCAAAATTTTTATCCTGTTTTGCTTATGACTTCGCTTTTGCTCATGCCTCGCATCGAGCCCGAGCAGGTCGCGATTCAGGCCAAGCGTGTGCTCTTTGTGCTGATGGTCGGCTCGCTGGTATTGGCGGCGATTTTCCCTAGCAGGTTTGCAGAAATGAGTTACGTCGGAATCATCCCGGGCTTCCACATCCGTCTGCATGGGCTTGCGCCCCACGCCAACTCGCTCGCGCCGCTTGCCTTGCTGTACCTGGTTCTGTCGTACTGGGTTCGCGGCAAGAATCCATGGCATTTCCTAGGTGTCGCGTCTGCCTTGCTCGTTCTTGTGCTAACCCAGTCCAAGACCGTCTGGGGCGCAGGCCTTCTGATGCTGTTCGTCGTCGCAGTGGTGAAACTTAACCGGCAATTTACTCAGGAAATGAAAGTTGCCCGCGTCGGTTGGGCTACGCTGGTTACACTGGGTGCGTTTTTGGGTGGTGCGGCGCTGCTGCCTTTGCTTTTCACCGATTTGGCGGGGGGGCTGTTTCACGCCTTGATGGCGGACAGCGGGGTGTCCACGCTCACGGGTCGTACCGACATCTGGCAAACCACGATTGATACCTGGCGGAACAATCCTTGGTTCGGCTATGGACCCAAACTGTGGGATGTTGAATTCCGCATCACGCACGGCGCTGTGCTGGCCGCATGGCACGCGCACAATCAATACCTCCAGGCGCTCGGCGAAGCCGGCATCGTGGGGCTGGCAGCTGTCCTAATCTATACCGTCGCGTTGATCTACTACGGCTTCAAATTCGCTGGCAGAACCCGTGGCGCCAGTCTTGCCCTGCTGCTGTTGCTCCTCGTCCGCACCATCACCGAAATACCGCTCCGCCTCACGCTTTTGCTCGACACCACGTACTTCGTGCACCTCGTGGTGTTCACGATTTTCCTCATGCTGTCGCGGCAGTCTGCCGCGGGTGAAAAATCCGTCGAGCCCCCGGCTGCGACCGCCGGACAATTGGCGCGGCCGGCATGACAAATCCGGCACAAGGCGGACTGGGTGCGCGCAGCATCTCGGCCTTTCTATGGGGCGGCGGCGGGGCTTTCCTTCGGCTCTTCATGCAGATGGCCTCGCAAATTGTGCTGGCGCGTCTGCTCGGCCCCGAGCAATACGGCTTATTTGCCATGAGCGTGCTGGTGATGAGTTTTTCGGCTTTTTTCTCGGACATCGGCATGGCCTACGGTCTGATTCAGCGCAAAACGCTGGACGATACGCATGTCCGTTTCGTCTTCGGCTGGCAGATTGTGCTCGGCGTTGCTGTAGCGGGCCTGCTTGCCCTATTTGCCGGACCGCTCGCCGAATTTTTCCGTGAACCGCGCCTGCAGGCAGTCATTCTCGCGCTGGCGCCGCTGGCTTTCCTGCAGGCAATCAGCGCGGTGTCGCTCAATCTCCTCAAGCGCGAACTGGATTTCAAGGCGCTGCAAATCGCCCAGACCATCGCCTATTTCCTAGGCTACGTCTGCCTTGGCATCCCGCTGGCACTGGCCGGCGCCGGCGTGTGGTCGCTCGTGGCTGCCTGGGCGGCGCAAAGCCTGGTGTCGCTCATCCTGATTTATCACGCGGCGCGGCATCCGCTTGCACCACTGTTTCGTCATTCCGACGCGCTGAGCATGGGACACTTCGGCGGCACCGTGCTGCTCACCAACCTGACCAACTGGCTGATCGGCAACGTCGATCGTACCGTGGTCGCGCGCACGCTCGACAGCGTTTCGCTCGGCCTGTACGCAAATGCCTACAACCTCGTCAATGCGCCGTCCACCACCATGCTCGGCTTCATGCAGCCAGTGCTGTATTCGGCCTGCGCCAGGGTGCAGGACGATCCGCAGCGCATCCGCAAGGCCTATCTCATGCTCATGGCCGGCATCGCACTCGCGGTCATGCCGGTGTTTTTCGCCATGTCTGCCGTGGCCGATACCTTGGTGCTTGCCCTGTACGGCCAGCACTGGGCGCAGGCCGCCGAAGTGTTGCAGCCGATCGCGCTGGCCATGCCCATCGCCCTGCTGTGGGGCATTACCACGCCGGTGCTGTGGAACACCGGCCGCACTACGCTGGAATTCAAGATGCAGTTGCCGATCGCCGGGCTGTGGTTGATCGGCGCTTGGATCGCAGCCCAGGTTTCGCTGGCCGCGCTGGCGTGGACGGTGCTGGGCTTGTTCGTGCTGCGCACGCTGCTGTTCACCCAGATCGCCATCCGGCAGATTGCGCTCGGCTGGGTCGATTGCGCGCGCGCACTGCGCGGGGGCGTCACGCTCGCCGCCTGTGTCGCGCTCGCGGCGTGGGGAACCGACCACGCGCTGGCAAACCTGCTGCCCAGCAATCCTGCCCGGCTCGCGGCCATCATTGTCGCCTGCGCGTTGACGCTGACGCTTGCACTGCGCTTGCTGCCGCGCCTGCTCACGGCCGATCTGGCCGCTCTTCTGCGACCCGGCCTCGCTCGATTGCCACGACCCGCCGCGCGCGTGGCGGGATGGCTGCTCGCCCCGCAACTTGGAGCTGAGCATGGGCGCTGAACGCACGAATCTGTCGCGCATCGACGTGGTGATGCCGCTCTACAACAAGCGCGACTATATCGAGGCCGCGATTCGCTCGGTGCTCGCACAAGAGGGGCTCAACGAACTGATCGTGGTGGACGACGGTTCCACCGACGGCGGCGCCGAGCGGGTCGAATATTTTGCCCGCGGGGATGCGCGCATCCGCATGTTGCGCCAGCCCAATGCCGGCGTATCCGCCGCGCGCAACCGCGGCGTTCGGGCCAGCGCCGCGGACTACGTTGCCTTCCTTGATGCCGACGATCTCTACCTGCCCGGTTTTCTGCAACAGATCGCCGCGCTTGCCGAACGCTACCCCGAGGCGGCGCTATTTGGCACCGCCTACCGGCGTTTTTCTGGCGACGCCGCGCAGGCGCTGGCGGCGAACGACCCCGGCAGACAGATCGACGAAGATCGCTCGGTGCCGGCTTTTTTTGAGGAATGGGCGCGTGGAAGTTTTTTTTTCACGTCGTCGGTGTGCGTGCGGCGGCGGGCCTTGCTCGAACTGGGCACGCTGTTCCCCGAGGGTGAACGGCTGGGCGAGGACCAAGACGTGTGGTTCCGCCTCGCCGAGCGGCACCCGGTGGCGGCGAGTACGCGCGTGCTGGCGCTCTACCGCGTTGACGTGGCCGGCAGCCTCACCGCCAGCACTGAGCTGCAGGGTCTGCTGCCCTGCTACCAGCGGCTGGAAGCGCGGCTCGCGCGCGGCGACTACCCAGCGCAGCATGTGCGCGGCGCGCGCCGAATGCTGGCGGTGAACTACCTGAACGCGGCGCGCTGCCTGCTGCGGCAGGGCAAACGACGCGAGGCCGCCGAATTGGCGTTCACGCGCACGGCCGCAAGCCACCCCAGCTACTGGCTGCGCGTGGCGCTGCGTTTTCTGCTGCCGGGAGGGGCGACATGAGTTTGCGTGCCTCCCTTGTCATGGCCACGCTAGGCCGCACGGCGGAAATCGACCGCTGCGTGGACAGCCTGGCAGCCCAGACCCGGCGCGATTTCGCGCTGATCGTGGTCGACCAGAATCCCGATGACCGGCTTGTTCCGGTCGTCGACCGTGCCCGCGCACTAGGCTTGGAATGCCTTCACCTGCGACAGAGTGAACCCAATCTGTGTATGGCGCGCAATACTGGAATCGCGCACGCCAAGGGCGACATCGTGGCATTTCCGGATGACGACTGCTGGTACGAGGCCGATGTCGTCGAGAAGGTGCTGGACCGCTTCGAGCGACAAGTAGAACTCGATGGACTCGTGATTCGCTGGTTTGAGGCGGGCGATCCTCCCGCCGGCAGGCTTTGCTTCAGTGACTTTGCACGGTTTCGCGAACCGCCCGCCAGCAGCATCACGCTGTTTTTCCGCACCGGGCGTTTGCGTGCGGTGGGCGGTTTCGACACTGCGCTCGGTCTTCATAGCTGGTATGGCGCCGGCGAGGAGACGGATCTCATGCTGCACCTGCTGCGGGAAGGCGCCGTGATGGAGTTCGATCCCGCCAGCCTAGTTCATCACGCGATGGCAACGCCGTCGAGTTTGCCCCCCGCGAAAATGTTCGCAAGAGCACGCAAGCGCGCACGCGGCACAGGTGCGCTGTACGCGCGCCACCCGCTGCCGGCATGGGTGATCGCGCGGGGTCTGCTGAGCCCGTGGCTGCATATGCCGGTCCATTTGGCGAATTTGAGGGCGCTTGCCCAGAAACTGGGCATGGGGCTGGGCAGGCTCGAAGGTTTCGTGGGATGGCAACTCGGGTATCGGGTTGATAGAAGGAAAAACGGCGCATGACGAAGCGTTCGAAAGAACCATCCGATACGAGGGTGGCGATGCCTACGCGCCGCAAGGCGATACTGGCGACAACCGGAACGCTGCTGCTGGGCGGCTTGTCCGCGATGGGAATGGGCAGCATGTCGGCCAGCCGGACGGTATGGCCTTCGGGTGAGCCGATTCCGCGCGCGTATTTCGGCATGCACATCCATCGTGCCGACACCTCCACGCCTTGGCCCAGCGTGCGCTTTGGGAGTTGGCGTTTGTGGGATGCCGCCGTGAGTTGGTCGAGGCTGGAGCCCCAACGCGGGCAATGGGATTTCAAACGGCTGGACAAGTATGTCGCCATGGCCGGTCTGACCGGGGTGAATGTACTTTTTCCGCTGGGCTTGCCACCCGCCTGGGCATCGGCACGCCCGAATGAACAATCTGCCTATCAACCCGGCAACGCGGCTGAGCCGCTGAATATCGGGGATTGGCGAAATTATGTTCGCGCGGTGGCGGAACGTTATAAGGGACGGATTCGTTACTATGAACTCTGGAACGAACCGAACCTGCGTAATTTCTACAGTGGTAGTGTGGAGACGATGCTGGAACTCGCCCGCGAAACTTACGCGATATTGAAACAGGTCGACGCGAATAATCAGCTCGCTGCGCCCGCCACGACGGAGGGCGGCAAGAAACTCGAATGGCTGGATCGATATCTGGCACTGGGCGGCGGGCAGTACATGGATGTGCTTTCGCATCATTTTTATGTGCCGCGCGAATCACCGGAAGCGATGCTGCCCTTGATGGACGACATACGTAAGCTCATGGCCAGACATGCCGTAGCGCATAAGCCTGTATGGAATACCGAAACGGGCTGGTGGTTCGACAAGCCAACAGCCTCGTCAACATTCACGAGCTGGAAGAAGCTTAAGCCAACCGAAGCTGCATCCTATGTTTCGCGCGCGCTCATTCTGGGGTGGGCTGTCGGGATGAAACGCTTCTACTGGTATTCGTGGGAACACGGGAACATGGGCTTAGTTGAGGGGGAGGACTACGCGCTCAATGCTGCGGGCAAGGCATTCATCAGGACGCAGAAATGGCTGGAAGGGGCGGTGATGACGAACTGTACGGCTAGCCAGGGACGGTGGGTGTGCAATCTCAACCGGAATGGGGCGGATGCATGGCTGGTCTGGACCGATACCGATTCGCAGCGCGAATGGACGATACCGGATTCCTGGTTCGTGACGCATCAGGAATCGCTAAATGGTGAGCTGCGTGAGCTTGTCAGCCGCACCATCGTGGTCGAAGTAGGCCCTATGCTCTTGAGTCGCGGGGCTGATTGGTCAAGCCGGCCTCATGCCGGCATGCCGGGCAACTTGCATTCTGTGGCAGAGCCATGAGTAAACGCGTGTGCATCATACAGCCGGTCATGAAACAGTATCGGCTCCCCTTTTTTACTGCACTGTATGCTTTGCTGGCGCGCGAAGGGATCGACTTGCAGGTCGTATACGGCACGCCCTGGCAAGAGGAAAGCCGACGTAATGACCATGCGACATTGCCGCCACCGCTGGGGTTGCTGGTCAAAACCCGACTGCTGGGCGGAAAGCTGCTTTGGATGCCGGTGTTAAAACCGTTGCTGGCGGCCGATCTGGTAGTTGTCGAGCACGCCAACAAACATCTGCTCAACTACCTGCTCGCGGCTCTATCGCGCGTGGGGCTGAAGCGAGTGGCTTATTGGGGGCACGGACACGACCGCCAGGCCGCTCCAGCTTCGCTGGGCGAGCGTCTGAAGCGCCATAGTCTGCACTGGGCGGACTGGTGGTTTGCCTACACCGCTGACGCGGCGCGCTATATAACGCAGCAAGGTTTCGACTCCGCGCGCATTACGGTGGTGCAGAACGCAATTGATACAGACGCGTTGCGCGCGCAACTGGCAGCCGTGACCGATGCCGATCGCACACGCCTGAGGGCAGGGCTAGGCTGGCCGGATGAAAGCCGCATCGCTATCTACTGCGGCAGCCTGTATGAAAACAAGCGTCTCGACTGGCTGATGGAGGCGGCAGAACGCTTGCATGCGCGCCATCCCGGTTTCAGATTGCTGATCGTGGGCGGCGGGCCGATGGGCCAGCAGGTGGAGGACTTTGCGCGACCCCGCGACTGGGTGCATTGGGCAGGCCCGAAATTCGGCCGGGAGAAGGCAGAACTGCTCAGCCTGGCCGAAATGTGGCTGAACCCCGGACTGGTCGGGCTGGGCATTCTCGATGCGTTTTGCGCGCGCCTGCCCCTGCTGACAACCGATCTGCCTCAGCATGGTCCGGAAATCGAATATCTGGAGCCTGGTAAAAATGGGCTGATCGCCGAGCCCAAAGCGATGGCGTTCGCGGATGCAATCGAGAGTCTGCTGGGCGATCCGGTCGGACTGGCGGCGATGCGAGCAGAGGCGGAATCCTCAAGCCATCGTTATTCCATCGGGGCGATGGCGGAAAACTTTTCTGGGGGGGTGAAGCAATGTCTGCGTCTGTGCTGATCGCCAGCATGATGCGTCCCCATGGCGAAACCGGCGTGCAGACGCACGTGCATGCGGTGCGCGACTGGCTGGCGGGCCAAGGCCGGGAAGTCCAACTGGTTACGCCTTTCGATTGTGCGCGTGCGCTGGTTTATCCGGTCTTCGGTGTTCGTCGGCTACTGGAAAAATTGCACCAGCCGGCGAGCGTCTGGTGGTACCGCCACTGGCACGCGGTATTTCTGGAACGAGCCCTGCACCGGGCGCTTGCCGATGGCCGGCCGTGCCTCGTGTATGCGCAGTGCCCCTTGTCCGCCCGCGCCGCCCTGCGCGCGCGCGTCGCGACCGGGCAAAAGGTGGCAATGGTGGTTCATTTCAACCTGTCGCAGGCTGAGGAATGGGCTGACAAGGGTGCGATTACGCGTGGTGGATTGTTGTATCGGGCAATCTGCGCGCTCGAATCGGATGTGCTGCCCAAGCTGGATGGGCTGGTGTTTGTGTCGGATTTCATGCGGCGCGAGTTGGTTCGACGTGTCCCCGCCATCGGGCAGATGCGATCCGCCGTGATCCCGAATTTTCTGGCTGACCCGAGCGAACCGGTGGCGACGGATACGTGGCGCGACCTGATCACGATCGGCACGCTGGAATATCGCAAGAACCAGCGTTACGCGCTGGAGATCGTGCGTGCCGCAGGCCAGATGGGGCACGCACTCACGCTGACCGTGGTGGGCGACGGGCCGGATCGTGCCATGCTGGAAGCTTGTGCCAAGGAGTGGGGGATCGCCGACCGTGTGCGCTTTGCCGGATTTGTGTCGAACGCGGCTGCGCTGATGCCTGAGCATCGCGCGTGCCTGCATGTCGCGCTCATGGAGAATTTGCCCTTGACCCTGATCGAGGCCTTGTCGCGTGGTCTCCCGGTATTCGCGCCGGCGGCCGGCGGCATGCCGGAGGTTTTTAGGGATGGCGTCGAGGGCCGCCTGATTCCATTAGAGGATGCAGCCGCTGCCGCCGAGAAGATTACGACGTGGCTGAAAGATGTGGCGGAAATGAAGCGGGCAGGCGAAGCGGCCCGCGGCTATTTTATGGCGCGTTTTGAGGCGGATCGGGTGGCGTCTGAACTGGTCCGTTTTCTGGACGGGGTGGCTAATGGTTAATCTTAGTTGTGCCCATCAAATGAAGGAGAGGCCGCAATGAACGTGAAAAGAAGTGTATTGCGATGGTTGGTATTGCCAGTGCGTTTTAAGTCCGCTGCATCGTATTGCACGCGCAGACTGGTTCAGGTAACGCGTTGGCTGTTCAAATCGCGCGAGCATACAAACTTTACTTACCATTTGACCGATTTGAATCAACGCTATTTGGCGCATTTCCTGGGCATTGTCTGTAACCGGCCGGCTGAGACGATGGAAGGCTATATGCGTGAAGTGCTAGACGATATGGCGTTGCGCGACCATATCGCGAAATGCACGCGAGAGGGGAAGCGGAATTTTCTGGCGGACGATGAGCCGCGTTATGCGCGCCGCATCGGCTGGTATGCCATTGTGCGTGCAATGCGCCCGTCTGTCGTAATTGAAACGGGTGTAGACAAGGGGTTGGGGGCTTGCGTGCTGACGGCTGCCTTGATGCGCAACACCGCCGAGGGGTATCCGGGAAAATATTACGGTACCGACATCAATCCCAAGGCCGGTTATCTGTTGCAGGGCCCTTATAGCCAGTATGGGGAAATCCTTTATGGAGATTCGATCGAGTCGCTCAAGAAAATGGACGCCTTAATAGATTTGTTCATTAACGACAGCGACCATTCGATGGATTATGAGATGAGGGAATTCGAAACGGTAGCTGAGAAGCTTTCGCAGCACGCGATGGTGATTGGCGATAACGCCCATTTCTCCGACAAGCTGATCAATTTTGCCAAGAATACAAAACGTAATTTTCTGTTTTTTCAAGAACAGCCCAGGGATCACTGGTACCCGGGTGGGGGAATCGGCGTTGCCTATTCCTGCAAGTAATCGGACTCGTACGATCTGGCTGGCTGGATACCTTACATGCGCATCCTCCTGATTCACAACGCCTATCAGCATCGCGGTGGCGAGGATGCAGTGGTTGAGTCTGAAATTGCATTGCTGCGTTCGCACGGCCATGAAGTGGATACCTGGTTTCGCAGCAATGACGACGTGGCAGGGATGTCGTCGCTTTCGCTGGCGCGCACCACCCTGTGGTCCGATCGAACACCGCAAGAACTGGGTGAGCGGATTCGCAGTTTTCGCCCCGATGTGATCCACGCCCACAACACGTTCCCGCTGATTTCGCCTTCCTTGTATTGGGCGGCGGCGCGTGCTGGGGTGCCGGTGGTGCAGACCCTGCATAACTTCCGCCTGATGTGCCTGAACGCGCTGTTTCTGCGCGAGGGCAAGGTGTGCGAGGACTGCATGGGGCAGCTGCCCTGGCGCGGGGTGGCGCGGGCGTGCTATCGGGGATCGCATGCGGCGTCGGCGGCGCTGGCAGGGATGCTGACGCTGCATCGCGGGCTGGGGACGTATCGCAACAAGGTGGCGCGCTATATCGCGCTGAACGAGTTTTGCCGGGGCAAGTTCATCGCAGGCGGCCTGCCTGCGGAACGCGTGGTGGTGAAGCCGAATTTCGTGGATTGGAATGATAAGCAGCGCCTTTACCCCAACCCTCCCCCTGAGAGGGTGGGAGTTAGGCGGGGACTGTTGTTCGTGGGCCGCCTGTCGGTGGAAAAGGGCATTGCGACCCTGGTCGGTGCGCTGCGCGCGCTGCCCGACGCTGATTTGCGCGTGGCTGGCGGCGGGCCGGAAGCCGGGCTGTTCGATGGCTTGGCTGGGGTGACCCGTCTGGGCAGCCAGCCCAGCGAGGTGGTGCGCGGTGAAATGGGCCGCGCCCTGGCGCTAGTGGTGCCGAGCATCTGGTATGAAAACTTCCCGCGCACCATCGTGGAAGCCTTTGCGTGCGGCCTGCCAGTGATTGCCAGCCGTATCGGCGCGCTGGCGGATATTGTGCGTGACGGCGAAACCGGGCTGCTGTTCGATCCGGGCAACCCGCACGATCTGGCCGACAAGATGGCGTGGGCGCTGGCGAATCCCGAACGCATGGCGGAGATGGGGAGAATGGCGCGTGCGCAATACAAGGCCGAGTTTTCGGCGGACGTGAATTATCAGCGCCTGATGGAGATTTATGACGGGGCGCTGGCCGAGCAACGACAAGTCAAAGACACAAGTTGCAAGATGCAAGGTTCAAGGGAGGAGGGCTAAGACGGCGCGCTTTGCAGGCAATGGTCTTGGCTAGAACAGAATGGAACCAATAAATGGCCGGACTACCGGTAGCGTGCTCGGCGCGCAGATCGACGCGCTGTCGTGGGACGCCGCGATGGCGCGCCTGCTCGGCTGGGCGCATGCGCGCGAAAGCCGCTATGTGACGATCTGCAACGTGCACGTGGTGGTGAGCGCGTCGCGCGATGCGGGCTATCGCGGCATCATCAACGGCTCGGACATGGCGACGCCGGACGGCGCGCCGGTGGCGTGGATGCTGCGGCGGCAGGGCTTTGCCGGGCAGCCGCGCATCAGCGGGCCGGATCTGATGTGGGCGCTGTGCGGACGCGCGGCAGCGGAAAACCTGCCGGTGTATTGCTACGGCAGCAGCGAGGCGACGCTGGGTTTGCTGGAAGAGCGGCTGCGTGCGGCGTTTCCGGCCCTGCGCCTCACGATGGAGGCACCACCCTTCCGTACGCTGACGCCGGAGGAAGACGCGGCGGCGATGGAGCGGATCAACACCAGCGACGCGGGCATCGTGTTCGTCGGCCTGGGCTGCCCCAAGCAGGAGCGCTGGATGGCGGAGCATCGTGGCCGAGTAAATGCGGTGATGATCGGTGTGGGCGCGGCGTTTGATTTCCACGCCGGCACGGTTCAGCGCGCGCCGGCCTGGATGCGCGACAACGGGCTGGAATGGCTGCATCGATTGCTGTCGGAGCCGGGGCGATTGTGGAAGCGTTATCTGGTGACGAATACGCTGTTCATATTGGGCGCGGCGCGCCAGTTGCTGGGGAAGTGAGATTCAAAGATTCAAGATTCAAGGGGCAAGGGGGATTGGTTGATTGACACACTCACATGCAAGGCAGAGAGGCGTTGGCATATGCTAACGATGAAGGGGGCGCCGATGAATAAAAGAAGACATGTCCGTTTCTTTCGCAATGGGCGGAACCAGGCGATCCGTATTCCGCGCGAGTTAGAGATGGATGCCGAAGAGGCGATCATTCGTCGTGAGGACGATCGTCTGGTGATCGAGCCGATCCGGAAAAAGGGGCTGCTGGCCACGCTGTCGACGCTGCGCGCGCTGGATGAGGCGTTTCCCGATATCGACAAGGGCATGTTGCCCCTGGACGACGTAGAACTTTGAGCCGAATGCCGCTTTATCTGCTGGACACGAATATCCTGTCGGACCTGGTGCGGAATCTGCAGGGCCGGATTGCGACTTGCATTGCGCAAGTGGGGGAGAAGTTGGTTTGCACGTCCATGATCGCTGCAAGCGAATTGCGCTTCGGGGCGGCCAAACGAAATGCGCCGAAGCTCACCGCGCAAGTGGACGCCATCCTTGCAGCGCTGGAGGTCCGTCCATTCGATATCCCCACCGATCGCGAATATGCGAAGCTGCATTTTCATCTTGAACAGGCCGGCACGCCGATCAGCCCGAACGATATGTTGATCGCCGCGCACGCTCTGGCCATCGAATCGACTCTTGTGACAGCAAACACCGGTGAGTTTTCCCGGGTGCCGGGGCTTGCGGTCGAGAACTGGCTTGAGGCGATGCCGAAGAGGTAGGGTCAAGATACAAGTCGCAACATTCAAGTTGCATCCAGGCGAATAACAATGTGAGCGGGTATTGGCTGCGACAAAAAGGGGGAGTCGAATTGAAAGTTCTGTTGACCGGCGGTGCCGGCTATATCGGATCGCACACCGCAGTGGAATGCCTGGCGGCGGGGCACGAGGTGGTGGTGTTCGACAATCTGTCGAACAGCAGCCTGAAATCGCTGGAAAGGGTGGGACAGATTGCGGGCAGGCAGGTGGCCTTCGTGCAGGGCGACATCCGCGACCGTGCGGCCTTGCGCGCCTTGTTCGCCCGGCATGCGATCGACGCGGTGGTGCATTTTGCCGGGCTGAAGGCGGTGGGCGAGTCGGTGGACAAGCCGCTGCTGTATTACGACAACAACATCGCGGGCAGCATTGCGCTGTTCGAGACGATGGCCGAGTCGGGGGTGAAGTCGGTGGTGTTCTCGTCGTCCGCCACGGTGTACGGCGACCCGGCGACGGTGCCGATCACCGAGGATTTTCCGCTGTCGGCGACCAATCCGTACGGCCGTTCCAAGCTTTTTATCGAGGAGATGCTGCGCGACATCGCGCTGGCGGACGAGGGCTGGAATGTTGCGCTGCTGCGCTATTTCAACCCGGTGGGCGCGCACGAATCGGGGCTGATCGGCGAGGACCCGCGCGGCATTCCCAACAACCTGATGCCGTATGTGGCGCAGGTGGCGGTGGGCCGGCGCCCGCATCTCAACGTGTTCGGCGGCGACTACCCGACCCCCGACGGCACCGGGGTGCGCGACTACATCCATGTGGTCGATCTGGCGCGCGGGCATGTGGCGGCGCTGAACCGGCTGCAGCACCACGGCGGCCTTCATACCTGGAACCTCGGCACCGGGCGCGGGGTGAGCGTGCTCGACATGGTGCGCGCGTTCGAGGCGGCCAGCGGGAAAAAAGTACCGTATGCAATCGTCGACCGCCGCCCCGGCGACGTCGCGCAATGCTGGGCCGACCCGTCGCGTGCCGCGCACGACTTGGGCTGGCGCGCGGTGTACGACCTGCCGCGGATGTGCGCGGATGCCTGGCGCTGGCAGTCGGGGAACCCGGAGGGGTACGCCTGAACGGCAGGCATTCAGTTACAAGGTTCAAGGAGAGCGAGCGGCTTTATGTCGAGCCACGGCCCCCTTGTAACTTGCAACTTGAACCTTTAAGCCGAAGGCCGCTTGCCGAACATCCCGCGTCCGCGGAAATACTGCACGCTGAGCCAGCCGCCGAACAGTCCGCCCAGATGCGCGAAATGGGCGACGCCGGCGGTGGTGTTGGTGACACCCAGAAACAGTTCGATGAGGCCGTAGCCGAGCACGAAGGTGCGCGCGGGGATGCGGATGAAGGGCAGAAAAATGACGACGATGACACGGTTGGGAAAGTACAGCGCATAGGCCATCAGCAGGCCGAACACGCCGCCGGAGGCGCCGATGACGGGTCCGCTGGCGTGCAGGAAATAGCCGCTGACGGCGATCTGTGTCATCGCGGCGACGACCACGCTGAACAGGTAGGTCAGCAGGTAGCGCAGGTCGCCCCAGCGTCGTTCCAGTTCGGCGCCGAACATCCAGATGGCGAGCATGTTGAGTCCCAGATGCAAGAGCGAGCCGTGCAAAAAGCTGTAGGTGACCAGCTGCCAGACATGGAACGCACCGCCCGACCCCGGCGGCCATAGCCCGAAGACGCGGATGATCTCCGGCCCGGTGACAAGTTCGAGCGCATAGACCAGGACATTCAGCAGGACGAGGGCAAAGGTGATCGGCGGCATGACGATTCGCAAGGTTTCAGCGGATTGTAATGCCTTGCGCTGCGGCGCGCGTAGCGCGGCGGCTGCGCTGGTCCGGCGGGTGCGGGGCAGGCCTTTCGGCTCGCTGGACTACCCTCCCTTCCATATCGAGCAAGAAGTTATGCAGGGTTGCCCACGGTGGCGGGCGTCGTTTGCGACGAACGGCCGCCGCCGTGGGCAACCCGCCGGAACCCAAGGACGGGTTGCTGATGCTCGCCGGCCCGGCAAGGTGCGCGGGCAGGGGTGCGCCCAGCGTTGCGCCAGGCGTGTCGAGCGCCGGGGTTTGAGCGAACGGCTCAGGCGCAATTCGCCAGGGGCAGGGCTTCATCCGGCGCCAGCTTTCGCCCGAATGGCATTTTGCGCTGGTCGATGAACAGGCTGCTGCCATCGGCGCGCTTGGCCATGCGTTTGGCTTCGGCGGCGGCGCGCGCGATTTCCTGATACTGGTGGAAATGGGTGGGGTCGACCAGTACGGCGCCGATGGACAGCGACACCAGAGCATGGAAAGTCATGGTGCCGCGCCGGTCTTCGCTGCGGTAGCCGCCGGCTGCCACGTGTTCGGGGTTGAACAGGGCCAGGCATTCGCGGTCGAAGCGGGCCAGCATGCCGTGGCAGCGCACTTCCCAGTCGAGGCTCTGAAACAGCACGACGAAATCGTCGCCACCGATGTGGCCGACGAAGTCGAGTTCGGGGTTGCAGCTTTCGCGCATGATCCGTGAAAGCAGCTGGATGATGTCGTCGCCGCGGCGGAATCCGTAGACGTCGTTGTAGGGCTTGAAGTGGTCGAGGTCGAAATATGCGGTGACGAAGGTCTGTTCGTTGACGAGCAGGCGCTCCATGTGCTCCTGGAGCGGAACGTTGCCGGGCAGGCCGGAGAGCGGGTTGGCATAGCGCGCGGCGACGATCTGCATTTCGGTCACCTCGCGCATCAGGTCGAAACCCGACCCCAGCCCCAGGTAGCGTCCTTCGCTGGTGATGATGAATCCCTGGGTGAAGGCCATTTTGCCTTTTTTCACCACCAGTTCCGACAGTTCGGTCATGTGCGTGGCCTTATCGACGACCAGCGGATCGTCGTCCATCAGCTCGCGGCAGGGTTTGCGGCCATGCAGTTCGCGCCCGTACAGGGTGATGAACTGGTCGAGCAGGGCGGGGCGGTGGAGGATGCCGACCGGAATGCCGTTTTCCACCACCGCCACTGCATGCAGGTCGGGATGCTGCATCATCAGTTCGAGCACGTCCTGGCTGGCCGTCAGCGCGCCGACCGACGGTGCAGACACCGCCAGCTTGCCGGCCGACATGTGCAGGCCGTCGCCTTTTCGCGGCACGGGAAACACGCTCACCGTGCCGGATTGCAGACATGCCTGCACTTCGCGCGGCGGCAGCCGGACCGGCACCGGCGAGGGACGGCCGATCAGATAGCCTTGCGCATAACGCACCCCCAGATCTTTCAGCACCGCGAGTTCGGACGTGCTTTCTACGCCTTCGGCAATGACCATGGAATGAGCGCCTTCGGCCAGCAGCTTGATCGACCGCACGAACTGGAGCTTGTGGGGGTCCTGGTGCAGCCCGGAAATGAAATGCTTGTCGATCTTGACGAAAGCCGGCTTCACTTCCGACCACAGCCGCAGGCTGGAAAACCCTTCGCCCAGATCGTCCAGGGCCACCTCGACCCCGGCTGCGCGCAATCCGGCGACGACCCGCCGCAATTGCGCGTAGTCGATCGCGGGCGCGCTTTCGGTGATTTCGACCACCACCTGGCTGCTGGCCAGGCCTGCGTCGTTCAGCGCCGCCAATACCGCGGCCGGGGCGAAGGACGCGTCGAGCAGGCTGCCGGGCGACAGGTTCACGAACAGCCGGCCCGGCAGTTTCAGCCGCGCGAATGTGCTGAGCGCCGTGCGCATGCAGGCCCAGTCCAGCGCCGCCAACAGGCCGTGCTGCTCGGCCACGCGGAACAGCGCCTGCGGCCCATGCAGCGGACTGTTGGACGGCCCGCGCGACAGAGCCTCGTAGCCCATCACCCGCCCGTCGACCAGATTGAGGATCGGTTGCAGCAAGGTCATCAATCGCGCGTTTGCCAGGATGTGTTCCAGATGCAGGCGCAATTCTTCGTGGCTCATGGGGAAGGGGCGGGAATGGGGGTGTGTGGATGATAGGCCGCAAGCGTTACGCGCGTGTGAAGGGCTGAATCTTGAATCTGTCACTTCGCTGTCATTGCGCATGCTTATGCTCAAACCCCAACAGGGGAGCCCATGCACAACGCAACCGAACTGACTGGCGAAGAATGCGGCCACCTGGCGCGGTTCACCCCACCATTTTTTTGTCTCCCTCCGGCTCTGTCGCTTCCCAGTGCTGCAGCTTCAGCTGCAGCGAGCACTGGCCATTGAATGTGTTGGGCATCAGCGCGTAGACGGCGCGGATGCGTTCCGGCAGCGGGTCGGGGTGGAAGAAGTGCATCGCTTCGAACTGTTGGCCTGCGCGCGTCAGTTTGAGTTTCAGGTGCTTCTCGCCGACGACGCGCTGCGCCGTGACCTCGAACGTGGCGGTGAACAGCGGGGCGGGGAAGCCCTGCCCCCAGACTGCGTGGTCGAGCTCGACGGCGAGTTCGTAGCGGTGCTCGGCGGGCTCCAGTTCACCGTCGGTCTCGATCCGGCCTTCCAGATCGGCCGGATCGATCAGTTCGCTCACCACCGCCTCGAATGCTGCGCTGAACTCCGCGTGGCGGCCGGCGGATAGACTGAGGCCGGCTGCCATGGCGTGGCCGCCGAACTTGACGATCAGGCCGGGATGGCGCTTGTCGATCAGGTCGAGCGCGTCGCGCAGGTGCAGGCCGGGGATGGAGCGGCCGGAGCCTTTGAGTTCGCCGCCGTCGCTGGACGCGAATACGACAGTGGGGCGGTGGAACTTGTCCTTCAGGCGCGATGCCAGGATGCCGATCACGCCGACGTGCCAGTCGGGCTGATACGCTGTGAGGCTGTGGCTGTCGTCGGGATTGAAGGTGGCGAGGATGGCGAGTGCTTCCTCCAGCATGCCGGCCTCGACGTCGCGCCGGGCGCGGTTGAGTTCGTCGAGCTGCTGTGCCAGCTGCTGCGCGGCAGCGGGATCGTCGGTCAGCAGGCATTCGATACCGAGCGCCATGTCGTCGATGCGGCCGGCGGCGTTGAGCCGCGGGCCGAGCATGAAGCCGAGGTCGAACACGGTGGCGCGCGCGGGCTCGCGTCCGGCGGCGCGGAACAGCGCGTTGATGCCGGCACTGGCCTTGCCCGCGCGCATCCGCGCCAGGCCCTGCTCGACCAGGGTACGGTTGTTGGCATCGAGCTTTACTACGTCGGCAACGGTGCCGAGCGCAACCAGGTCGAGCAGGGTGCGCAGATCCGGCTCGGCTTTTTCTGCATACGCGCCGCGCCGGCGCAGTTCGGCACGCAGCGCCAGCAGCACGTAGAACATCACTCCCACCCCGGCTAGATTTTTCGACGCGAAACCGCATCCCGGCTGGTTGGGGTTGACGATGCAGGCAGCATCCGGCAGGGCGTCGCCGGGCAGGTGGTGGTCGGTGACCAGCACCGGGATGCCGAGTGCGTTCGCCGCCGTCACGCCGTCGACCGCGGCGATGCCGTTGTCTACCGTGACCAGCAGATCGGGCCGGCGTTCGGCGGCAAGCCTGACGATGTCGGGGGTGAGGCCGTAGCCGTGTTCGAGCCGGTTGGGCACCAGGTACTCGACGCGCGCGCCGAGTAGGGTGAGGCCGCGCACGCCGACCGCGCAGGCGGTGGCGCCGTCGGCGTCGTAGTCGGCGACGATGAGCAGGCGTTTGTTGTCGCGGATGGCATCGGCCAGCAGCGTGGCGGCACGCTCGATGTGCAGCAGCCCGGCAGGCGACAGCAGTTGCGGTAGGCGGTGCGCAACCTGATCGGGATGGGTGACGCTGCGGGCGGCATACAGCCGCGCCCAGGCGGGCGCGAGGCCGGCCTGCTCGAGCGCGGCACGGGCATCGGCGGGACAGGGTCGGGTGGTGATGACAGGCATGACGCGATTGTAGGGGCAGAAGCATCCGCCCGATGGGATCACGGATTCAGAATCGGATGGATTGCCGATTTTATATATTCGGCGCGCGCGGTAACATCACGGCATGAGCCATTTACTTCCGCTATCCCGGGTGGTCAAGCTGGTTGGGCAGCCGCGCCATACGCTGCAGGAAATGATCCGCAACGGCACGCTGGCGACGTTTGACGGCATGGTCGAACTCGACGAGCTGCTGCGTGCGTTTCCCGAGGTGAAATGGGACGACGATGCGGAGTTTCGCCGGGTGACGGAAATCAAGGACAGGGCGTTCGCCAAGCGGGTGCTTGAGCGCGCGCTGCCGGACAAGGACGTGCTGGCGGCACGCTTGACCGAGCTGGGCGACGATTACGCGGCGGCCAGATCCCTGCTGCTGCATTACGGCAACGTGATGCTCTGGCTGGACGAGAAGATCGACGAAATCGAAGAAGACAAAAGCGCCGAGACGCGCCATGCCCTGCATACCCTGCGCGCTTTCCTGCTGCGCAATCTGGCCGAAATGCCGGCGGATGCGGTGCTGGCGCAGGCAGCGATCGCACAGGAAAGGATACGTAAAATCATGTCAGCCCACGTCACCATCCAGCCAAGCGGCCACGAATTCTTTGTGGAGGGCAACGACACGCTGCTCGATGCCGCGTTGCGCAACGGGGTCTCGCTCAACTACGGCTGCAGCAACGGCAACTGCGGCGACTGCAAGGCGCGGCTGGTGTCGGGCGAGGTGAAGAAAGTTCGTGCGCATGATTATGTGCTGAAGCAGGCCGACAAGGATGCCGGGGCGATCCTGTTGTGTGCCTATGCGCCGGTGAACGACGTGGTGATCGAGGCCAATGTGGCAGGCGCGCACGACATTCCGATGCAGCGGCTCGGCGCCAAGGTCAAGTCGGTGGAAATGTTCAATTCGCAGATCGCGGCGCTGCATATTCTGACGCCGCGCAGCCAGCGCCTGCGGTATCTCGGCGGACAAAGCATCGAGGTGTCGATCGATGGCGTGCGTGGGCGCTACGCCATTGCCAGCTGCCCGTGCGAAGACCGCAATATCGAGCTGCAGATTCCGCGCCGTCCCGGCGATGCGTTCGCCGAGGCTGTGTTCACCACCCTGAAAGCCGGCGATGTGGTGGCGCTGGAAGGGCCGTACGGTGAGTTCGTACTGGACGAAGATTCGCCGCGACCGGCGATTTTCCTCGCCTTCGGTGTAGGCTTCGCGCCGATCAAGAGCCTGATCCAGCACGCCATATCGCTGGAACTGGTCGAATCGATGGATCTTCACTGGCTGGCCGATGCAGCCGGGCATTATCAGGACAACCTGTGCCGCACCTGGGCCGATGCGCTGGACGATTTCAACTACGTGCCGCACACGCCGACCGACGACCTGGAAAGCGTGCTGAAAAGCATCGTGGTGGACTACCCCGATCTGCATCGCTTCGACGTCTATGCGGCGGGCACCGCGGCGCAGCTGGAACAGGCGCGCGCGCATTTTGTGCGCCATGGCTTGCCGGAGGTGCGCTGGTTTGCGGGGGCGACAGATACTTATTGAGCCGGCGCGGATGAACGCGAGAGCGCTAACAGGCGGGACGATCCCGCACTGCGTTGTGGTCCGGATTCGCGCTGATTCGATGAACGGCCGGACGAGGCGGCGATCGGGCCGGCATACGCATTTTGGAATGCGGCGCCAGCAATGCTGAAGGTCTTGCTTTACCTGTGGGCGTTGCCGGTGACGCTGCCAGGCATGCTGGTTGCGCTGATCGCGCGCAGCAGCGGCGGCGTGCTGCATCGGGTCGACGGCGTGCTGGAGGCCGCCGGCGGCTGGCCGGCGCGGGTGCTGCAGCGCGGCTTCCCTTTCAGCGGATCGGTTGCCGCGATGACCCTGGGGCATGTGGTGGTCGGGGTGTCGTTGGCCGCCTTGACTGCGACCCGGGCTCACGAGCGGGCGCATGTCAGGCAGTTCGAACGCTGGGGAATATTGCTGCTGGTGTTGTATCCGCTGGCCGGGTTGCTTGCCTGGGCGCGCGGCGGCAACCCTTACCGCGACAATCCGTTTGAACGCGAGGCGCGGGCGGCGGAGTGCGCTGCGCGGAATGCCCCGCAACCGCCGGCCTCAGCCGGGACTCACTCTACCGGGCGGTGAGATTCATCACCGGGATCGCCGGTGTCGGGGTCGATCCAGTCCGAGATACCCAGTTCATCCTCGGCTTCTGCCACGGTCTCGCCGGGTTCATAGTCGCTGTCGGCGTTGTATTCCATATCCTGCACCGCTTCCAGCAGGCTGCCGAAGGGGCCGTACTCTTCGCCGCTGTCGGCATCGATCCAGTAGCAGCCATCGGGCCGCTCGATGATGCGGGTATGGTCGTAGTCGGCGGGTGTTTCGGGTATGGCGTGTTTCATGATGCATCCTCCGTGCCTTGACTATAGGGCGTGAAGCCGGGCAGGGCAAGCGGTACTCAGGCCGCGTGTCCGACCAGTGTCAGCCCCAGCAGCGCGGCCATCATCAGCGTCAGATGTGTCCAGCTCCACAGGCGGAAATGCCGCACCAGCGCGCCGACCTCGCGGTTGGCGATGAGGAACGGACGGCCATGCGCCGGCTTGCGCATGAGATGGATGCCGTCTTGCAGGCGGATGTCGAGATGGATGCGGTCGACTTCGCCGGACGCGGCCTGGCGCGCGCCTTCCCATTCCGCCAGGCTGATTTCGCCGTCGCGGTCGGCATCGAAACGCGCCAGCAGGGTGGTCTTGTCCTGCTTCCATTCAACCAGCAGCGTGGCAAGGTCCATTTTTTTATCGAGCACGGCGTTGGGGCCGCCGAGGGTGACGTGCTCGCCGATGACATAAATCGTCTCGCCTTCGATCAGGGTCCATTCGGTCTTGCGGTAGCCGCCCGACGTCGAAACCTGCTTGCGCGAGGTGTGGATTTCCGCGCCGTCGGGGTCAACCAGCACATGGCCGCTGCCATCGTCCACGCCAAAGGTGTCGTGCGACACGCCGGATTCGACGTGTTCCCAGCGGTTGCCGTCTTTGCGCTCGATGCGGTAGCGGTACCACAGGCAGGGCAGCCCGCTGACCGGGCTGACCAGCCCGGCGCCCGGCGGCTGCCGGCCGCGCCCGACGAGTTCGATGTAGCCTTGTGGCGCCGAGGCGATGCGCGAGGTCGGCGTATCCGCCACCGTGCGATGGCGCTTGAGGTTGGCATACCATGCCCAGCAGCTGGTCAGTCCGATCAGCACCAGGGTGATTTGCCAGCCGGCACGCGATTGCAGCTTGAGGCCGAGCAGCAGAATGAGCAGATTGCCGCCGCCCAGCGCGAGGTTGGCGTAGTCGTGCCGCCATTCGGCCGCCCCGCGAAACATCAGTTGGTGAACAGCTGTTTGAGGTCGACGTCTTTCTTCTCTGTGGCCGCAAAGCGCAGCAGCGGAAACGGGCGAAAACCGAACAGGCGCGCGACGACGGTGTCGGGGAATTGCTCGACGCGCACGTTGTTGACGTTCACCGAATCATTGTAGAACTCGCGGCGGTCGGCGATGGCGTTTTCCAGGCCGGTGATGCGCGCCTGCAGATGCTGGAAGGTTTGGTTGGTTTTCAGCTCGGGGTAGGCCTCGGCGACGGCGAACAGATTGCCGAGCCCGAGTCGCAGGGCGCCCTCGGCCTGCCCCAGTGCAGCAATGTTGTGGGATTCGCGTGCACTCGCCACCTGGTTGCGTGCCTGCATCACCTTTTCCAGCGTCTCCTGTTCGAACTGCATGTATTGCTTGCAGGTCTCGACCAGCTTGGGCAACTCGTCGTGGCGCTGCTTGAGCAGGATGTCGATGTTCGACCAGGCCTTGCCGACGTTGTGTTTCAATGCGACCAGCTGGTTGAAGACGAATACACCGAAGACGGCGAGCAGTGCAAGCACGATGAGGAAAACCAGGCCGCCGGACATGATGCGCTCCAGAAAATTGAGTCGCACAAATAGCGGATGGTGCGGGTTTAACTTGAGCGGGCCACCGTCAAATTCGCGCAGTGAGAATGGCCGCGATTTCGCCGTCGTCGAGCCGGAGCGGGTTGGTTTTCATGCTGCTGCCGCGGCTGTCGGCAACGATGCGCGGGATATCTGCGTGCTGCACGCCGTAATGCGCCAGCGACGGCAGCTTGAACTCGCGCGTCCAGGCCTCCAGCGTGTCGATCAGAGCTGCGTGTGACGCATCCCGTTCCAGCTTTCCCTGTCTGCTCAGCAGGCGGCCCACCTGGGCGTATTTTTCCAGTGCCGGATGTGCGGGCTCGCGTGCGCGCAGGGCTTCGATATTGATGCGCGTAGCCGCCGCCACCAGCGTGCCGCACGCGGCACCATGCGGAATCGGGAAAAACGCCCCCAGCGGTGCGGCCAGTCCATGTACCGAGCCGAGTCCGGCCTGCGCTAGCGTGATGCCCGACACCAGCGCCGCATAGGCCATCCGTGCGCGCGCCTCAGCGTCGCCGGCGTCCGCATACAGCGCCAGCAGGCCGTCGCGCGCGGCCTTCATGCCCCCCCAGGCGAGCGAATCGGTCAACGGCGAGGCACGGCTGGACACATAGGACTCCAGCAACTGGGTGAAGGCATCCATGCCGTTGGCGGCGATGATGGCAGGCGGGCAGGTCGCCAGCAGATCCGGATCGACCAGGGCGACTTCTGCCATCAGCTTCTCGTCGCGAAAGGATTTTTTGAAGCCGCCCGCACCCTGCCGACTCAATACCGCATTCCTGGTCGCTTCCGAACCGGTTCCGGCCGTGGTCGGCACAGCAATGAACGGAGTGGCTGGGCCGGCATAAGCCAGCTCGGGCCCCACCCCTTCCAGGTGGTCCATGACCGAATTGCCGGGTTTGAGCAGACCGGCAATCGCCTTGGCGGCATCCAGCGCGCTGCCACCGCCGATGCCTATAACCACATCAATGGGCTCCGTCCGCAAGATGCGCACGGCTTCGTCCACCATCTCGGGTGAGGGCTCGCTCGCTATGGTCAGGTGGTGCCATGAAATACCTTGCGCTTTCAGCCCGGTCGTCAGGTTTGCCCAGAACGGCGAATGCTTGAGTGAGCCGGCACCGGTCACGAGCAGCGCATAGAGCCCATATTGGTTGGCTATTGACGGCAGTCTGGCCACTACCCCCGAGCCGAACTCGATGCGAGGCAAGCGCGACAGGGTGAAATCAGCAATGTGCACAAGTGTTCCTCGATAAACAGCGGCGCTTGAATGGTAGCGGCTTTGGCGATGGACTGTCCGCACAATAAAAGTGCAGATTTTCCGGCCATGCCATGCCACATCTAATTTTTTACTGAGTTGCCCGAGCGAGACCGATCTTTCCAGTCGTTTGAAAACATTGGAAATGTCGGCTTCCAGGCGCGCTGGTTTATTCGGAAAGGCGCGTAAGTGTTGACGCAGCCGGGCACGCTTTGCTATAGTTCCGCTTCTCGATTGACGCGGTTTCATTGCGACAGGCGCGGGGTGGAGCAGTCTGGCAGCTCGTCGGGCTCATAACCCGAAGGTCGTAGGTTCAAATCCTGCCCCCGCAACCATTTCGAAATAAGTGTTGACGTTTTATGTAAACCACGTAGAATGCGCACCTCTCGAAACGGCAACGCAGCGAAAGTTGAAGTGCTAATCGATTGATCTTTAACAATTTACAGCCGATAGGTGTGGGTGTTGATGCGGTAGCTGTCCTGGTTTTGTCTGGGGCGGCAACTAGCATAGATGCTCACGCTTGAATGAAGCGTCGTTGGATTGATTGACGACGCGAGTTTGAGTTGAGCGACAGAAGTATTTGAAGTAATAGCAGTGATTGAACTGAAGAGTTTGATCCTGGCTCAGATTGAACGCTGGCGGAATGCTTTACACATGCAAGTCGAACGGCAGCACGGGTGCTTGCACCTGGTGGC
>NZ_JANJXQ010000270.1 GCF_024708915.1 Thiobacillus sp.
CAATTCGCTGGATGCGTCCACCGAAGAAGAGGACGATCTGCTCGACAAGGCCTGGGGCCTGGAGCCGCAGTCGCGGCTGTCGTGCCAGGCGCGCGTGGCCGGCAGCGACCTGGTGATCGAGATTCCCAAATACACCATCAACATGGTCAAGGAAGGGCATTGATATGAAGTGGACGGACACCCTCGACATCGCCATCGAACTCGCCGAGGCGCATCCCGAAATCGACCCGCGCACCATCCGCTTCACCGACCTGCATGGCTGGGTGATGGAACTGCCCGATTTCGACGACGACCCCAACCATTCCGGCGAGAAGATTCTCGAGGCGATCCAGATGGCGTGGATCGACGAGGTCAATTAATCGGGCAACAGCCACCGGATCATCGTCCCCGCTTTTGATATTCTTCAACGCCAGCCGGCGTACCTGGAATCGGGCGGGTTGACGAACAGCCCGATCGAAAATCCCGTTGTCCGATCAGGGCGCCTGCTGTCTCGACCGCAGAAAGCCTGCCCCGCCTCGTGCTAGACTCCCCCAAAATTCGAGACAAGCATGGCCGAGGAGACTGATCTTTCCCGTACCGAACCGGCAAGTCCGCAGCGTCTGCAACAGGCGCGCAGCGCGGGCGACGTTCCGCGCTCTGCCGAACTCACGGCGTGGCTCGTGCTGCTGTCGGCGCTGGGCATGCTGGGCTGGCTGGCGCCGCGGCTGTTGCATGCCCTGCAGGCGATGATCGAGGCGGCGTTCATCCACGCGGCGACGCCGCTCTCCCCGGTTTTCCTTGAAGCGGTCTGGTCTACGCTGTGGGCTTTGCTGCCGCTGCTGGCCGTCATTTTTGCCGCGGCGCTGGTGGCGCCGGTGCTGCTCTCGGGCTGGGTGTTCGCGCCTCGCTTCGCCCGCGCCGAACTGGCCCGCGCCAACCCTTTCAAGCCCTTTGCCCGGCTGTTTTCCGTCGATTCGCTGTTCGATGGAACGCAGGCGCTGCTCAAGCTGGTGCTCGCCGCCGCGGCGGCGGGCTGGGCGCTGGCGAGCGGCTGGCCGCAGCTGCAGGACCTGGCCGGCAACGGGGCCGGCGCGGCGCTGGCTGCGAGCGCCGCCTGGGTGGGGCGCGGCGTGCTGGCGCTGGCGGCGGCGCTGGCGCTGTCCGCGGCGCTCGACGCCGGCTGGCGCTGGTGGCGCTATCTGCGGCGTCACGCGATGACCTGGCAGGAGGTGCTGGCCGAGGCGCGCGAAGCCGAGGTCCATCCGGAAATGCGGGCTCGACTACGCGGCCGCCAGCAACGGGCCGGGCAACGCATTGACGAGGTGATCGGATGAACGCGCAGGGCGTGA
>NZ_JANJXQ010000122.1 GCF_024708915.1 Thiobacillus sp.
GCAGCCCGGTGAACGCCGATTCCGCCAGCACCCTGTCGGGGCGAACGCTCGATGCCGGCGCGGGCGAATCCCCCGCCGCGCGTTTCAGCCTCGGCCTGCGTTACCGCGAGGCCCGGCCAAGAAGCACCCGCCGTTGGCCGCGCGCCAGCTCGGCAGCGGCCAGCCCGATACCGGCGAGCTGCTTGCCGCCATCGGCCGGGCCATCGATGCGGTGCCCGGCGTCACACTCGACAAGCTGGAGTGGGCCGACGACGCGCCAACGGCCGGCGGCGGAACACGGATCAGCCTCGACGCCTCGCTGGTTCCGTTCGACGGCAATTACCGCGCGGCCATGCAGCGCATCGACCGGTTCATGCATACCCTGCAGGCCGTACCCACCCTGCATGACGTGCGCTTGCGCAGCAGCCCGGTGAACGCCGATTCCGCCAGCACCCTGTCGGGGCGAACGCTCGATACCGGCGCGAACGAACCTCACGCAGCGCGCTTCAGCCTCGGCCTGAGCTACCGCGAGGCCCGGCCATGAGACACCCGCCGTTCGCCGCGCTCAAGCTGCCGCTGCTGCTGGTGCTGACGGCCCTGCTGCTGGCCGGGGGCGGCATACTGTGGAGCCGCGGCCAGGCGCAAGACGCCGGGCTTGCCCTGCAGCAGCAACGCAGCGCGCTCGACGGCGCGCGTCAGCAGCTCGACCGCAGCCGCCAGCAGCAGCAGCTCATCGCCACCCACCTGGCCGATTATCAGGCGCTCGCCGCGCGCGGCTTTATCGGCGCAGAAGACCGGCTGGCCTGGATCGAAGCGGCGCAACTGGCCAACCGCGATGCCGGGCTCTATGCCCTGGATTACCGGCTGGCGCCGCGCGCCGCTTCGCTTCCCGCGCTCGCCCAGGGCCTGCCGCTGGGGCAGACGAGCATGACCCTCACCCTGCCGCTGCTGGTGGAGGCCGATCTCGCGCGCTTTTTGAACGCGCTCAAGGCGCGCGCACCCGGGGTCTACCGCGTGCAGGGCTGCCAGCTGTCCCATCCCGGCGACGCGCCATTCGAGCCGGTCAACCAGCCACGCCTGCTGGCCGAATGCGAACTGCTGTGGTTTACCGTTGCGGCCGACACCGGGAAAGCCCAATGAAAACCTGTTCACCACAGAGACACAGCGGCACAGAGAAGTGCAACCCCGTGCGGCGCCACGGTATTCGCGCTTGCCCGATCTTGATTGTCTCTGTGTCGCTGTGCCTCTGTGGTTCAGGGTTTGCAGCGGGCACCGACCCCGGCCGCCTGTTCTACACCCCGGCCCAGCGGGCGCAACTCGAAGCCGCGCGCGCCCGCGACCTCAGCCAGCCGCGCGGCCAGAATAAAACCGCCGCCCCCGCCGCGCCGGCACCGCTGCGTTTCGACGGCATGCTGATCCGCTCCGACGGCAAGACAACCCGCTGGATCGACGGCAGGCCGCAACTCGACGGCGCGGCCGTATCGGGGCTGAAGCCGGGCCAAGTCCGCGCCGACGGCCGCGTGTACGAACCCTACCAGGTGCTGCGTCCCACCCCCGCCGCACCGGCCGCTGAGGAACCTGCGCCATGAAGCGGACGCGCGGCTTCACCCTGATCGAACTGGCCATCGTGCTGGTCATCGTCACCATCCTGATCGGCGGGCTGGCGGTACCGCTGTCGGCGCAGATCCAGGCGCGGCGAATTGCTGAGACCAAAAAGACACTCGAGGAAGCGCGGGAAGCGATCATGGGTTACGCCATGACTCATAATACGGGAGGCGCTACGCCGCGCCCTTACCTGCCTTGTCCGGACAGCGACGGCGACGGGCTAGAAAACCGCACCGGAAATGAGTGCACCAAGCAATCCGGATGGTTTCCGTGGGTCGATCTCGGCACGGCGTCGCAGGATGCGTGGGGCAATCGCCTGCACTATGCCGTCCACGCCGATCTGACCAGCAAAACCAATGGATTCCATAACGGTAGTGCGCCCACCTCCGACGATCCATGGAATCAAGTTTGTTCGGAAGAAAACTGCCCGGTCGTCGACGTCGTCGACGGTGTGCCGGTCGTGCTGGTATCGTACGGCGCAAACGGCAGGGGAGCCCGCAATGTCAACATTCCCTTTGGCAGCCCCACCCCTGCGCTGCCCCCCGGAACCAGCGCCAAGGAAATCGAAAACCTCGACGCCGACCACCGCTACGTCAGCCGCCCCCCCTCCAAACCGGGCGACGCAGCGGGCGAGTTCGACGACCTCGTCGCCTGGCTGCCGTTCAGCGTGCTGATCAGCCGGGTATGCCCGGCGGGCGGCTGTCCGTAGCCTGCAACCTGAACGACACCCGTCCTGCCTGATTGTCGGGCAGTTCCAGCCGGTACCCCACGCGCGCCGCCTGACGCGCGGCCTGGTACAGGCCCACCCCGAGGCCGAAATCCGACGCCACCGGGCTCAGAAACAGATTGCGCGCCACGTGCTCGGGTGCCGGCGCGCCGCTATCGGTCACCGCCAGGCTCACCAGCGGGTGCAGTTCCAGTCGTACTTCCACTGCGACATCCGGCTGCCCCTGACGCTTGCGCAGGGCATTGGTGAGCAGGTTGTCCGCCACGCTGTCGAACAGATCCTGCGGCAGCGGCGTGTCGTCGACCGCCTCGGCGAAGAACTGCACGTCGTCGTGTTCGTAGCGCGTCTGCAGAGCCGACCACCACGCCTGCGCCGGTATGTGCGCGACATCCATTTCGGCCGGCTGCTTCAGCTTGTCGACTGTCTGCGACAGCCGCGTCGCCAGCTGCGGCAACTGCCGCTTCATCAGTTCCAGCAGACGCTCGCTGTCCTCGGGCGTGGACATGTCGGCGGCGGCGAGCAGGGTTTTCAGCGACTGCAGGATATTCTTCACGTCGTGCGTCAGCCGCGCGCCGGTGTCGTGGATCGCCTG
>NZ_JANJXQ010000153.1 GCF_024708915.1 Thiobacillus sp.
GCGCGGACTATTCGGTGATGGCCGACCGCATCGAGACCGGCACCTTCCTGGTTGCCGCCGCCATGACCGGCGGCCGTGTGCGCACCACCCACGCCCAGCCCGACACGCTGGAAGCAGTGATCGCCAAGCTGCGCGAGGCGGATGCGAAGGTCGAGACGGGGCCAGACTGGATCGAAGTCGAATCCGACGGCAAGCTGAAATCGGTCGACGTGCGCACCGCGCCGCACCCGGCGTTCCCCACCGACATGCAGGCGCAGTTCATGGCGCTGAACACCATCGCCGAAGGCGCGGCCAGCGTCACCGAAACCATTTTCGAAAACCGCTTCATGCACGTGCAGGAACTGCGCCGCCTCGGGGCCAACATCGAGGTCTCCGGCCACACCGCCCTGGTGCGCGGCGTACCGCGACTGGACGGCGCCATCGTCATGGCGACCGACCTGCGCGCCTCCGCCTGCCTGGTGCTGGCCGGCCTGGTGGCGGCGGGCGAGACCACCATCGAGCGCATCTACCATCTTGATCGCGGCTACGAACGCATCGAGGAAAAGCTCACTCAGCTGGGGGCGCGCATCAAGCGGGTGCATTGAAGCGCATGCAGGAGCACCCGCAAGGGGCAGGCATCGGCCCGGGCACCTGGATATGATTATGGCTATAATGGCCAAATGAAAACCGCCTCAATATCCACCACCAAAAATCAGTTGAGTGCGCTGATTGAACAAGTGCGCCACGGCGAGACCATCCTCATCACCGACCACGACCGGCCGGTCGCCCGGCTCATCCCGGTCGTGAGTGAAAGCGGCCAGTCGGACGAACTTGCGCTCCTGGAACGCAAAGGCATCCTGCGGCGCGGCCATGGAATGGCCTGTCGTTTGACACCGCCCGCCATACCCCTGCAGCACGCCAGCGCACTTCAGGCTTTGCTGGAAGAACGCGAGTCGGGGCGGTGAAATTCTGGGATAGCTCTGCAATCCTGCCGTTGCTGGTTGGAGAAGTGAGCACGCCCCCAGCTCTCGGCTATTACGAAAACAATCCGGAAATCGTTGCTTGGTGGGGAACCCCGGTTGAGTGCGCTTCCGCCTTGGCCAGGCTGGAACGTGAAGCCAGGCTCGATTCGACAGAAATCACGCTGGCGTTGGGTCAATTGGCAGCGCTGCAGGCAGCCTGGCATGAAGTGCAACCCCTGGACGGCGTGCGTCAGATCGCTCAACGCCTGCTGCGGCTTCACCCCCTGCGCGCCGCCGATTCGCTGCAATTGGCAGCAGCGTTGCTTGTCTGCGAGCATAGACCGGAAGCTTGGAAATTCGTATGCCTGGATACGCGCTTGAGCCTGGCGGCCGAGCGCGAAGGCTTTATGGTCATCCGAAATTTTGCGGATTGAACGAGGGGAAAGCGGCGGGTCATATGCTGGCGGTAGAATAGTCTAGAGAGTTGCCGGGATACGCGCGCATCTTTTCCGAGCGTGGAAGTTTGAGACTTGATGGAGGTCGAGCATCATGCAAAGCACAATTGAAATTCAATGCCCGCAGGAAATTCTGCTTGGCTTGCACCTGGATGCCAAGCAATTTGCCGAACTGGTCAAGGAAGAGGCAGCTATTGCTCTGTTCCGTGAGGGCAAGTTGTCTTCTGGTATGGCGGCGAGCTGGTTGGGCGTGCCGCGCGCCCACTTTCTTCTGAAAGCCATGCAGGAAGGTGGTGCAAATCTACTGGAAAACAATGAAGACGATTTCGCCAGAGAAACTTCCTTGTTGTGATGGTTTTCTCGAACACGACACCGTTTATCGCATTAGCCAGCATTGACCGTCTGAGTCTTCTGCCGGAATTATTCGACCAGATATATACGTCGCCGAAGCCGTTATCGACGAATGTGCCGAAGGGGGCCGGATTCTTGTGCCTGATCTGAGAACACTGGGGTGGGTCAAGTCCGTCGCCAATGAAGACGACGCAACATTACCCGTCTTGTTCGAGTTGGATCACGGTGAAAAGCAGACCATCATTCTTGCCAGAAAACGTGGAGCATCCAAGGTGATTATCGATGAAAGAATCGGACGCGGGGTTGCCGAGTATCTCGGGCTGAGTGTGACTGGCACGCTTGGCGTGCTGGCAAAAGCCAAATCCCTTGGCTTGATACCGTCTTTCTTTGAGGCGGCATCAGCCATGCGCCAACAAGGCATCCACTACAATGCGGACTTGATCGCTCGCCTGGCGCAGCATCTGGGTGAGAATGGTAAATGACGCGCCATGATTGCGGTTCGCACCCCCGGGTTCCTCTTGATTACGGCCTCCTTCTGCCCGTTGGGCCGGTGGCGGAGGGCGCAATCACCAATGGCCATCTGCCCTCGACCACGGCCACGGCCACGAGCGCATCGAGGATAAAGGCGGGCCTCCTGCAACAGCGTGAACTTGTTGGAACTGCGATTCGTCCCCGCGTTTCAATGGATAATCCGGGTTGAATAATTGCAATCCCCGACACAAACCAACATGACCTACACCGGCATCACCCTTGCCCTCTCCAAGGGCCGCATCTTCGAGGAAACCCTGCCGCTCCTGGCGGCGGCAGGCATCACCCCGTCTGAGGACCCCGAGTCCTCGCGCAAACTCATCATCGGCACCAACCGCGCCGACGTGCGCCTCATCATCGTGCGCGCCAGCGACGTGCCGACCTACGTGCAATACGGCGCCGCCGACTTCGGCATCGCTGGCAAGGACGTGCTCAACGAACACGGCGGCAACGGCCTGTATCAGCCGCTCGACCTCAAGATCGCGAACTGCCGCATGATGGTCGCCGTGCGCGAAGGCTACGACTACGCCGGAACGGTGAAGCAGGGCGCGCGCATCCGCGTCGCTACCAAATACGTAAACGCCGCACGCGGCCACTTCGCGTCCAAGGGCGTGCATATCGACCTCATCAAGCTGTACGGCTCGATGGAACTCGCCCCGCTGGTCGGCCTGTCTGACGTCATCGTCGACCTCGTTTCCAGCGGCGGTACGCTCAAGGCCAACGGCCTGGTGGCGGTGGAACATATCAGTGAGATCAGTTCGCGGCTGGTGGTGAATCAGGCGGCACTCAAGCTCAAGCGCAATTTGATTCAGCCAGTGATCGATGCGTTCTCGGCCGCAATAAAATAGTTCAAGCGGTGTGAGTCGGCGAGACGTCGCCAGTCAGTGGTGCGCAAGCAGTTCAACCATGTTCTCTCCCTACTGGAGAGGCCGCTGCACCTTGGTTTTTGTTTGTGACGGGGTGGTTACGTTAGAATGCAAGGCTGATTTCTCTGGGGCCTTAATTCCGCCCCTCCCGTTACATGAAAAAAGCACTCATCACCGGCGTCACCGGCCAGGACGGCGCCTACCTTGCTGAATTCCTGCTGGGCAAGGGCTACGAAGTTCACGGCATCAAGCGCCGCACCTCGCTGTTCAACACCGACCGCATCGACCACCTGTACCAGGACCCGCACGAGACCGGCCGCAAGTTCATCCTGCATCACGGCGACCTCACCGACAGCTCCAGCCTGATCCGCATCATCCAGCAGGTGCAGCCCGACGAAATCTACAACCTCGCCGCGCAGAGCCACGTCGCCGTCAGCTTCGAAGAACCCGAATACACCGCCAACTCCGACGCCCTCGGCGCGCTGCGCATTCTGGAGGCCATCCGC